>NZ_JBLXXZ010000014.1:0-46053 GCF_048513015.1 Rothia sp. P7181 | reverse complement strand
CCAAAACAAGTTTTATGCGTTGCTAAAAAAGAATCTCGCCGGATTTCCATTGTGGGTAAATATGATCGCAAACTATTAAACAGTGTTTTTAGTAGTCCGATTTATTATCGGAGAGATTTTGTTAGAAGTGTTTCTATTAGTGAAGCAGTTGGCGAAGTAGAGAGATGTAAGCGGTTGTTTGCGGAGCAGTTTTTTTCGATAAATGGTGCAGTGCGATTTGTCGTTAAATCTTTTAAGGACGGTAACTCTTTTAAGGAAAAGATGAGTCTTTTAATGCTGCCTATATGTGGCTATTTAATATTGACTTATAAGGAAAGGACAAAACTTTTAGATAGTTTCTCTTCTAAGAAAGGACGTTTTGTTTTTATATGTAAAGTTTTAGTTTTAGATTTATTGACTTGGTTTCTTCTTCAAATTATTATCTTAACTGTTGCATCTGTGGGTGCTGGTTTTGGGGGAGAGGATTATCTTCTGCGTGCGATAATCTATTCTGTTCTGTGTCCTGCTATTATACCGTTGAATTTAATTATTTTCCGTCTTTTATGTCTTTTTGTGGATTGTGTAATTGGTGGCATAAAAGGTTTTATATGTAGGGGTATGTGCTCTCAGGCTGGCCAATTCGGTCAAATAGTATCTGCTCTGGCTTCTGCTGGTTTATCTGCGGTTTTTTTGTCTTCAGATGTAAGTGGAAAAATTCTATTATGTTTAAAACATTTTAGAGACTTTTTAAATTATTCACCTGGTTTTTGTGATGCACCCTGCCGCTTGGATAAGCTGAAGGAACTTCTGTTGGATCAAAGTTTTCTTATTTTTTTTATAACAGAATTTATAACAAAAACCCCAGATTTTTTGTTGGTTTTTCTTGTGACTTTTGGGTTTTTTTATGTTTTATACATAAATCCTCTGAGGTCTCTTCTCCTAATTGAAAAACATAATGAATTTCGCAAATTTCTCGATGAGGTTAAAATTGAGGAGCCAATCCGCCCATGGGAAACGAATCATAACCACGAGAACTAAACAGAGAACCAAACCGCTGAGGTGGAGCCAAAAATTACCGAAAAGAATTTCAGAAAATCATCCGAAAAATAAAGGAATGGTGAAATCGGAGCACAACACAACACACTAAATAAACTCCACCTCACCCCTGTAAACGTACAGAATCTCATCACCTATGACGAGTTCACGTACACCACAAAAACACCCCACCTGCCTGCCCTTGTGATGTACGTGAACTCGTGCGCAAGTAGAGAAAACAAGCCAAGCGCACTAAACTCAACAGAGCACCCACGCACACAAAGCACACGGGCGCCACCACAAACACAGGGGGAGAGAACACCATGAGCGAAAACAACGAACAAGAATCACTATTCGACGCACATAACACACCCAACACCGAACTCTCACCCGCATACCCCAACCGTGCAGCATGGGGCACCGCCACCAAACTACGCGCATGGCAGGCGGAAGCCATGAACAAATACTTCAGCGAAAACCCGCGCGACTTCATGGCAGTAGCAACCCCCGGCGCAGGTAAAACCACCTTTGCGCTCACCGTTGCCAAAGAACTCTTCAACCGCGGAGTTATCAACCGGCTCACCGTCGTCGCCCCCACAGACCACCTCAAAAAACAATGGGCAGACGCCGCCGCAAAAGTACACATCGCCATCGACCCCAACTACAAAAACTCCGACGGCTCACACGGCGAAGAATACCAAGGTGTAGCACTGACCTACTCACAGGTAGCGCACAAACCCCTACTACACCGCGCCCGCACCGAAAACGGGCGCACCCTCGTCATCATGGACGAAATCCACCACGCCGGCGACGCCCTCTCATGGGGAGACGGGCTACGCGAAGCATTTGAACCCGCCACACGCAGACTCGCCCTCACTGGCACACCCTTCCGCTCTGACGACTCACCTATCCCATTTGTCCGCTACGAAGAAGACCAAGACGGCATACGGCGCTCCGCATCCGACTACTCCTACGGGTACGGCCCAGCCCTCAAAGACCACGTCGTGCGCCCCGTCATCTTCATGGCATACTCCGGCAAAATGCAATGGCGCACCTCCGCCGGCGAAGAAATGGCAGCACAACTCGGTGAAGGCTTCACCAAAGACGTCACCGCACAAGCCTGGCGCACCGCACTCGACCCACAAGGGCAATGGATACCCACCGTGCTCACCGCCGCCGACAAACGCCTCACCGAAGTACGCCGAACCGTACCCGACGCCGGCGGACTCGTCATCGCCACAGACCACCAAGACGCACGCGCCTACGCCGAAAAACTCCACGCCATCACCGGCGAAAAACCCACCGTCGTACTCTCCGACGACAAAACCGCATCCGAAAAAATTGACCAATTCTCCGCCGGAAACCAACGCTGGATGGTTGCCGTGCGCATGGTATCCGAAGGCGTCGACGTACCCCGACTCGCCGTCGGCGTTTACGCAACATCAACCAGCACCCCGCTCTTCTTCGCACAAGCCGTCGGACGTTTTGTGCGTGCACGCAAACGAGGAGAAACCGCGTCGGTGTTCCTCCCATCAGTACCGCAACTGATGATTCTCGCCAACGAAATGGAAACCGAACGAGACCACGCACTCGACAGAAAAACCGCAAACACACCCGCCGACCCGCTCAACGAAGGACTTGACGACCACCTCATTGACGAAGCCAACCGTGAAGACCGCGCCAGCGAACAACTCACCCGCGGAAAATTTGAGGCACTCGGCTCTGAAGCGTCTTTTCATGGGGTGCTCTACGACGGCGCAGAATACAGCACCGGCGGTGTAGCACTCGGCTCCGAAGAAGAACAAGACTTCCTCGGCATCCCCGGGCTACTAGACGCCGAACAGGTCAGCACGCTACTTCAAGCACGCCAAAAAGAACACGCTGCACGTAAACCACAAGGCAGCACACCCACCGTGGTTGATCACCGGCAGCTCAAGAACCTCAGAAATCAGTTAGCGAAGAATGTTTCTGCCTACGCTATTCGTTCTGGAAAAGCGCACGGGGTGATTCATAACGAGTTGCGTCGCGCATGTGGTGGGCCAGCGGTTGCGCAGGCAACTGCCGACCAGATTAGGGCACGCATCGATAAACTGGCTGACTGGTTTATTGGAAGAAAATAACAACACCCACTATGTGTGGGTATAAGTGTAGAGCGCCCATAAAACATTAAAGAAAATACGGTGAGTGTACTACACACCACCCTATGTGGGGTGCAGTACGCTCACCGTAAAAGCCTCTAACGGCAGAAAAAGCGGGGGAGTGCTAGTCTTCTACGACGGTAACGCCCGCGTCCTCTAACTGCTCAACAGCATCAGACAAACCCTGCTCACTCACAGGTGCTGTCAAACCGAGTAGAACACGAGTGTCATAGCCGGCATCAATAGCGTCAAGCGCCGTAGCCTTCACACAAAAATCGGTGGCAATACCCACCACATCAACCTCAGCAATCTCATGCTCTTGAAGCCAATCATCAAGAGAGACCTTTGGAGAATCATCCACCTGCTGAGCCTGAGCATCACGCTCACCGGTCATCACAGTATCCTCCGGTGCAAGAAGCCCCTCAAAACCAGAATAAGCAGCCTCAAACGCACCCTTGCGGAAATATCCGTCAATATAATCGGTATCAAGGTTAGGGTGAGTCTGCGCGCCCTCACTATCGGCAACACAATGCACTGGCCACGACACCTGATAATCAGGAGTATCACTAAAATGCTCACCAGGGGAGATATGCCAATCCAAGGTCGCCACAATCGTGCTGTACTTATGATGGTTGTTCTCCACATACTCACTAATGAGAGACGCAACCTCCGCACCAGACTCAGTAGCTAAAGAACCACCCTGACAAAAATCGTTCTGAACATCGACAATAATCAACGCTTTAGACATGGTATAAACCCGTTTCTTTTCTAGACATCTATGCTGTGTGTACATGTTGCCTCACCACACAACCAGCCGGCTACGAGGTGAGGCAACACCATATCAAAAAAGAGTAAAAACCCTATTTCTGGTCAATAAACTCGGTAGGAATCACCGGATCACCAGCAGAAAGACGATGCGCCGTATACGGAAGCTCCTGAATAGAACGCTGATGACGCTCCGCCGCACGACGCACACCCTCAGCACCCACAAAACCAGGCAGAAGCTGCCCGTCCTTGACGAACTCGACAAGTAGCTCACGAGAGCCCTCAACCTTCAACGGGGTCGGCCCAACACCAATCAGCTCCGCCGTAGCAACACCACGAGAATTCAACTGGCGTACAGCAGACTTACGCCCACCATGAGAACCCTTACCCCGAGAAGCCTTAGCAACAGGCTCCATCACACCATCACTATTCTCGCGGGCAACAACCTTATACACCATTGAGGAGGTAGGAGCACCAGAACCGGTCACCAGCTTAGTGCCCACACCATACGAATCAACAGGGGCAGCAGCTAAGGACGCAATAGCGTACTCATCTAAATCACTGGTGACCGTAATTTTCGTGTTTGTATTTCCTAAAGAGTCAAGAAGTTCGCGCACCCAACGCGCCTGAACCACCAAATCGCCAGAATCGAGACGAACACCGCCAAGCTCCTGACCGGCAAGATTAACCGCTAAACGAACAGCTTTCTCCACATCATAGGTATCCACCAAAAGAGTGGTCTTATTACCAAGAGAAGCTAATTGTGCGCGGAATGCTTCCTCTTCGCTATCGTGCAAAAGAGTGAAAGAATGAGCGCTCGTACCAATCGTGTGCAAACCGTAGCGTCTGCCTGCCTCAAGGTTAGACGTCCCTTCAAAACCGGCAATGACGGCGGCACGAGCAGCCGCCACCGCCGCCTGTTCGTGGGCGCGTCGGCTACCCATCTCAAGGCACGGGCGGTCGTTTGCAGTAACAGACATGCGAGATGCCGCCGAAGCCACCGCAGAATCATAATTCAAAATAGACAGTAGGTACGTCTCTAAAATGCAGGCCTCAGCAAAAGTGCCCTCCACCTGCAACACTGGAGAATGAGGGAAGAACACCTCACCCTCAGCATAACCATAGATGTTTCCGCTAAAACGAAAATTCTCTAAATAAGAGAGCGTCTCATCATTGACCACCTGCGCATCCGCTAAATAATCTAGCTCTGCGGTGGTAAAACGAAAATCTGCAAGGCCCTCTAAGAAACGTCCTGTACCGGCAAGAACACCGTAGCGTCTGCCTGCAGGAAGACGGCGAGTAAAGACCTCAAAAACACTATGACGGTGCGCCGTACCAGACTTAAGCGCTGCCTGAAGCATCGTCAATTCATAATGGTCAGTTAATAAAGCTGTTGAAGTAGACACGACACTAACTTTACTGCCTGAAAGAACGTTATATAACCTCCAGCACGAACTTTATGCTAAATACATAAGGTAAAATTGCATGTAAGTAGATTGCTGGACACAAAACAACACCACACTCCACACCACACTGGCCAAAGACAGCTCAACCGATAGGATAGACCAGTAGCTACCGACCACCCATCCACACGAGAGCTCACCCACCCCAGGACGTAAGGAGCAAACATGTCAATTGCCCCACAAGAAGCCCCACACCAAGAGGCCAGCACCCACCAACAACCAGACACCCCCTGGAACGTCATCGTCTGGAACGACCCCGTCAACCTGATGAGCTACGTAACATACGTCTTCAAAGTACACTTCGGCTACAGCACCAACAAAGCCAAAACCCTCATGCTACAAGTACACAACGACGGAAAAGCCATCGTCTACACCGGCACCAAAGAAACCGCCGAAAAACACACCCAAGCACTACACAGCTGGGGACTCTGGGCAACCTTCGAAAGGGCAGAAAACTAACATGGCACAAGGATTCAAAGCCACACCACGCGGATACACCGCACAATTCTCCGCCACCGAAGCAGAACTACTCGGCAAACTCTTCAACGACGTAGCCACCGCACTCACCCCCGACGAACAACCAGACAAAGACCCCCTCGCCGCCCTCATCGGCATCACCGAAAACACCGACATGCCCGAAGACCCAGCCGTCGCACGCATGCTCCCCGTCGCATCCGACGACCCAGAAGTAGCCGACGAATACCGACGCTACACCGAACTCTCACTACGCCAACACAAAATAGGCAACCTCAAACTTGCACACATGCAAGTACAACACCACAACATCACCCTCAACGACGAACACGCACAAGCATGGGCCTGCGCACTCAACGACGTACGCCTCACACTCGGCGAAAGACTCAACATCCACAGTGAAGAACAAGCCGAGAAAATCGGCGAATACACCAACAACAACACCGTCGAAACCGTCGAAGAATACATGTCCTTCGTCTACAACTTCATCACATGGCTCCAAGACACCCTCATGGAAGCAATGCTCAGCCAACTACCCGACGACAACTAACCCACCTCACACCACAGCGTGAGATTTATCCTCTTTCCCACAACATAACACTCAGGAACACCACAACAACACCCACACACAGTATTCTCGAAAACACCATGACCGACCAAAAACACACCACCATACAAACGAGTTGGGGAACGCACATACCAGCAACCCCCACCTCCAACGCACCCATCGGAGTCTTCGACTCCGGAGTCGGCGGACTCACCGTCGCACGCGCAGTAATGGACCAGCTCCCACACGAAAACATCATCTACGTCGGAGACACCGCAAACGGTCCATACGGGCCACTGACCATCGCACAAGTACGCGCCAACGCCCTACGCATCATGGACGAACTCGTAGACTCCGGCGTCAAAATGCTCGTCATCGCCTGCAACACCGCATCAGCAGCCGTACTACGCGACGCACGCGAACGCTACACCAAAAAATACGGAATACCCGTCGTAGAAGTCATCCAACCAGCAGCACGCCGAGCAGTCTCAGCAACACGCAACGGAAAAATAGGCGTTATCGCCACCGAAGCAACCGTCAACTCACGAGCCTACGAAGACACCTTCGCCGTGAGCACCTGCGACATCTACTCCGTACCCTGCCCACGATTCGTCGAATTCGTCGAAAACGGTATCACCTCCGGCGAAGAACTCCTCGCCACCGCACAAAAATACCTCGCACCCCTCAAAGAAGCAGGCGTCGACACCCTCGTGCTAGGATGCACACACTACCCGCTACTGACCGGCGTCATCTCATACATCATGGGGGAGGACGTCACCCTCGTCTCATCCTCAGAAGAATCAGCAAAAGACGTCTACCGTGCACTCGTACAACACGGCATGGAACGAGAAGCAGGGCTGAGCACCTCCCACGAATTCCTTGCCACCGGCGAAACAGAATCCTTCGAAAAACTTGCCCGACGCTTCCTCGGCCCAGAAGTCACCAGCGTTAGACACACAGAATCCATCGCACACCAATACCCCACCGGCTCACTAGCAGTGATGACACCAGAAACCCCGCGTATCAGCGTCTCACCTGCCATCAGCGAGCACAACAAATAAGGTTCATCATCTATGCGTTTGACCGTCATCGGCTGCTCCGGCTCATTCCCTAGCGCCACCTCACCAGCGTCCTGCTACATGATCTCAGCAACAGACCTCAACGGCAAAACCTGGCGAATACTCGTAGACATGGGCAACGGGGCATTAGGCGTCCTCCAACGTCACGTCAAACTCGAAGACATCGACGCAATCCTCATCTCCCACCTCCACCCAGACCACTGCATCGACCTCTCCGGCGTACACGTCGCCGTCAAATGGGACCCCCGCGGATGGAACAAACCACCCATCCCACTCTACGCACCCGAAGGCATCCACGAATACCTCCTCAACACGCACGGCCTGACCATGGAAACCAGCATGGACACCGAATTCACCTTCCACGAATGGCAAGCCGAACAACCCGTCAACATCGGCCCATTCACCGTCACACCCTATGATGTTGTCCACCCCGTCGTAGCACCCTACGCGCTACGTATCGAATGCGACTCAGACCAAGGGCACACCATCATCGCATACTCTGGAGACACAGACTCCTGCCCCGGACTCGTCAAAGCCGCACACCAAGCAGACCTCTTCCTCTGCGAAGCCGCCTACCAAGAAGGACGAGACGACCACCTACGCGGCATCCACCTCACCGGAAAACGCGCAGCAGAAGCCGCCAAAGAAGCCGGCGCACGCAACCTCCTCCTCACACACCTACCCGTATGGAACGACCCCGAAACCATACGCGCCGAAGCCGAAACCGTATACGACGGCGGAATCGGAATAGCAGAAGCCAGCGCAACCTACGTCGTACACCCCAGACCACAACACATACCAGCACACACCACCACCCTCAAAGTCATCGGAAAACGACTCTAAAAACCGCACACCAACCACCGACAAGAAAAGAGAACAACTCATGACAACACGCAAAGACGGACGCGCACACAACGAACTACGCCCCATCACCATCACCCGCGGATGGTCACAAAACGCAGAAGGCTCAGCCCTCATCGAATGCGGAAACACCCGCGTCCTCTGCACAGCATCCTTCACCGAAGGCGTACCACGCTGGCTCAAAGGACAAGGCAAAGGATGGGTCACCGCAGAATACGCAATGCTGCCACGCGCCACCAACAGCCGTTCCACCCGCGAATCCGTCAAAGGCAAAATTGGTGGACGCACCCACGAAATCTCACGACTGATCGGACGCTCCCTACGCGCCGTCATCGACACCCAAGCACTCGGCGAAAACACCATCGTCCTCGACTGCGACGTACTCCAAGCAGACGGCGGAACCCGCACCGCCGCCATCACCGGCGCATACATCGCCCTCGTACAAGCTATCGAATGGGCTAAAAAAGAACGCATTATCAACCGCAACGCACAACCCATCACCGGAAGCGTCTGCGCAACATCCGTCGGCATCATCGACGGAACACCCATGCTTGACCTACCCTACGAAGAAGACGTCCGCGCCGAAACCGACATGAATATTGTCGTCACCGGTGACGGAAAATTCATCGAAGTACAAGGAACAGCAGAAGGCGCGCCCTTCGACAGAGACGAACTTAACGCACTCCTTGACCTAGCATTAGAAGGAACAGCAGAACTCACCCGTATTCAGCGTGAAACACTAGGAGAATAAACATGCCAGCCCGCATCGTCCTCGCCTCACACAACACCGGAAAACTACGCGAACTACGAGAGATTCTGCGCGACAAAATTAGCGGACTCAACGTCGACGAAGACGTCGTCGACGCCTCAACCATAGGTGCTGTTGACGTCGTCGAAGACGGCGTAACCTTCGCAGAAAACTCCCTCAAAAAAGCGCGCGCCGTTGCAGCCGCAACAGGGCTTATCGCCATCGCAGACGACTCCGGACTAAGCGTTGACGTACTCGGCGGCGCCCCCGGCATCTTCTCGGCACGCTGGTGCGGACACCACGGCGACGACACCGCAAACCTCAACCTACTACTTGCACAACTATCCGATATTGACGACGAACACCGTGGAGCACAATTCTGCTGTGCCGCAAGTGTCGTCACACCCACCGGCGAAGAACACGTCGAACACGGGTACATGCGCGGAACGCTACTACGCGAACCACGCGGAGACGGAGGCTTCGGATACGACCCCATTCTCGTACCCGAAGACCTCGAAGCACCATACCTGGGGCAAAGCTGCGCAGAAATACCACGCGAGGTCAAAAACTCGATGAGTCACCGCGCTCGCGCATTTGAAGCGCTGATTCCTCACCTGATTGCACTGTTATCTGACGAACACGGTTCAGACGAACAATAGTTCTACAGATGTTAGCGGCGTAGGAGTAAACGATGACACCACATCACGGGTATCTAGAGCAGGCACAATACCTGCCAGTGGTTCAAGCTGTGATGGCTCAAGCCGGTCTGAATATCTCACAAGATCGGTGGGATATTCGCACCAGCGGCTCCGCCCATATTGTGATTAATATGGGTGGAGAGCTGAGTATTCGCGTGGCAAAAAGTGACCAAGTTGCCCGTCATGTGGCGCGTCGTACAGAAGTGCTTCGCCGTTTACCGCACCATTTTTCTTTTGAAGTTCCTCGCCCCATTACTCGAACCATCACCCGCCAAGGCTTTACCGCAGTAGGATTACGGTGGATTAAAGGTGAACCAAGAAACCCCGGGCCTGCACCAGCAAAATATTTGGCGCAACTCGTCCGCGAAATACACCGTGTTGATTATGAGGGGATGGAACCATACCTTGATTCTGCACACCAGCATTGGGGCGGAGAAGACGGGCTGAGTGCCCTCGAACAGGATGTGCTTCCGCGTCTTCTCAAAACGAACCGTTCAACAGCGCAGAACATTATTCAACAAGTACATGACCTTCCCGAGGTTGAACCCGTACTCATCCATAATGACCTTGCAGGGCATAACATCCTCTGGAACGGGGATAAACTTACTGGTGTCATTGACTGGGACCACGCAACTCTTGCCGACCCCGCCTACGATTACGCGTCCTTAGGGAACTGGTACGGGTGGGACTGCCTCAGCTCATTCTTAGGAGAAGATGAGATTCATCGGGCACAAATTATCTCTCGTCTGGTGGCGTTAGAAGCGGTAGCATACGCCATTCATAACGGTAAAGGTGGCGGTATTATTCGTTTAGCCGTCGAAAGAGCCGACCACTGGTTACAAACGCACCGTCAAAACCTCATACAATAGGACTAAACCTCACAAAACGTCAGAACCTACGTACATAGAGCCGTTCACTATGAAAATAGTGGCTTGCCGATGAGACAAACCCACAAACAAGCCACTATCAACTCAAAAATATGAGAACCGTAATCTAGCTCTTCTGCTGAACGGCAGAACCACCCAACTGGGCACACCAACGATTGAGCGCCTCATCTATCACATCAAGCACTTCAAGACGTGACGTAAATTCTGGCGAAAAAATACTTGAACCATAACCGGCGCCCAAAAGAGCGCCCGTAACCGTTGCAGAAGAATCAGACACCAACGGCACACGCACCGCATGAGCAATCGCGTCAAGAGCAGAAACTTCTTCACGATTCTCTGCAACCAAAGCAGACAACACTCCACGACCGAGCACCGCAGAAGAAACCTGCTCATGACGAAACGCCTCATCTAAAAGATGTGTTGGCACATCCTGCTCAGACAAGGCTTTTGCCTGACGTAACGCACAACGAATCTTCTCACCGTTAGAAGGAATCCCACGCTGAGGAAGAGAATCAATCCAATCCAAGACCGAAAGGACCGCCTGCCGAATAGGCTGCTCTACCACATCACGATAGGCAATGGCATAACGAATCAACAACGTATAGGCAATAGAAGAAACTATTGTTTCGGGGTGCCCGTGGGTAAGAGCCGTAGCCCGTGCACTCAACGAAATAACAGTGCTTTCTTGCTCAAGAGGAAGAAAACCAAAAACAGCAGAAGGCGCTAACGCTCCGGTGGTTTGCTCATCGGGGCAAACATGTTTATCAAGCGTTTGCATCTGACCAGTGTTTAATGAGCGAGAAATAGCGGGGTCAAGAGTGTGAGCTTTTTGTAAAGCTGGGTGGCTATCAATCTCGCGTGGCAAAGATATTGGCGCATCAGACTCGAGAACACGTCCGGTACCGCGATACCACCGCAAATACGCTAACCACAGGCACGCTAACTCATCCGCTGAAGAACCCTCATTATTCCATTCAAGAACTTCTGTAAGAGCATCTAAAGTGAACAGGGTCAGCTGAGTATCTTGAGAAATGGTAAAACAGGTGATGTGATGCGAGAACAATGAACGTAAAAGCTCATGACGTACAACAGCATCTTCTAAAATGTCATCTGCTGAAGAAGACTCGGGGGAGAGAACCTGCCTGCCAGCATAGTCTCCTAGAGCTGTACCCCATAAAACGCCTCGAAGAGAATCTCGATACGTAGGCGACTCGGGGCTAGGGGCAATAATACCTTCTGCAGAAATCATAACTGCCATTCTAAACTCTAGATAACTCAACAGTGAACTACTTTGAAGAAAAACTTCTGCAGTGTTAAGCACCAATAGGTAAACTAGGGGATATGCGTATTCTGCACACCTCTGACTGGCATCTTGGACGTTCATTCCACGGGTTCTCCCTAGAAGAACACACCCAAGAACTTCTGAAAGAACTGATAGATACTATCCGCACCGAATCTATCGACGTGCTTCTCATCAGCGGAGACGTCTACGATCAGGCTCAGCCACGTGTGAATACCGTCAAAATGCTGTCGCAAACCCTCGAAACTATTAACGCTTTAGGGTGCGCTATCGTCATTTCTAGCGGTAACCACGACTCCTCTATCCGTTTAGGGTTTGGAACAAAAATTCTTGAACGCTCCGAAGTCTACATGCGCACCAGTATCGACAACATTGACCAGCCGGTCATCATCGAACGTGACAACCAAAAAGTAGCTATCTACGCCATCCCATACCTCGAACCACGAAGCGCCGGCGCACGCTTTGAGGTGGAACCAACCCACGCGCACGTTCTCGAATACGCTAGTAAACAAGCCCAAAAAAATCTACAAAAACAACAAAACATCACGGCCTCTATCATGATGGCGCACTGTTTTGTGACCAGCGCAGAACCCTCAGAATCAGAACGCAACATCCACGTGGGCGGGTTAGGCACCGTAGGCGCTCAAACCTTTGAAGGGTTCAGCTACACCGCGTTAGGGCACCTACACCGCCCCCAAAAAATTACCGACACCATCCGCTATAGCGGATCATTATTGGCGTACTCCTACTCAGAGGAAAAACATCGTAAAGGGGCATGGATTCTCGATATTACTGACGACGGGGCACTAAACATCCAAGAACATCACTGGCGCACAACAGTTAACCTGAAAACCCTTCGAGGCACACTACACGAACTACTCAACAACCCCGAATACAGCGCCTACTATGAGCACTATTGCAGAATCTACATCACCGATACACCCCGCCCCACTGGTGCTCTTGAACAACTACGCCAAAAATATCAGAGTATCGCTGAGCTCCATTTTGAACCAGAACAACGCAGCGAAACAGAACCAAAAACATACCGCGAACGTATCAAAAAAAGTCACGACGTCGTTGCGACCTGCACCGAATTCTTCGAACACGTCCGACAAAATCCACTGACCGAAACAGAAAAAACATACGTCAACGGCATCGTCCAACAAGCACAACGCGAACTCGAAGCGAAAGAAGGCTAACGATGAGACTGCATCGACTAGAAATGACCGCCTTTGGGCCGTTTGCGCACACCGTCAGCATCGACTACGAAAAACTTAACGAGAGCGGACTCTTCCTCCTCACAGGGCCCACCGGATCAGGAAAAACCACTATCTTTGACGCTATCTGCTTCGCCCTATACGGAAAAACCTCTAGTGCAAGAGCAGACCTCAAAAGCCACTTCGCCACACCAGAAGCCATTCCCTCCGTCGAACTAGAATGCACCATCAGCAACACTCGACTAAAAATCTGGCGTAGCCCCGAATGGCAAAACCCGCAGAAAAAAACAAAAAACCATCACCGAGTTCACGTCCAACAATTCAACACCACCACACAACAATGGGACACCCTCGCCGAACGAATCAGCGACGCCGCCACCTATATCACCGGACTCATCGGACTCGACGAAAAACAATTCACCCAAATCATGCTCCTACCACAGGGCGAATTTGCGAAGTTTCTCAACGCAAAATCAGCAGAAAGAGAAACCCTCCTCAAAAAACTATTTCCCATCGACACCTTCGAAAAAGTACAAGAACTCCTCAAAGAACAAGCACAACAAGCCAACGAACACACCACACAGATAACGGAACAACTCCGCCACCTTGAGGAACAATTCTTCAACACCTACCAACGCTGCCGTATCGAACACCTCGAAGAAGAACTCAACCACACTGCACAAAACCTCATAGACGAACTCCCCGAAGAACAACACAACACCTACCTACAACAGCTCAAACAACTCACCCAACAACACACCCCAACCACCCCAAAAGATGACGACACATACACTCTTGACCAACGTCAAGAACACATGGAACAACACCACACCATCATCCAACGTGTACTGCCACTACTACATCAACTACACCAAAACATTGCAGAAGAACTAGAACGCAACCACGAACACAAAACCCAGCTCCAACGCCGTATAGAACACCACCACCACTACACTCAGCTACAAGAACAACAACAGCAACTTACCGCGCAAACCAGCCACATCAACGAACAACGCCAAAAAGTACGCCGAGCACAAGAAGCACAACAACTCCTACCGCTCTACCGTCGCTTCATCGAAACCCAACAGCAACAAGAACACAACACCCAACAGCAACAAAAACTTGCCCACCACATACAACAACTCTGCACCGAACACCACCAACACATCCACCACAACCCTCAAAGCATTGAACTGCCCCTCATCACAGAACTCTACGAACACCCGTTAGAACACAGCACCAACCTCAAAGAATATGGTGAACAACTCCCACACCTACTCCAAACACTGCACGAACTCACACGAGAAGAAGAACAACTCAACCACTCTAAAAAACACTACCAACAGCTACTCACACGCCAAAAAACACTGAGCACGGCCGTTGAACAAAACCAACAACAACACGAAAAAACACAACAACGCTACGAAGAACTCAACAAACAATACCAACAACTAGCAGACACCGAAGAAGAACTCATACACGCCCAACAGGAATACACCCACGCACAAAACATCCTTGCCCTATCCCAAGAACACGAAAAAGAACAACAACACCTCAACAAAGAACAAGAACACTACAAAACCTACGAAACACAACGACGAAAAGACGCACAACACCTCGAAAAACTACAACAACTACGCTACAACCAAGCCGCCTATAGCCTCGCAATCAACCTCACACCCAACGAACCCTGCCCCGTCTGCGGATCCTGCGAACACCCCGCACCAGCACACCACAACACCACCGAAGAACTCGTCGAACAACGAGACATCGACCAAACACAACAACAACTAGAACACTCCACCGAAAACACCAAAAACAGCCACCAAAACGTTCAACGTATCACCCAACACCTAGAAGAACTCACCCGCAACGGCGCACTACCCATCGATCAAGCCCACAAAAACCTCACCGAACACCGTGAACAACAACACCAAGCAGAACAACGCCACCACCAACGCAACACCCTCAAAGAACAACTCAACTCCCTAGAACACCAGCTTCAAGAACTCAAAGAACAAGCCATCCAACACCACACCAGCTACGAAGAACACCAGAAAACTCTCAACGAACAACACCAACACATCACTACCCAAGAAAACACCCTCAAACAACACCACACCAACTACACACTGAACGAAAGAATACAAAACCTCAACAAACTCAACAGCATTCTCGACGAACTCAAAATCACCCGCGCCCACGCACAAAACATCAGCGAACAACACCAAAAAAATCAGGATGAATGGCACCAAAAACTAGAAGAATCATCCTTCACCAGCATCCAAACAATACAAGACGCCACCATCCCCACCACACAACTACAACAGTGGGAAGAAGACATCACAAACCACGACGCAAACACCCACTACATCACACAAGCGCTCACCCACGAACATATGGTTGCCGTCGCCAACGAACTAGCACAAGGACACCAACCACCAAGCCCCAAAGACCTCGAACACCAACAACACAAAACCAAAAACCTGAGCACCTATAAAGACGTCCTCCTCGGACAAACCCTCACCATCGAACAAGCCCAAAACACCACCACCGAGCTCCTCGAACAATACCGAGAACACCGTGCAACATGCGAAGAACTCACATCTCAAGCACAGATGAAACAAGAACTCGCTAAAATTGCGCACGCAACATCTACCGACAACACCCTCAAAATGCAGCTGACCACCTACATCCTTGCTGCACAACTTGAAGACATCACACAAGCAGCCAGCGAACACCTCCAAGCCATGACACACGGAAGATACCAACTCCAACACAGCGACCACAAAACACAGAGCAAATCTGGTCTAGGATTAGCCGTATACGACCACTGGCACGATAGACAACGCTCACCCGAAACGCTCTCAGGAGGAGAAACCTTCATGGCATCACTCTCCCTCGCACTCGGACTAGCAGACGTCGTACAACACCGACACGGAGGAATAGAAATAGACACCCTCTTCGTCGACGAAGGATTTGGTACCTTAGACGAAGACACTCTCAACAACGTCATGGAAACACTCGACGGACTACGCGAACAAGGACGCGTCATCGGACTCATCTCACACGTGAACGAACTCAAAACCCGAATACCTGAACACATCACCTTGGTCAGCTCACCAGAAGGGTCAGATATTGTCACCCAAATATCCTAAACAGACCGAAACACCGAGCTACACCAGAACACTACGCATACGACACTCCGTACGCTACCTACAAAACCGCCTCATCTACCTGACATCGATTGTCGGCAAAAAATTTATTATCTTCTCACTTTTTAGCCGACTACCCACCTACATGGTGGCGCTCGCAGTGCTCATTAGCATGGGAACACGCACCAGCGAAATCACACTTGGCGCGTATTCTGCGGGGCTCATCACGATGAGCTCAGCGGTGATGCAAAGAACCTATAGGCGTATAGCTCAACGTCTTGGGTACCGTTCAGTAGTGTGCATTACGGCAACATTGAACATTCCGGCGGTAGCGTTTTTGATGGTGCAAACGGTGCAATTTGCTCCCAACCGTGCCAGCGGATCCATACCTATCTTCTTGATAGCTTCTGCATTGGCAGGAGCAACCACCATACCGATAAGTGCCGCTATGCGTAGTTATTGGAGTGAACGTTATACGGCAACTCAAGATCGTCGACTCTTGAACTCTGCTATCGCTTTAGAATCTATCCTTGACGTTATTGCGTTGCCTCTGGCTGCGGCAAGTGTGGGTGCTATCGCTATTTTTTCGGGGGCGTTATCCTCGCTATATGCTGTTATCTTCATTGACGTCTTCGCAATTTTCTTTATCTTGTGGTTTCCGAAAGCTATCGTAACGCTCAAATTTTCGCACCCCTCCATTGAGACGATACCTATTCCCATCCGTAACCCGCCTCCTTTTGGTGTTTTGCCGATGCTTGGTATCGCCTGCATTGGTACAGCAATCGGCTCGACACAGACCGCGTTGGTGATTCGCGGTCTACATTCTGACACCCTCGAATTTGTGGGGTTTTATATTGGCATGA
Organism: Rothia sp. P7181; assembly: GCF_048513015.1. Taxonomy (NCBI): domain Bacteria; kingdom Bacillati; phylum Actinomycetota; class Actinomycetes; order Micrococcales; family Micrococcaceae; genus Rothia; species Rothia sp. P7181. The sequence continues at coordinate 28,844 of NZ_JBLXXZ010000014.1, read as the reverse complement.
TGGGAACTGCTGGCGCTTGTACCTGCGTTATTTTGACGGTTCTACGGTTACGTTTAGGCACATGGCAAGGCTGGCTCTTAGACGCTCATCTACTGTTATTGGTGGGTTTGATTCTGTCTATCCCACAATCTCAATTCTGGATTACTGTTGTTCTTGCCATCTACGGTGGACTACTTGGCGCATCACTGATGTGTATGGAGTCGATTATGACTGCTATTGCGGCGCGTGCCAACGTGGGCTTAGCCTTATCTGCCATACAAACCACTTATATTGGTGGGCTTGCTTTAGGGTATGTGTGGGCGGCAACCGTGGGTGAGAGTTTAGGGCAACAATCAGCGATGCTTATTCCGCTATTTGCTGCTGTTCTTTTTGCGCTCTTATCTCACGTATATGGTGCCAAATGGAGAGCAACCTACGAAGAACGTCTTCCACTCTTAGAAGATTTTGACCCTCCGTCGTCGACAACCTCATAAGGCTCTTCCCCTTAAAATATGGGTGTGCCCCTGCTGAGCTTTTCTGTTCGGCAGGGGCACACCCATGTTTCTTGTACTAGGAGATAGAGAATCCGCTCTAGATGATAAAGGCTTCTTCGCTTTCTTGAACGAGCGCTAACACACGTTTTTTAAAGACTCCGCTGGTAAGAGCATTGACGTGGTTACGTCCGTCTAAGATGAGCTGTTCATAGGGAACGTGGGCTTCGGTCAGAGCCTCAGTAAGCCACGAGTAATCACCGGCTACGCTATCTTCACTGCCGCGCACCAGCAGAATAGGGCAGAGCGGGTGTAAAAGTGTTGGGTCAAAATCAAAAGCTAACGGCAAACATGCAAAATGTTTGAGTGATGATTCTCGTATGAGCGAATGATTAATGACGGCGGGGAACGTCGGATTAATATTTTCTTGCTCTAAGGAACCTAAAAGATATTGTGCGATGAGCGGTAGATGATCGTGCTGAGGTAGCCCACCAATACTTGTAGAGAGCACGTTATGACCTGCGTAGGAGCTAGCTTCCCATGCGATACGGGCACCAGCGCTAAACCCTACAAGGTGGGCAGGGGAGTCAAGCTCGTCAATAAATTGTGCCACGGCGTGAGCTGCTGATACGAAGAATCCGTGTTCTTCAGGTAATGGAATATCACCCGTATAGGTTAGTGATGGGTCTGGGTTTTTGAGGTCTTCATTGCGGTGATACGGCAAATCAACGATGATGCAAGGATACCCTTCAGCGGTGAACCGTTTGACCCATCCGGTGCGCACCCATAATTGTTCTCCGGTTGCGGCGAAGCCGTGTAAAAAGATGATAGGGGAACGTTCTGGGCTGTTTTGTGCAGCAGGGAATATCCGATACGAAAGAGGAGGAAAAATAGTCACCAGTCCACTGTAGTGTGCAGTGTGACTGGTGACCAAAGAAAATGAGGAAGATAACGTTCTGCCCTCGTACACTCCATCCTTCTATCAGGGTGTACGAGGGCAGAAAACAAGCACCTATTGTTGAGGTGAAGATTTCTCTTTCTCAAGTTTTTGAGCGAGCGCCTGATAATCTAAACCGTTTTGGGATAGGCGAATCGCTTTCCCCTCAGCAATAAATTTCTCTTTTGTCTCAATAATTTTGATGGCTTGAGTATTATCGCGTGGGCGAAGCTGAACGAATTCTTCTGCCGAAATACCGGCACGTAGTTCGCGCATACGTTCAATTTCTGCGTCAATTTCTGCGCCGAGAAGTAGCACATTGTTCATAATCCAGATGAATAGGAGCATGACGATGACAGCGCCGATTAGACCATAGGTGGCGTTATATTTGCCGAAGTTTGATACATAGAACGAGAACCCTAAGCCGGCGATACCCATTGAGACCAGTGCGAAGGCTGCACCAGCCGAGAAGATTCGTAGTTTGGGTTGTTTGACGTTGGGCGTGCCGTGGTAGAGCAATGCTACGAGTGCAACGGCGAGGCAGAGGATAATAGGCCAACGGAACCAGAGCCATACACTGGTGAATGCGGTGAGGTCTAGACCGGGGACGCTATCTGAGATGAAGGTGAGGACTCCACCACTCATGAGCAGCACCATGAGCATGAGAACAAGCATGAAGACGAGAATCGCGGTGACTAATAGGTTTTGAGGTCGAAGTTTCCAGATGGGTCGGCCTTCAACGACACCATAAAGCCTATTGAGTGCACGCCCAAAAGCGCCGATGTATCCGGAAGCTGTCCAGAGCGCACCGACAACACCGGTAATAAGCGCTAAACCAGCAGCACTTGATGAGGTGAGCTGAGAAATGGGTTCTTCGACGATAGAAAGAACTTCTGCTGGGGCAATATCACTAATGAAATTGATAATTGCGTGCGTGGTTTCTTGGCCACGTCCGAAAACGCCGAGGAGAGAAACTACTGCTAATAGAGCAGGGAAGATGGAAAGCACCGCGTGGTAGGTGAGTGCTGCTGCCATATCGGTACAACCGTCAGTACCAAACTTGTTAAAGGCACGTTTGATGACGTACCCCCAGTTAAATTTGGTGACTTCTTTGATGGTGTAGCGTTTATGAACTTTTTCTGGTGCGGGGGCTTCTTGAGCGCGAGTGATTGTTTGTTCCTCTAAAGACATCCGAACTCCTAGTCGATGCGAATGAGTTGCTACGTAAGCTTAACATGTTTGTTCAGTGTGCTTCTAGAACTCTTGGGCTTTAGCTGTTAGCTTCCCTCAAAAATACTGGGATACTGTATTTTTATGTTGATAAGGGTTATGACAAGTGGCAATAGAGTAGAAGGCGTGCAAAAAATCTTTGCACGCCTTCTACTCTGATATACATGAATCGTCTGTATCTTGTGGGTGTTAGTACGAGAGTCCTAGAACCTTTGAGGTGTGTTCTAGTACTTCGTCGGCAAGTTCTGGTGTTTCGTTGAGTCGAACGCCGAAAGCCGGAATCAGTTCACGGATACGAGACTCCCATGCTGGGAACTGTTCTTTAAAGCATCGTTGTAGGAGGTTCACCATGATGGGAACAGCTGTAGATGCTCCGGGAGAAGCACCAAGAAGCGCAGCAAGAGAGCCGTCGTGAGCAGAAATGAGTTCTGTACCAAATTGGAGGATGCCGCCTTTAGCGCTGTCACGTTTCATGACTTGTACACGCTGACCTGCTTGAATTAGTTCCCATTCGTCGGCTTGAGCTAACGGATAGTATTCGTGTAATGCGTCAATACGGCTTGACTGATTCTTTGCAAGTTCCCCTACAAGGTATTTTACGAGAGAGAGGTTATCGAGCCCTGCACGAACCATCGGGTAGAGGTTATCGGGGCGTACCGATAACGGAAGATCTAAGAACGATCCTTGTTTTAAAAAGTTTGTGCTAAAACCGGCGTAAGGCCCAAAGAGTAGGGAACGTTGCCCGCGAACATAGCGGGTGTCAAGGTGAGGCACCGACATGGGTGGGGCGCCGACAGAAGCTTGACCGTACACTTTGGCGCAATGTTCTGTTGCGGTGGCTTCGTTGGTGTTTCTTAAGAATAGGCCAGATACGGGGAACCCTCCGTAGCCTTTTCCTTCTGGGATACCAGATTTTTGGAGGAGTTTTAATGCTCCCCCTCCAGCACCTAAGAACACAAAACGAGTATTAACCACAAGGTGTTCTTCGGAGTTCAAACGGTTTTTGACCGTAATTTTCCATTGCCCGTTGGTGTCTTGGACGAGTTGAGTGACGTGGTGACCGTATCGTACGCTCACTCCCTGTGAGGTGAGGTAGTTGGTGAGCTGTTCGGTCAAGTACCCAAAATCGACGTCTGTTCCTTCGGGTGACCAGTTTGCTGCTACTTTTTGTTCAGCATGACGTCCTTGCATGGTCAGTGGCGCCCACTGGTGTATTTCTTGGTGGTCTGTAGAGAACTGCATTCTCTCAAAGAGTTTTTCGCGACGGAACGCCTCAAAACGTGCCTTGAGGTAGGCGCTGTGCTCTTCACCAAAGACTAAAGACATGTGCGGTACAGAGTTGATGAAGGAGGCGTCTGTGAGTTTTCCTTCGGCGACGAGCGAGGCCCATAGTTGTCGAGACGTGTAAAACTGTTCGTTGATGCCTAATGCTTTTGCCGTAGAGACGGTACCATCTGCACCTGCTGGTGCGTAATTGAGTTCGCATAGTGCAGCATGTCCGGTGCCGGCATTATTCCACGGGCTAGAAGATTCTTGACCTACGCGGTCTAGACGCTCAAACATGATGATGTTCCATGATGGCTCTAATTCTTTGAGCAACACACCAAGGGTTGCGCTCATAATGCCACCACCGACGAGTACGACGTCAGTCGATTCCGTTGTAGCCACGGTTATTACTCCCAAGAGATGATAAGTCAATACGAGGTAAGTCTTCTTTGACTTACCACAAAGATTTTTGCGGTATCTGGTGATGCGCAAAAACCTCTGGGTTTTAGACTAACTTATTCGGCGCCTTCAACGGTGAACCCTTTTGCTTGCAACCTGAAAAAGACGCGATAATTTTTTAGGAGTGAGCCTTTGCTAAAGCAAAATTTGCGATGCCTGTGGCACTGAGCGGGTAATAATCGACGCGTGGGCCAAGCGCTACCGAAGAAATAGGGTATGCGATAGGGATTGCCGGCATTAATAATGCGATGTGCAGATTAATTTCTTGGTATGCGATACGGCGTTCGTCGATGTCGTTGATTTGGTCTGCTGCTCTCATCGCACTGAGAATTTGTGTATAGGTTATTTTTTCTCGCGGTAATTCTGCCAGTGAAGTGGTATCTGGTGCAGGGGCGTCGTCTTTTTCTGTTGTTGGAGCTTCTGTATCGTCTTTGGGTTGTTCGTCAGTTGGTGCGTCGAGTTTGTGGTTTTCGGGTGCTGATTCTTCGAGGATTTCTAATTCGCCGTCTTCGACATAGGTGGCTTCACTTTGTTCGGCTGAGTGCACGATTTCTGAGGTGGGTGCTAGGACCCTTGAGATGAAGGCGTTTGGGTCGCGGTAGGAGCCTACGAACCCTGTTAATGCTAGGGCACGTTCTGTGCTTTGCTTGCTAATAATGTCGAGGTAGCCTTCATTCCACGGCACGGGCATTGGTTTGATGTTGAGCCCGATAGAGACGAGGTTTGCTGCCAAAGACGCATAAATAGCTTCGGGGGATTCCATCGTCGCTAAAGAAACACCTGTGGGGTAGTAGAAGGTGAGTTCTTCGCCGTTGTATCCGCTTGCTTCGAGTTGTTCTTTGGCGCGGTTTTTATCGTAGTTATAGTAGGCGCGTGTGTCATCATTTTTCATCATGAATAGCGCTGGTAGGAAGTCGTTTGCGACGTTTGTTCCTTGAGGGAAATTATTGCGCACGACATCGTGACGGTCGATGGCGTGAGCTATGGCCTGACGCATGAGCGCTTTGCTCAGAAGGGGGTGATCCGTGTTAATGCTGATATAGCAGATGGCGTAGGGGTCTCGTGGTTGGATGAGGTTGCCAGAGCGTGCTAGGGGAACATAGTTGTCGATGGCTACGAGGTCGTAGGCATCAATATCGCCGTTGCGTAGAGCATAGTAGCGTTTATCAGAATCGGAGATGGTGCTGATGATGAGCCGTTCAATAACAGGTGCTGCTCCCCAATAGGTGGGGGAAGCTTCGAGTGTTGCTGTTGAGCCGTCCCATTCTTTGAGGGTGTATGCGCCTGTTCCTACGGGTAGTTTTTTGAAATGGTATTCGTCATTGAGTGAGGCGGGGGAGGCAATGCCAAATGCTGGTTGGGTGAGCGCCTTAATAAAAGATGTTGAGGGGCGTGAAAGTGTGAAGATGATTTTTTCGTCGATGGCTTTGCAGTCTGTGACTAGCGGTGTTCTTTGGTCTGGTGCGGTGACTCCACTAAAAAGTTGCAGGTAGTCAGTGCGAGAATATGCGGTGGTGTCGGCTGCTGCGTGGACCCATCGTTGATAGTTTTTGATAACGGATTCTGCGTTAAAGGGAGACCCGTCATGGAAAGTGACGTTATCTCGTAGCGTGAAAGTGTATGTGAGCCTGTCTGAGGAGAGCTCCCATTGTGTTGCTAGAGAAGCTTCGGGTAGGCCGGTGTCGACGTTTGCTCTGAGGAGGGGCTCAAGAACTTGTGCTGAGATGCGTGCCGTTTCAAGTGTTCCGCTGGTGGCGACATCTAGTGATGGTGTGGGTGCTGCGTTTGCGAATCGAAGAGTGATCGGTTGGTGTTTGGTCGGTGTGGGTAAAGCGCTTGCATCGTGGGTGTGTGGTGTTGTGGTGTCTTTCTGCTCTTGTGCAGAGCAGGCGCTAAATGCTGTTGCGGTAGCAAAGAGTGACCCGTAGCGGAAAAGTTCGCGGCGGTTGAGACCAGAAGACACAGAAACACACTTCCCTTGTGAGCGTTAAGGTCGACGAAAGAGCTGTATTGACCTGTAGATATAGATAAAGCCCAGTATATACCGGGCTTTATCTTTTCTATGATGTTATGCAGTGCGCAAGGAGGGACTTGAACCCTCACGCCCGAAGGCACAGGAACCTAAATCCTGCGTGTCTGCCAATTTCACCACTCGCGCATGTTCAGCTGAGCGAACTCTAGAAATAGTACACGATATATTTTGGCTGTGCAAATCGGCAGAGAAAATAATGCAGAATTTTTGAGATGAGGGTGCTGGAATACGCGTTAGCTGGGGTCAATGCCGAGGTCGCGGCGCAGTTTTGCAACGTGTCCTTTAGCTCTCACATTGTATTGAGCGAGGCTGATGTTTCCGTTTTCGTCGATGACGAAGGTGCTTCGAATGAGCCCAATATAGGTTTTTCCATAGTTCTTTTTCTCGCCCCATGCACCATAAGACTCCGCTACAGTGTGGTCCTCATCTGATAGGAGTTCGAAGTTGAGTTCTTGTTTTTGGGTGAAGTTCTGGAGTGCTTGAGGAGAATCGGGGGATACTCCGAGTACAACGTATCCGTGGCTTTGTAGTGAGGCGATGTTGTCACGAAAGTCGCAGGCTTGGTTGGTGCAGCCGGGAGTATTTGCTTTGGGGTAGAAATAGAGCACGACTTTTTGCCCGGAGAATTGTTCTAAGGAGACGATTTCTCCGTTGCTGTTTTTGAGTGAGAATGCTGGTGCTGGTGTTCCAATGTCGAGGCGTTCTGCCATGATTGAATGCTCCTACTATTTATAGGGGTGGGTGTTGTTTAGGGGTCTATCTTATCGGGTGGCAGATGTTTTGCACTAGGTGCGTGTTGGCGATTGTTTAGGGTGGGGGAGTCCCTAAAACCAAACCTGTGTCCAATATGTGAAACACTTAGGTGTGATGTTCTCATCTCTTGAGGCTCTACGGTTTTTCTCGGTGTTCTGAGAGCATTCTCAAAAACCTGAGGTTTGCTTGACGAAACTATGTGCACGGGCTGTGTATAAGGTCTGAATGTGATTATTCTTTGCTTGCCAAAGTATAGATTCCGTCAAAATATGTAAAGACTTTACCTATACTAGATACATGCCTGATATTGGTAATTGGTCAATTAATCGTTTGTTATCTACGTCCGCTCGCATGCTTGAACATAGCTGGAATAACCACCTACGCGAGTTGGGATTAACTCACGCCGGAGTTACCGCTCTTGGTGTCATTGCTCGTGAAGGAAAAACTTCACAAGTTCGTATCGCCTCCATCGTTGGAGTGCAAGCTCAAACCATGGGAAAGACTCTATCCCGTCTAGAATCTCACCACTATGTTTTTAGAGTGCGCAACGCCAACGATCGCCGCAGTTATCTTTTAGATATCACTGACGCAGGACGAGACGTGCTTGCACGCGCTGAAAAAATTGATAAGAATCTCGCCTCCTTGGGTGCATTAGCTAACCCCGAATTTCGTGAGATGCTCGTCGATATTGTACGTAAACTCTCCAAAGAAGAAGGTAACGACATCGTTCTTCACGGTGCTCACGAAGAACATCGTGCCGCCGTAGGACTTGCCGACTTCACCGGAGACATTGAACCCGTACAACCTGAAGGAGAAGCTCCCATCGAGGTGTCTCAAGTTGTTGGCCCAACAACTGCGGTGCTTGACATTGTTACCCCTGAACTTCTTGACGCTGCTCGTGCTCAACGAGAACAATAAACCCCACCAACTGTGTTTTGCGTAACATTGAGAGTGTAGGGTTTGCTATATCTTCATCATGTCGGATATAGTTTATTCGTTGCTTCGGCAACGAGAATGCGCCTCTAGCTCAATTGGCAGAGCAATTGACTCTTAATCAATGGGTTGTGGGTTCAAGTCCCACGGGGCGCACCACATAATACTGAGGGTCTGACTCGAACGAGTCAGACCCTCAATGCTTTAACGCTGACTCACCCGATACGCGGTGTGCCGCATATCTCTTGTCTGAAAATTTGCGTCTTCCTCCTCACCGAGGTATAGTTTTTATTCGTTGCTTCGGCAACGAGAATGCGCCTCTAGCTCAATTGGCAGAGCAATTGACTCTTAATCAATGGGTTGTGGGTTCAAGTCCCACGGGGCGCACCACACGAAAAGGGTGGTTACCAACAAAAACGGTAACCACCCTTTTCTACATCTGTAGAGCGTATCAACACGCAGAAAACATCAAAAAATATTAGTCCTCAAGCCACGACTCACTCAGAAAATTCTGAAAATCAAGAATGTCACTAGACTGCTCTAATACACCCGAACCATTCTCTAAAACAATCTCAATACTCTGAGGAATCGTCAAAATAAAAGACGTACCCGTCGTAGACTCCAAACCAAAAGTATCTTCATTCAAACTATAGGCACGAATCGCGTTCGTATTATCAATAGAGGTAGGAGTCCCCGCCGGTAAAGCCTGCGGCAAAAGCACGGGAGCCACAATGACCTCTCGCGGAGTATCACGATACCCAATAATGAAATACTCTTGAGAATCCTGCTGCTGAATAGCAATATCAGGATTGCGATACAACGCATGACCTGTAGCAAAAATAAGGTTATAAGCACCATAGTTGATAATCTGCTCATCAAATACTGGGTGCAAAGTTGCCGTAATGAACTCGCTAGAAAGCGTATGTGTGGTCATGAACCCCAGTCTAGGGTAAACGCCCCTCTGACGCGACTATTAAAACATTATTGATGTTTTGCACGTCATATTTAACATAAGGTCACGCTCGTTAAAAGACGACATAAACCGCACATAACCCGCCCAAAAAGACGAAAGACCTCACAATAACGTGTCGGATGATGAGATGTCTTTGACTTTTACCGCCCACCACGACAAATATTATAGCTATGCAAATGCAACGCAGTTCACAACACATTATTAGCCTTCTAGTCGTCAGATAGGGCGCGCTAGCCTAGGCAAAACTTTGTTGTGTTCCATGCATGCGTACCCTTCGCTCCACTCAGGCGGAGGGTTTTTTCGTATCAGGAAAACACCAAAACCTCCTACGAACATGATCGGCAGACACACCCGTCAACGACCATGAAAAGCATCACCACCACTAAAACGTCAAAGGGCAAAAGAAAATGACCACGGGTCCATCGATGACACCAGCTGTACTCGCTCAAAACGTTGGCAAACACAACGACAGCACCGCAACCGAAACCCACACCGAACGCATGACCGGTTCACAAGCGATCATCCGCAGCCTCGAAAAACTCGGCGTAACCGACATCTTCGGCCTACCCGGAGGAGCCATCCTCCCCACCTACGACCCACTCTTTGACTCCACCCAAATTCGCCACATCCTCGTACGCCACGAACAAGGCGCAGGACACGCAGCCCAAGGATACGCACTATCCACCGGAAAAGTAGGAGTCTGCCTCGCCACCTCAGGCCCCGGAGCCACCAACCTCCTCACACCCATCGCCGACGCAAACATGGACTCCGTACCCATCGTCGCCATCACCGGACAAGTCTCAAGCTCCGTCATCGGCACCGACGCCTTCCAAGAAGCAGACATCGTCGGCATGACCATGCCCATCACCAAACACAGCTTTATGGTCCGTGACCCCCAAGAAATCCCACGCTGTATCGCCACTGCCTTCCACATCGCCTCCACCGGACGCCCCGGCCCCGTGCTCGTAGACATCACCAAAGACGCACAACAAGGCATGATGGACTTCTCATGGCCACCCACCGTCGAAATCCGCGGATACACACCCGTCACCCGCGGACACTCCAAACAAATCCGTGAAGCAGCAAAACTGCTCGCACAAGCACAACGCCCCGTACTCTACGTCGGCGGGGGAATGGTACGAGCCAACGCACCAGAAGAACTAAAACGCCTCGCAAAAAACACCCACGCACCCGTCGTCACCACACTCACCGCACGCGGCGCATACCCCGACTCCGACCCACAAAACCTCGGAATGCCCGGTATGCACGGCACCGTACCAGCAGTCACTGCACTCCAAAAAGCTGACGTACTGCTCTCACTCGGAGCACGCTTCGACGACCGCGTCACCGGCGTCCTCTCATCCTTCGCACCCGAAGCGAAAGTCATTCATATCGACATCGACCCCGCCGAAATCTCAAAAATTCGTTACGCAGACGTACCCATCGTAGGAGACCTCGCACAAGTACTACCCGAACTCAACAGCCTCCTCGAAACCGACTACGCAACAGAACTCAGCCCGCTCGAACCGTGGTGGCAAACCCTCAACGCCCTCAAAGAAAACTACCCGCTGGGATACACCACCACCGACGACGGACTCGGCTCACCCCAATACGCCATCGAACGCATCTCAGCGCTGAGCGGCCCCGACGCCTACTATGTTGCCGGCGTTGGACAACACCAAATGTGGAGCGCCCACTTCCTCAAACACGAAAAACCACGCCACTTCATCAACTCGGCAGGACTCGGCACCATGGGCTACTCCGTGCCCGCCGCCATGGGCGTACAAGTCGCACACCCCGACGCAATCGTCTGGTCCATCGACGGAGACGGCTGCTTCCAAATGACCAACCAAGAACTAGCCACCTGCGCACAAAACAACATCCCCATCAAAGTTGCTATTATCAACAACTCCTCACTGGGCATGGTGCGCCAATGGCAAAACCTCTTCTACGACGGACGCTACTCACACACCCACCTCAACACAGGAGCCGGCACCGTACGCATCCCAGACTTCGTCAAACTAGCAGAAGCCTACGGTTGCGTCGGACTACGCTGCGAATCAGACGCCGACGTTGACGCAACCATCCAACAGGCGCTCGCCATCAACGACCGCCCCGTCGTCGTAGACTTTACCGTCAGCCCCGACGCCATGGTCTGGCCCATGGTGCCCACAGGAGTCTCCAACGACCTCATCCAAATCGCCAAAGACACCTCACCCATCTTTGAAAGAGAGGACTAAGCCATGAGCCGCCACACTTTCTCCGTCTTAGTCGAAGACAAACCCGGCGTGCTGGCACGAGTCTCCGGACTCTTCGCCCGAAGAATGTTCAACATTGAGTCCCTCGCCGTCGGTAATACAGAAGTTCCCGGCATCTCACGTATTACCATTGTGGTAGACGCCGAAGGAAACCTATTAGAGCAAGTGACCAAACAGCTCAATAAACTCATTCACGTCCTCAAAATTGTTGAACTCACACCAGAAACCTCAGTGCAACGAGACCACATCATGGTCAAAGTTAAAGCTGACGCACAAACACGTCTGCAAGTCACCCAAGCAGCAGACCTCTTCCGCGCCCAAGTGGTTGACGTCTCTACAGAGTCCGTCATCATTGAAGCAACCGGATCCGCCGAAAAGCTCAGCGCCCTACTCGACGTGCTAGAACCCTTCGGCATCCGAGAAATTATCCGAGCCGGAACACTCGGACTCGCACGTGGTCCACGTTCCATGAGCGAAAAAGCCCTCAGAAGCTAAACCGCTCAACACCACCACAGGGGCACCCCAACACGGGCACACCCCGACACGAGTTTTTAGATACGACTGCTCAACACCAGAACAGTCACCACACACTAACACCAAGGAGAACACCTCTCATGGCAGCAAAAATCTTCTACAACGATGACGCAGACCTATCCATCATCCAAGGACGCTCCGTCGCCATCATCGGCTACGGCTCCCAAGGCCAAGCACACGCACAAAACCTGCGCGACTCCGGCGTCGACGTACGCATCGGCCTAGCAGAAGGCTCCAAATCACGAGCCAAAGCAGAAGCAGAAGGCTTCACCGTCATGACCGTTGCAGAAGCAACCGCAGACGCAGACGTCATCATGATCCTCACCCCAGACCAAGTACAAGCACAGGTCTACACCCAAGACATCGAACCCAACCTTGAAGAAGGCGACGCACTCTTCTTCGCACACGGATTCAACATCCGATTCGGCTACATCCAAGCACCACAAGGCGTCGACGTCGCCATGGTCGCACCCAAAGGCCCCGGCCACACCGTACGTCGCGAATACGAAACCGGACGTGGCGTACCAGCACTCGTAGCCGTTGAAGTCAACGCATCCGGAACCGCCCAAGAACTAGCGCTATCCTACGCAAAAGGCCTCGGCGCAACCCGTGCCGGCGTCATCGAAACCACCTTCACCGAAGAAACCGAAACAGACCTCTTCGGCGAACAAGCAGTACTCTGCGGCGGCGTATCACAACTGATCCAATACGGTTTTGAAACCCTCACCGAAGCCGGATACCAACCAGAAATCGCCTACTTTGAGGTCTGCCACGAACTCAAACTCATCGTTGACCTCATCAACGAAGGCGGAATCACCAAACAACGCTGGTCCTGCTCCGACACCGCAGAATACGGCGACTACGTCTCCGGCCCACGCGTCGTCACACCAGAAGCCAAAGAACACATGAAAGCTGTGCTCAACGACATCCAAAACGGAACCTTCGCACAACGCTTCATGGACGACCAAGCCAACGGCGCACAAGAATTCCTCGAACTACGCGCCAAAGGCGAAGCTCACCCCATCGAAGCAACCGGACGTGAACTACGCAAACTCTTCTCATGGAACAAAGTCCAAGACGACTACACCGACGGAAGCACCCAACGCTAACACACCATAAACACCCCCAAAGTAGAGCCGATGAGAGCCACCGCCCTCATCGGCTCTACTCATGGTCTTGGCAACATCCCACGTAACGGCTAAGACACAGTAGCACCATCAAGAAACTCAACGGTAAGATAGTCTACTAACCGGTTCTGTTGGCCGTCAGGGTGAACTGACAGCACCGCCTCCACAACAAACATGAGCGCAAAAGCTCACCAACATACCATGAGCGTTACCGCCGTATCGGGTGAACGGTACCGCCCCTTCAAGACTGCCTTGAATACCCCTTAAGGAACATTTTCGTGACTCATAAACCCGTCGTTCTCATCGCAGAAGAACTCTCCCCAGCAACCATCGAAGCACTCGGACCCGACTTCGACATCCGAACCGTCGATGGAACCAACCGCCCTGAACTACTCAAAGCACTAGCCGACGTTGACGCCATCCTCATCCGCTCAGCAACCCACGTCGACGCCGAAGCCATAGCCGCCGGAAAACACCTTAAAGTGATTGCACGCGCCGGAGTAGGACTCGACAACGTCGACATCAAAGCAGCAACAGCCGCCGGCGTAATGGTCGTCAACGCACCCACCTCAAACGTCATCTCTGCCGCAGAACTTACCGTCGGACACATCCTCGGACTAGCACGCAACATCGCACCAGCATCTGCCTCCATGAAAGAAGGCCAATGGAAGCGCTCGCAATATGCTGGTGTAGAACTTTACGAAAAGACCATTGGCATTATTGGTTTGGGACGTATCGGCAGTCTCGTTGCAGAACGTCTTAAAGGTTTTGGTACCGAATTAATCGCGTACGATCCGTTTGTGACCTCTTCTCGTGCAGCAACAATGGGCGTTGAACTCGTTGAGCTAGATGAACTATTAGAGCGTGCTGACTTTTTGACGATTCACATGCCACGTACACCAGAGACTATGGGCATGATTAATGAGCAGTCTTTTAAGAAGATGAAGAACACCGCCTACGTCATTAACGTTGCTCGTGGTGGGCTTATTGATGAGGCTGCGTTAGATACTGCGTTGCGTTCTGGCCAGATTGTTGGTGCCGCTATTGACGTGTTCGTGAAAGAACCTGCAAAGAACGTTCCATTTATTGAATTGCCGAACGTGGTGTGTACCCCGCATTTGGGTGCGTCCACCGCTGAGGCTCAAGAAAAAGCTGGTGTGTCGGTGGCTCGTTCGGTACGTCTTGCGCTTGAAGGTGACCTCGTGCCTGACGCTGTTAACGTTGCCGGTGGCGCTATCGATAAGGATGTGCGCCCAGGTGTGCCTTTGGCTGAGAAGCTTGGCCGTATTGTGACGGCGCTTAGCAGTGGTGAGGCGATGACTCATGTTGAGGTTAAGGTTGCTGGAGAAATTGCTACAAAAGATGTGACTTCGTTGAAGCTTTCGGCGTTGAAGGGTGTCTTCACTGATGTTGTTTCGGAGAAGGTGTCTTATGTGAATGCGCCGATGATTGCTCAACAACGTGGTATTGAGGTGGAGCTTACTACTACGGAGGAGACAGAATACTTCCGTAATGAGACGATTCTTTCTGCGGTACTTGCATCAGGTAGCACTGTTAAAGTTTCGGGTACGGTTACTGGCCCTAAACTTGTTGAGAAGCTGACAAATATTGGTGGCTATGATCTTGAGATTCCGATTACGGATTATATGCTCATCCTTGAGTATGAAGATCGCCCGGGTATGATTGCTGCGATGGGTACGCTTTTGGGTACGGCGTCAATTAATATTGCTGGTATGCAGGTCTCTCGTGGTGATAAAGGTGATCAGGCGGTGGCTGTGTTGGCGCTTGATTCTGCTCCTAGTGCAGAAGTTGTCAATAGCATTAAGAATATTGTGAATGCTTCACGTGCTGCGTGTGTGAACCTTGCACAATAGCTAAGCATTAGCAGTAGAAGGGGGTGGGCACCATTTTGGGTGTTCACCCCTTCTTTGTGTTGGTGCTGTTTTATATTGATGTGAATTATGGGCTATTTATGGATAAAGACTGTGAAAAGTTCCGTTTTATCTGTAGCGCCATATAAAGTAATGGGTATGAGTTCAACCCCGTATTACATCACCACTGCTATTGCTTACCCGAATGGTGACCCTCATATTGGTCACGCATACGAACATATTGCTACTGACGCCATGGCGCGTTTTAAACGTCTTGACGGTTATGACGTCCGTTTTTTGACTGGTACTGATGAGCACGGTCAGAAGATGCAGACTACTGCAGCTAAGCTTGGCATGAGCGCTAAAGAGCTTGCTGATCAGAACGCTATTCGTTTCCGTGCGATGGACGATATGATGGGCGTTTCGTATGACCGGTATATTCGTACTACTGACGCAGATCATTATGAGGCTTCACAGGCTATTTGGAAGCGTATGGAAGCAAATGGCGATATTTATCTTGATAAATATGCTGGCTGGTATTCTGTGCGTGATGAAGCCTATTATGCGGAGGACGAGACGGAGCTTCGTGATGGTCAGCGTTATGCGAAGACGACTGGCACTGAGGTGGAGTGGACGGAAGAAGAGTCGTATTTCTTCCGCTTGTCTAAGTATCAGGATCGTTTGCTTGAACTATATGAGAATGAAGGTTTTATTTATCCTGAGACTCGTCGTAATGAGTTAGCAAGCTTTATTCGTGGGGGATTGAACGATCTTTCTATTTCTCGCACAACTTTTGATTGGGGTGTTCCTGTCCCCGGTAACGATCGACATGTGATGTACGTGTGGGTTGACGCTCTCACTAACTATTTGACGGGTGTGGGTTTCCCCGATGTTGATAGTGAGATGTTCACAAAGTATTGGCCTGCTAACGTTCACATGATTGGTAAGGACATTTCTCGTTTCCACGCTATTTATTGGCCTGCTTTCTTGTGGTCTGCTGGTATTGAGCTACCACAGCGTGTCTTTGCGCACGGGTTCTTGCTCGTTGATGGTGAGAAAATGTCGAAGTCTGTTGGTAACGTGGTTGGTCCAGCTGATTTGGTGAAGACGTTTGGTCTTGACCCGTTCCGTTTCTTCTTGTTGCGTGAGGTGTCTTTCGGTCAGGACGGCTCGTATTCTCCTGAGGCTATTAAGAACCGTATTAACGCTGATTTGGCGAATGATTTAGGAAACTTGGCGCAGCGTTCTTTGTCGATGATTGCAAAGAATTGTGGCGGTTGTGTTCCTGAATTTGGTGAGTTCTCGGATACTGACCAGAAGATGATTGATGATGCTGCTGCTTTATATGAGAGTGTGCGTGCTGATTTTGAGGAGCAGGCTTTCCACCGTGCGTTGGAGAGTATCTGGAAAGTTGTTGCTGATTGTAACCGTTATTTCACTGCTGAAGAGCCGTGGAAGTTGAAGAAGACTGACCCGCAACGCATGAACACTGTTTTGTATGTGACTGCTGAGACGTTGCGTCGTGTGGCGTTGTTGGTTCAGCCGGTGATGCCAGAGTCGATGTCTAAAATGCTTGACCTTTTGGGTGTTGCCGAGTCGGAGCGTACTTTTAGTTTCTTTGATCAGGTGCTGGTTGCTGGTGCTCAGTTGCCGAAGCCTTCTCCTGTGTTCCCTCGTTATGAGGATGATAAAGAGTAAAGTGCTGGCGATAGAAAGCTCGTAGAAAGTATGGTGTCTCTCATGTTCTAGAACATGAGAGACACCATACTTATAATGTGGTTTTTAGGCGCTAAACCATTTGAGTTCGGTGACTACAGCCTGAATTTGTCGGGCTAATGCGAGATAGCCCCAGCCGTTGAGGTGAATACCGTCGGTGGCGTAGAGGGAGCGGGGGAGTCTGCCTTGTTGGTAGTCGTCTGCGTCTTCTTTGCTGTTCCACACCCCAGAACCGTTCAAATCGCCATAGCGTAGCCATGGTTGTTGGGTGACTTCTCGTAGGTATTCTTGGGGGTTGATGAATGCGTTACCGTAGGTTTGACGTCCCCACTCGTTGTATGCGCGAACTGCTTTGGCACGCCCTGAGTCGGGGCCGTCTCCATCTACCGCGAAATGCCCGAGAATGATGGTGCGTTCTGGTGCCATATCAACAGCGATTTGGGTGTGCTCTTTGATGCGGTCGAGTTCGGTGATGTTGTTGCGTCCTATTTGCACAAGGTGGTGCGATGAATAAGAAATCATCTGCTGATAGGAGGAAAATACTGAGGCTTTAGCTACTGTTGCTGGTGCGTAGCGTGGTTCTCCGGCGATGGTGCGTGTGAACGTATATGATCCGGGTGCGCCTTTGATGGCTTGTAATGTGCCGGGGATGTCTTGAACATAGCCGGGGTAGTAGGAGGCGTCATTCCATTCTATGGCGGTAGATTCTGTTTGTTGTACGGTGACAGAACCTTCTGCGGGGATGAGGTCTTCAGGGAATTTGAGTGTCATGGTGAACCGTGGTGCACCTCGACGCGCCAGAATGTTGGTGGAGGTTTCGGAGCCTTGACCAAAGTTGAGGACGGGTACTTGAAGGTATCGTGTGAGTAGGGTGCTCAGGCGTACGTCGTAACCGGCAACAACACCTTCTGTGGCTCGTGCCCCCTCAATAGAGGAGCTACCCCATAACGCTAAGGAGGGGCCTGCAATAGCCGGATAGATGAACTTCTCAGGGAAGTTGTGTGCCGTAGGTGCAGCTTGTGCGGGTGCAACGCTGCGGGCTGTGAGAACAGTTGCCCCAGCGACAGCACCGCCTAGCGCGCCCATACGGAACAAACCTCGACGAGAGGACGAAAAATCTGGTGTATTGTGCATAGGTATTGCCTAAAGCACCCTTTCTATGGGTGTGAGTAGTATGTTTCGGAATGAGTTTGTCACTATACTAAGATAGTAAAAATTTTTGAGAGTGAGTGAGCGTGTCCCAAAACCCTAAGACTTCACAACGAAGCCTTATTATCTTGTCTACTATTGTACTGACGGTTTTAACTGGTTGTACACCGCCACCACAAAATTTTGAAGAACTGAAATATACTCCAGCTCAAGAAGAACACCTGAACGAACTTAAAGAGTGGATTTTCCCTCCTCACGAAGCAGAACAGGCACGCCGTAAATTTACGGCACGATGCGTGCAAGCACGTGGCGGAGTGTACGAAGAACCAGCACGAGAATACCAGCTTAAAATATCTTTTGCTGGGGGACTGACCGCACAAGAAATTAGTGAACGTGGCTACCGTCCAAGCTCACAAGAATTAGCGCAAGCACACTATGATACGGCTGGTAAAGCGGCGTTCTTTGGGGACGCTCAAAATGGTACGGTTAGCACCGATTTTATGGATTATCACAGTGGGGATATTCCTCGTGACGGGTGTATGGCGCAAAGCTACCAGTATATTTATGGCACTGTTCAAGATGGCATGAATGTTGCCTTATTAGCACCTACTTTTGCGCAGACTATTCGTGATGATGTCCATCAGGATAAGGACTATCAAAAACTGGTGGAACAGTGGTCTGCCTGCATGGAAAAAGCTGGGTATGCTGATTTGCGTACGGTAGAGACGGCAGAAGATGTAGCGTCTTCTAGTACTGAGCAGCAACAAAAAGATATTGCGCAAGCTGACGCCCGATGCCGTACCGATATTAGTTATGATCAGAAAACTCATGATATTGAGAACGGGTATTATGAGGCGGTGTATCAGCGTCTTAAGCAGGTGTCTTCTCAGATTAAAAAGATTCACCAGCGAGCGTTAGAGAATGTTGCTCATGACCGTGAGAATCCTCAGAATTCTTCTCCGATTGAACAGCCTTCTCCAACACCAAGTAGCAGCATGACAGATACTACGGCACAGCCTGATACTGCCTCAGCGGGCGCTTCTGCTACTGCACACGGTTAGCGGCTCTTGTGAGGGCGTGTAACCTCACGACATGCAACGCAATATCTCACCGATAGAGATAAGAGAACCCATAAACCTGATAAAAACCCCTAGACTTGAGACTATGCAGTACATATCGACGCGAGATACCACCCGAACTCCTGCCCGTTTTACCGATATTCTTCTTAGCGGGCTAGCACCTGATGGTGGGCTTTACCTACCCACCGAATACCCACAGCTTGATGACGCCACTTTGACCCGTTGGCGTACAGTCCTTAACACTGAGGGGTATGCGGCACTTGCTGCTGAGGTGCTCCTACTGTTTGTGGACGATATTCCTGCCAAGGATCTTCGTGCTATCACAGCCCGCGCCTACACGTATCCTAAGTTTTCTGATGAGCAGATTGTTCCTGTCTCTACGTTAGAAGACGGTATTTTCTTGGGGCATTTGTCTCAGGGGCCAACGGCGGCGTTTAAAGATATGGCAATGCAACTTTTGGGTGAGCTTTTTGAATATGAGCTTGCACGCCGTGGCGAACGCATGAGCATTGTGGGTGCAACCTCGGGGGATACGGGTTCTTCTGCCGAGTATGCGATGCGTGGTCGTGAGAACATTAACGTTTTTATGCTGACTCCTGCTGGACGTATGACAGAGTTTCAGCAGGCTCAAATGTTTGGTCTTGATGAGCCGAACATTTTTAATATTGCGCTCGATGGTGTTTTTGATGATTGTCAGGATATTGTCAAAGCAACTTCTGCTGATGCCCCGTTCAAAGAGAAGTACCGTATTGGTGCGGTCAATTCGATTAACTGGGCTCGTCTTCTGGCTCAGATTGTGTACTACGTTTCGTGTTGGATTCGCCTTACCGACCAGAACACTGAGCGTGTTTCGTTTTGCGTACCAACCGGTAATTTTGGTGATATTTGTGCCGGTCATATTGCCCGTCAGATGGGGCTACCTATTGACCGCCTTATCGTTGCAACCAACGAGAATGACGTATTAGACGAGTTTTTCCGTACGGGGCAGTACCGTGTGCGTTCTTCGGCTGATACGTATAAGACCTCTAGCCCGTCGATGGATATTTCTCGGGCATCGAACTTTGAGCGTTTTATCTTTGACGTGTTGGGCCGTGACGCGGCAAGGGTTGGGGAGTTATTTGGTACGGCTGTTGCTTCTGGCGGGTTCTGCCTTGCTGATGATGAGGCGTTCTCTGAGGTGAGTGGCCGTTATGGTTTCCTTTCTGGGAAGTCTACTCATGAGGATCGTATTGCGGTGATTCGTGATTGTTATGAACGCTACGGTGTGCTGCTTGACCCGCATACGGCAGACGGTGTGAAGGTTGCTCGCGGGCTTCGTGAGCAGGTGTCTACTCCGATTGTGTGCCTTGAGACGGCGTTGCCGGTGAAATTTGCTGAGACGATTTATGAGGCGACTGGTACGGAGCCGGAGGTTCCTGAACGTTTTGCTTCTATTCTTGAGGCTGAGCGTCGCGTGAAGGATATGCCGTGTAGCGTTCAGGCAGTGCAGGAGTATATTGTGCAGTGTCTTGGTACTGATTTTTAGGGTGTAGTTTTTTACTTCGTGTGGGTGCGCCGGTTCGTGCTGTTTCATATTATGAAACGTTGGGTGGGTATTCTGCCATGCTACGAACCGGCGTACTACTTTAAGTAGTATGACTGAACAACGCACCCTCAACCTTGCGATTATTCCGGGCGACGGTATCGGCCCAGAAATTGTGGCACAAGCAGAACGCGTCCTTGACGCTGTTGCTACACGAGACGGTTTTGCCCTCACCAAAACTACGTATTCTTTAGGTGCAGAGCATTGGCTCGCCACCGGCGAAACTCTCACTGATGAGACGTTGACGCAACTAGGTGGGCATGATGCGATTCTTTTTGGTGCGGTAGGTGCCGACCCTCGTTCTGCTCAGGTGCCTTCTGGGCTGATTGAACGTGAGATTCTCCTAAAGTTACGGTTTTCGTTTGACCATTTTATTAATCTGCGCCCTTCACGACTATTTGCGGGTGTGAGCTCTCCTTTAGCTGACCCTGGTGACATTGATTTTGTGGTGGTACGTGAAGGCACTGAAGGCCCGTATGTGGGTAATGGTGGTGTGATTCGTTCTGGTACGGATGCTGAGATTGCAACCGAAGTGTCGGTGAACACGGCGTATGGTGTGCAACGGCTAATGCGTTATGCCTTTGAACTGGCGGCACGGCGTGAACGTAAGAAGCTGACGCTGGTGCATAAGAATAATGTGCTGGTGCATGCGGGCGGTTTATACACTCGCACGTTAGAACAGTTGAGTGCCGAATACCCGCAGGTGAGCGTGGATTATTGCCATGTGGATGCGGCAACTATCTTTTTGACAACTGACCCGTCACGTTTTGATGTGATAGTAACCGATAACCTTTTTGGTGATATTTTGACTGATCAGGCTGGTGCTATTACCGGCGGTATTGGGTATGCGGCGTGCGGAAATATCAATGCTTCGGGGCAGTACCCGTCCATGTTTGAGCCGGTGCATGGTTCTGCACCAGATATTGCGGGGCAGAATGTTGCGAACCCTACGGCAACGATTCTTGCTGCTGCCATGTTGTTACGCCATGTTGGGTTAGAGGATTCTGCGGTGCGTATTGAACGGGCAGTGGAGCATGACTTGGCAGAACATGCTGGTCAGAGCCGTAGCACGGATGTGATTGGTGCAGATATTGTGACGGCTTTAGAGAAAATCTAGTGTTGAGTAGGTGCGGTGTGCTTTGATAGAGAGAACACACCGTATGTGAGGCACTTCGCACAGGGTGTCCTCCGCTTGCGAACGTGAAGAACCTACAACCCCACACACGAGCAGGCTAACTGCCGGTGTGGCATGAAGAATAATTTGAGAGAAGAGAAACGACGATGTCTTTAACTTTTAGTGTTGAACCCAACCCCTCCCCAGCTACCGAAGCTGACCGCGAAAAAGTCTTCGCTAACCCTGGTTTTGGTGACTTTTTCTCTGACCACATGGTCAGCATTGACTGGAAAGGCACATACGCTGACGGTGGCGAGTGGTCTAACGCGCGGGTGAGCGCGTACGCACCGTTGAGCCTTGACCCTGCTTCTTGCGTGTTGCATTATGGGCAAGAAATTTTTGAGGGTGTTAAAGCGTACCGTCATGCCGATGGTTCTATTTGGACGTTCCGCCCGCAGGTTAATGCTCAGCGTTTGCAGCGTTCTGCTCGTCGCCTTGCCATGCCAGAACTACCCGAAGAGCTTTTTGTAGAGTCTTTGAAACAGCTGGTGAGCATTGACCGTGAGTGGGTTCCTCGCGGTGAGGGCGAGGCGTTTTATTTGCGCCCGTTTATGATTTCTACCGAGGCGTATTTGGGTGTTCGCCCTGCCCATGAGGTGAAGTATTTGGTGATTGGTTCTCCGGTGGGCAACTATTTTGGTACGGTTGCGCCGGTAGATATTTGGTTGTCTACCCAGTATGCGCGTGCTGGTGTGGGTGGTACGGGTGCCGCTAAGTGTGGCGGTAACTATGCTGCGTCGTTGATTGCTCAGCTTGAGGGTGAACAGCATGGTTGCAAGCAGGTCATTTTTAAAGATCCTCACCGTGATGACGCGATTGAAGAGCTGGGTGGCATGAACGTGTTCTTTGTTTTTGGTGATGAGAATAAGCTGGTAACCCCTGAGCTGACGGGCACCATTCTTGAGGGTGTGACTCGTCAGTCGATTATTCAGTTGGCGAAGGACCGTGGTATGACGGTGGAGGAGCGTAAGTTTACTCTTGATCAGTGGCGTGAGGGTGTTGCTTCTGGTGCTATTTCTGAGATTTTTGCGTGTGGTACTGCTGCGGTGATTTCTCCTGTGGGTGCGTTGAAGTCTGCTGATGGTGTGATTGCTGCCCCTGGTGATGGTGCTGCTGGTGAGGTGACGTTGAGTTTGCGTCAGGAGCTGGTGGGTATTCAGACTGGTGCGGTTGAGGACCGTCATGGTTGGTTAACACGTTTGGTGTAACACCCAAAAATAGTAGTAGCACCCTTCTTATTGGGGAGGGTGTTGTGTGAGGTTTGTGGTGTGTTCTTGTGACTGAAGGGGTGGCAAGGGCACACCACATTTTTATGCGTCATATTGGTGAAAGTATGTGGTGTTTTTGCTGGTGGTGGGCGATAATTATTTCTAGTTCATAATTTTGATAATAAATACATCTATAGCATTGGTTTGTTTGGGCTAGTGCTTGGGAAGAAGTAACTATGAAGTCTGTACTTATGAGTGAGGGGTCCGTGTATATGGACGAAGAGTCAAAGCAAACTAAGGGCGGGAAAAAACTTGAGCCACCATCTTATCTTACTGCTTTATTGTATTCTTCGGTTTCGGGATTTACTGGATTATTATTTTTTGGAATTGTATTTTTTGCCCTTTATGGAAAGTTATTTTGGCATTTTGGTGACGATTTAGTATTCTCGTATAAAAATTCTTATAGGGTTTTTGATGCAAATACCTATTGCAAGTTTTTACTGATTGTTGGTAACCATTTATTATTTATGTACTTTTCTTTTGTTGTACCTTTTGGCTTTCAGTATTTTCTTATTTGCTATAAAACTACGCAAAGCTATATCTTGCGTTTAATTAATTATATTATTCCTTTGTTCTTGCTTTTTATTGCAATCTGTGTATGTTTAGTTATTTGGGCAAATACTAGCGGAATAGAGGAATGGCAGAAACTTGCTCCTGAAATTATTACTGGTGTTGCAAGTCTTACTGCTGCCGTTGGTCTATTCGCATCGGTCGCTGTGAACTATCAGAATCATGAGGAAAACCGCAAAAATGAGTCTAGGATAGAGAATGAAAAACGTGATCATGAGACTATCAAAGCTTTGAATGAGCGCTTACATAATATTCTTAAAAATAGAAATAGTGAAAAAGAGGAAGAACTTGTATCGAGTTATTTTCAGTTAGCTGGACTGTATAAAGATTGGGGGTTATTGGGAAAGGATTCTAATATCATTAAGAAGCAACGAAATACTCAGCAGAAGTATATTCTGAAACTTATATTTGGTACAGTGTCTCAAGAAGATGATTCTCAGTCTCAAGAAGATGATCCTAACAGCGAAAATAATATAGAACGTTCTTTTCGTGAAATTGCAACATTGAACTCGGTGATTGCGGATATTTTCTCTAAAGAAATGATGAAAAATGCTAAGGAATCGGATTTTGTTGAACTGCTTGACCTTCAATATGTAAACTTTTCTAGGTTAAATTTTTCTAAACGAATTTTAAAAAATGGCGATTTTGCTGACGCATATTTCATTAATGCTAATTTTGCTGGTGCTGATTTAACTGGTTCGTCTTTTAAGAATGCGAACCTCTCAGATGTCAATTTTGCTGGTGCTGATTTAACTGGTTCGTCTTTTAAGGATGCGAACCTTTCGGGTGCTATTTTTGATGGTGCTATAATTTGATTATCTTATCTTAAAAACGTCTTAATTTTGGGTAATTTCAAAAATAAGGATGATGAAATTTAAAATGACGGAAAATTATAAAGAATATAAGAATTTTGAAAACGCTAATCTTACTAATGCATCTTTTATTAATGTTGATTTAACTGGCGCAAATTTGACTGGCGCAAATTTGACTGGCGCAAATTTAACTGGCGCAAATTTGACTGGTGCAATCGTAAACAATGCCATTTTCTCTAAAACAAATATAACTAAATCAATTCTCAATGTTGAGGATATAGATAACTCTTTAAGGATAATGGAAGCGTTTTGGTATGGTATTCCTATATATAAAATATTTAAAGATGTCAAAAAGAAAGCTTCTGAGGTAGTCAAAGAACTGAGCGGTATGACTTTACGTGATTTTTTCACACACAAGGAAGGGGTGGGTGAAATAGAACTATCCAGAATGGATTTATCTAACTTGGATTCTAGTGAAAAAGATCTAAGTAATTTAGAGTTCGTTAATCTAAAATTAGAAGAATCTAATTTGAATGGATTTAATTTTTCTGAAGCTAAAATGACATATGCGGAAATGTCTAGTGTAAGCTTATTTGAAGCAAATCTTTCCAGTGCGGTTTTAAATGGTGCAGACTTAACCCTTGCGAAGCTGGAAGGTTCGGATTTATCCAAGTCCAAACTAATCGATGTGAAACTAATCGAAGCGGACCTAACTGGAGCGGACCTAACTGGAGCGGACCTAACTGGAGCGGACCTAACTGATGCAACCCTGATTGGTGCGAAACTAACCGCAGTAATTTTAACTGGTGCAAAGTTAATAAATGTGGACCTAACTAGAGCT
Source organism: Rothia sp. P7181 (assembly GCF_048513015.1). Lineage (NCBI taxonomy): Bacteria > Bacillati > Actinomycetota > Actinomycetes > Micrococcales > Micrococcaceae > Rothia > Rothia sp. P7181. Next base: position 3,810 of record NZ_JBLXXZ010000014.1, on the reverse strand, counting down.
GAATTAAAAGATGTGAATGTGGAAAGGGCGGTTCTATCTTCGGTAAACCTTTCTGGGGTTGATTTAACTACCTTAGAGTTGAAGGCTGTAGACTTATCTTCTGCAAATTTAGTTGAAGCACAACTGAATGAAGTAAACCTTCAGGATGCAAACCTGCAGAGAGCAAAACTTCAAAGTGCAGACCTTTGGGGTGCAAAGCTGCAGGACGTAAAACTTCGATGCGCGAACTTGCAGGAGGCGAAACTCCAGCACACAAACTTCCAAAATGCAGATCTTCAGCGCGCAAATCTTCAGCGTGCAGACCTTCAGGGTGCAGACCTTCAGCGTGCAGACCTTCAGCGTGCAGACCTTCAGCGTGCAGACCTTCAGGGTGCAGACCTTCGGGGCGCAGACCTTCAGGACTCAAACCTTCAGGACTCAAACCTTTGGGGAGCAAACCTTCGGCGCGCAAACCTTCAGAACGCAAACCTTCAGAACGTAAACCTTCAGGACGCAAACCCTTGGGGCGCAAACCTTCAGGACGCAGACCTTCGGGGCGCACACCTTCAGCGCGCACACCTTCAGGACGCACACCTTCAGGACGCAAACCTTCAGCGCGCACACCTTCAGGACGCACACCTTCAGAACGCAAACCTTCAGAACGCAAACCTTCAGAACGCAAACCTTCAGAACGCAAACCTTCAGAACGCAAACCTTCAGAACGCAAACCTTCAAGGCGCACACCTTCAGGGAACAAAACTGTATGGAGCAGCGGAATTGCTTACCTCTGAACAGCTTGCGCAAGCTCTGAACATCGAATCTATCGAAATACGAGAATGGGATTGGTTTACTGGCGAATACGGCAAAGAAGACCAAGCTCTCAAAAACCTCATCCAAGAAGCCCTAAAAATTCAAAAAGATATAGAAGAATAATCCCCTCAAAACTCGTAGCACTATGCGCACGCGCCTCAAACGCGGTAGCCTATAAACTATGCGCATTGCTCGATACACCAAAGAAGACCAACTACACTTCGGCGTCGTAGAAGGCGCCGAAGGAGAAGAAACCATCACCGAACTCCTCGGAGACCCGTTCTACCGCGGAATCGAACGTTCTAACACCAGCTACCCGCTTCAAGACGTTCGCCTACTCTCACCCATCATTCCGCGTTCCAAAATTATCGGTGCCGCTCGAAACTGGCACGACCACGCCACCGAACTCGGCAATAACACCCCCACCAGCCCGCAATTTTTCCTCAAGCCCAACACTTCCGTCATTGGCCCTTCAGACCCCATCACCTTGCCAGAATGGTCCGAAGACGTCTCCTATGAAGGGGAGCTCGCCATCATCATTGGGCGTATCGCCAAATCTGTCACCCCAGAACGTGTACGTGACGTCATCTTCGGGTACACCGTCGCTAACGACCTCACCGCACGTGACGTACAACAAACCGACCTGCAATGGGCGCGCGCCAAAGGATTCGACGGCTCCTGCCCACTCGGCCCATGGATTGAAACTGACCTCGACCCAGACGCACTCTCCATCAAAACGTGGATTGACGGAGACCTCAAACAAGACGGCACCACCGCAGACATGATTTTCTCAGCCACCGAACTCGTCTGCGCAGCATCCGAAATGTTCACGCTCCTACCCGGCGACGTCATCCTCAGCGGAACACCCGAAGGAGTTGGCACCTTGCACGAAGGAAACGAAATTGAGATTGAAGTCGAAGGTATCGGCTCACTGATTAACATCGTTCGCCGCTAACACGCACTGTTCGCGGTATATTCACCATCTTGTATCGACTAAGAAAGAACTGTAAAAACACCCCATGACAGATATGACCGTCAAACTCAACAACCCCGCCGAAACCCGCGTACGATTCTGCCCCTCACCAACAGGCACACCCCACGTCGGCATGGTGCGCACCGCATTATTCAACTGGGCGTACGCACGCCACACCGGCGGTAAACTCATCTTCCGTATCGAAGACACCGACGCTGCACGCGACTCCGAAGAATCCTTCAACCAAGTACTCGAATCCTTGCACTGGCTCGGAATCGAATGGGACGAAGGTGTTGGTGTCGGTGGCCCGCACGCACCCTACCGTCAATCAGAACGTGGAGAAATCTACCAAGACGTCATCAAAAAACTTGTAGACGGCGGATACGTTTATGAAGACTTCTCCACTCCAGAAGAAGTAGAAGAACGTCGCCGTGCACGCGGTGAAGACCCAAAACTTGGGTACGACAACTTTGACCGCAACCTCACTGAAGAACAAAAAGAGCAATACCGTGCCGAAGGGCGCCAGCCTGTTCTGCGTTTGCGTATGCCCGATGAAGACATCACCTTCAACGACCTCGTACGTGGCGAAATCACGTTCAAAGCCGGCACCGTACCCGACTATGTGGTGGTTCGCGCCAACGGCAAACCGCTTTACACCCTCGTTAACCCTGTTGATGACGCTCTTATGGGTATCACCCATGTGCTTCGTGGCGAAGACTTGCTTTCTTCCACGCCACGTCAGATTGCGCTTTATCGTGCGCTCGTGCAGGTTGGTGTGGCACAGTTTATCCCTGAATTTGGGCACCTTCCATACGTGATGGGTCAAGGCAATAAGAAACTCTCTAAACGAGACCCAGAATCAAACCTGTTCTTGCTACGCGATAGCGGCTTCATCAAAGAAGGCCTGCTCAACTATCTCGCCCTGCTCGGTTGGTCGCTCTCACACGATGAAGACATTTTCACTATTGATCAGCTCGTAGAACACTTCGACGTTAAAGATGTTCTCGCTAACCCGGCACGTTTTGACGTGAAAAAGGCTGAGTCCATTAACGGTACGCATATTCGCCGCCTGGGCGCAGAAGACTTCTGCCAGCGACTCGTCCCATACCTACACGCTGGGGGAGTGCTACCTGTTGAAACGTTTGCAGAGCTTTCAGCAGAACAGCAGAACATTTTGACCGAAGCTGCGCCACTGGTTCAAGAGCGTATGCAGCTGCTTGGTGAAGCACCCGGTATGCTCGGGTTCTTGTTCATTGCTGATGAGCAGGTCACTATTGCTGAGGACGCTCGTAAACAGCTCAAAGAGTCTGCCCCCACCGTGTTGCAGGCTGCGCTAGATGTGCTCGAACCTCTCGAAGATTTTACCGCGGAGAACATTCAGCAGGTGCTTCGTGAAGCCATTGTTGAGGGCCTTGAGATTAAGCCTCGTTTGGCGTTTGGTCCGTTGCGTACTGCCATTTCGGGTGCGCGTGTTAGCCCACCATTGTTTGAGTCGATGGTGATTCTTGGTAAAGAATCTTCGTTGAATCGTTTGCGTGCTTTGCACACAGACCTCAGCGCATAAAAAGATCGCCACAACTATTGCACAGCACTGAATGTGTGCGGGCAATAGGGGAGTGCCCTCATGCCAATGCTGGTGTGAGGGCGCTTCTATTATGAAGGGGCGTACCCCTTCAACACTAAAATGTGACGCATATCTATGTTCTTTAATTTGCGTGAGTAGAAAAACTCGTATAGAGTTATTACTCGTTGCGAAGATGAGTTCATCTGAGTAGCACATAATGGGATATGGTGTAATTGGCAACACTACGGTTTCTGGTACCGTCATTCTAGGTTCGAGTCCTGGTATCCCAGCGATATTTTCTCTCCTTTGTGGAAGAAAATATTTTCGGCCCCATCGTATAGCGGCCTAGTACTCCGCCCTCTCACGGCGGCAACACCGGTTCAAATCCGGTTGGGGTCACAGGCTAAAACCCTCCAATGTTCTCATTGGAGGGTTTTTCTATATCCTAAAAACAGCACTCTTCAAAACACCTATCATTCTGTGA
>NZ_JBLXXZ010000013.1:0-58711 GCF_048513015.1 Rothia sp. P7181 | reverse complement strand
TGCCACCCACAACACCTCAACCCTATGCAGAACCCCGCAGACTAACTGCGGGGTTCTGCACGTATTACCGTTAAAACAGGTATGTCATTACTTGTGTGATGTTCTTTTGACCTGACTCATCGGAATAACTTCTAAATTCTCGGTAAGAGGATTCCCCGGTGTCCAGCCTTCACCAGCAATCGTGTGAGTCTCAGGTTTTTTACGTCTGAAACGTGGTCGAGGAACAGAAAGTTTGACAGGCTCCGGCAACTGCCAACGCCTCGTGTGCGCAAGAAGACCAAACACTAGACACGAAATAATTGATATTCCCATCCCAATATTAGGAGAAGAAAAAAGTGTCGTACATAGAGCAGTCTCTGCCGCGCCAACAACCGCTACTGTCGCATAGAGAGAATTACCTCCCAAGATAGCTGGAACACGGTTGACCATCATATCTCGCAATACACCACCGCCCACCGCGGTCACCACACCGAGGGCAATAGCCGGAAGCCAATGAAGCCCAATGCCTAAAGATTTAATAGTTCCTGTAGCGGCCCAACAACCCATACCCAGAAAATCTACAACAACTAAAACACGGTTAGCCCAACGACTCCCCAAATCGATACAGTACGCCAACAATGCTGAGATGAGAGCACCAGCCCAATACGCAGAATCAGTCAATGCAACGGGTAAACCAGTATTAAGAAGAACATCACGGATTAGCCCTCCACCCATACCAGAGAGCACCGCTAAGAGGATAAAACCTACAACATCAAAACGGAATGCGCGAGCAACTGCGCCACCGAGCAAACCATTAGCAACAACTGCTGCTACATCGACCACTCTAAAGAGCACGCTTGGATCCCATACCTGCATACGCATGCCTCTTTCTGATGTTTCATATCGATAGAATGACTTCAATAAATACCGATACATGCTACAGCATGTACAGACCACCAGTACAGGTGGTATACGGCGAGAAGGCGACTCACCACGTATGGTAAGCCGCCCTCTTCTATCATCAAAAATTATTGAGGATTATTCGCTACTCTTAGCAGAATCTTTGTCATGAGAAGTATGAGAGAAGAAATGATGGAATTTCTCTTTAACCTCTTCATGCTTCTCGTGAGCTTTCTGGCGGAACTCTTCACGCTTCTGCTCGTGAAGTTCTTTCTGAGCTTGTTTCTCAAGCTCTTTACGAGCCTTCTCCGCCTGCAAAATAGAGGCCTGAACTTCAGCAACGCTATCTCGCTGAACATCTACCGCGCCAAGACCTTGCAGATATTTATCAAGAAGATCATCTGATTCTTGAGCCAGAAGAACAAGTACTGTTCCATCCACTGCTAGAGAACGAGTGACTTTATCAAATAGTCTTGCTTCCTTAACCGCACCAGTGGAATCAATCATGGAGCCTGCTAATGCTCCAGCACCACCGTAAAGGAGAAGCCCAATTGGGCCACCCCACATACCGATAGCGGCACCAATAATTCCGCCGAAAGCCCAGTTGCTTTGAACAGAAGAATCATAGTTAAAACCGTCTTTGGCTGTAACTTTTCCGTTCTCTACAACAACAACTCCACCCACTAAAACGCGGTACGTTGGGGCATTAGAACGAAGCTCAGATAGCGCCTTATACGCAATAGCATCATCTTCAAAGCGGATAGTAAGGATATTTTCCATGATAGTACCTTTCGTAGATGTCCTACTATGCAAGATTCTAACCATACAAATAATAAGGAAACAATAGTGTGATGTTATTGAGTGAATACGTACCCTAAAATAACCACGAATTTTTTACCCAGTCTTATGAGCACGCCAAAACCTGAGCGATATCCCGCAACACCTCATCATTTTGCAAAGATGACGTATCTCCTAGAGGTTTCCCCTCATACAACTGAGACAACAAACGACGAGTAATCTTCCCTGAACGAGTCTTAGGAATCTCAGCAACCGCCACCACATCTTTAGGCTTTGCAATAGGTCCAATCTCAGAACGAATATGCAACTCTAACACCTCACGTAGCTCAGAAGAAGACAACGCCTTACCCTCATCACTAAGCGTCACAAAAGCTACTGCTTGATGCCCCGTCAACTCATCCTCAATAGGACAAACACCAGCCTCAACCACAGCCTCATGACGCACTAAAGCTGACTCAATTTCAATTGTCGAAAGACGATGACCCGAAATATTAATAACATCATCAATCCTGCCCAGAATATAAATATCCCCGTCCTCATCTTGCTTTGCGCCATCTCCAGCTAAAAACCAGCCACGCTCCCCATAATGTCTCCAATAAGAATCAAGATAACGCTGAGGATTTTTCCACACAGTACGAGCCATCGAAGGGCCCACTTTATCAACCACAATGAACCCTTGAGCCCCCGTCTGAACCGGCTCACCGTGCTCATCAACAACACGCACAGAAACCCCCGGAATAGCACGAGTAGCACAACCTGGTTTGACAGCTATACCTGGAGTGCCCTGCTCAAAAGTTCCCTCAGGCGCAAACTGAGGATCATGCGGGCGAGGAGAACAAATCGTTGAACCCGTCTCAGACTGCCACCACGTATCAATAAAGGAAGCACGACCAGAACCAATATGTTCACGTAACCAATACCAAGCTTGTGGATTAATCGACTCACCCACAGAACCCAAAAGACGAACCGACGAAAAATCATACTTTCCCGACTCTGGGCCATGCGGGAAAGCCCCCATCAACGAACGAATCAACGTTGGTGCCGTGTAATAGTTTGTGACACCATAGCGTTCAATCACTTCAAAATGCCGTTCAAAAGTAGGAGTATCAGGTGTACCTTCAAAAATTACTTGACTCACGCCATTGACTAACGGCCCATATATCTCATAAGTATGAGCTGTCACCCACGCCAAATCAGCTGTACACCAATGAACAGTATCAGCAACTTTCTGCACATCATTACAAGAGGACAACTCATCAGGACGAAGCACACCATCAGCATCAACAACATCAGGCAACAAATCATAAAGTAACGCATGAGAATACGCCGTCTGCGTCAAATACCCGCCCATAGTATGAACAAGACCCTTAGGTCGGCCCGTTGTCCCCGACGTATAAATAATAAATAACGGATCTTCAGCATCATGCAATGAATAATCATGCGTATCTGGAACACCCTCAATCAAATCGTGAAACCAAACATCTCGCCCCAAACACCACGGAACACTCTGTCTTTCCTGCTCGGTAGCTGAGGTACGGTTCACCACCACCACATGCTCAATATTATTCTCAGACGAACACGCCTCATCCGCTATCGACTTGACCGGAACAACCTTACCCCGACGATTCTGACCATCAGTTGTAATTAATACCTTGGCACCAGTATCCTCTACCCGAAACTTCAAAGCCTCCGCCGAAAAACCGCCAAAAACAAGAGAATGAATCGCCCCAATACGCGCACAGGCAAGAGCAAAAATAATAGTTTCAGGAATCACCGGCAAATAAACAACAACACGATCACCCTTAACCACACCCAAACGCTCTAAACCATGTGCCGCCTGAGCCACACGGCGTTGCAACTGAGCATAAGTGATAGCTTCACGATCACCAGGTTCACCCTCAAAGAAAAGCGCAACCTTATCGCCAAAACCTTGCTCTACATGCCTGTCCACACAGTTATAGGCAACGTTGAGCTGACCACCCTCAAACCACTTAATCGTTGGAACAGAAAATTCTTGAACACCATCTTCACGAACGTCTACTAAACGAGGAGGAATAAACTCATGCGTTTTATCCTCATCCCATAGCTTCCCCCAACTAAGACGTTCTCGCGCCTGCCTTGCCCAAAAATCAATACGTTCTTGATCCGAAACATCTGTCGGATTCTGCACCTGATTTCGAGGGTCTGAATAAGAAAAAGACGAATAATACGACATCGATACTCCCATCGTTTCTGGCATTAGCACCACCGCATAAGCGAGGTTGCTGCGACGTCTTAGAGCCAGGTCTCTCAGTCGCTCTGGATGGTTTAGACGAGTTCTACCGTAATACCTTCCGTACACATTCATCTAGACGTTACTTTCCATTGCCAGCAGATGAACACATCACGTTGCATAGAGTCATATTCCTTAGCGAACGTCACCCACCGCAATAAACACTGAAGCTCTTGGGTGCCAAGAAGAACTTTTTATAAGCTAAACCCAGCGATCACGAGTTCCAACGTCAAGCTCTGGCTTGTTGGACGGCAACCCTCTTCCCGTAGCGGGGTGCCCCAGATGAAGATCCGGCTCAAAATAATCACAACGGCAAATACGGCGCCTATGCGTCGGGCATATCAACACCGAAAAATATGGTTCTCAATATGCCACGCCTCATAGAGGAGTGCTCTCTCCTCTAAGAACGCAAAGGAAAAAACTTATGGCAACTCATACCGCCACGACAGAACAACCCACTACGACACCGTCTTCTTCTAAAAAACGTATCGTTGTCAACGCGTTTGATATGACCACAACAAGCCACCAAAGCTTCGGATTATGGCGTCATCCGCGCTCGCGAGCCGATGAATATAACACCATTAAATATTGGACAGATTTAGCTCAAGTATGCGAAAAAGGGCTTTTTGACGCGGTCTTTATCGCTGATGTGGTGGGCGTATACGACGTATATAAGGATTCTGTTGCACCCGTACTTCGTGATGGTGCACAGGTGCCGGTAGGTGATCCGTTCTTACAGATTTCGGCGATGGCAGCGGTCACGGAACATCTTGGTTTTGGAGTGACAGCTGCCGTGACCTATAACCAGCCTTATACTTTGGCTCGTTCTTATGCAACGTTAGATCATTTAACGGGTGGTCGTGTTGGTTTTAACGTGGTGACTTCTTATCTTCAATCTGCGGCAGAGAATCAGGGGCTTGCCGGTCAGATTGAGCATGATGAACGATACGAAATTGCTGACGAATTTCTCGACGTCTGTTATAAGTTGTGGGAAGGCTCTTGGGAAGACGGAGCGGTGCTACGTGACCGTCAGCGCGGAATTTTTGCAGATCCTGAGAAAATTCATCCTATTTTGCATCAAGGCAAGTATTTTCAAGTTCCTGGAATTTCTTTGACCGAGCCGTCTGTTCAGCGTACTCCCGTAATTTTTCAGGCTGGTGCGTCTTCTCGCGGTCAGGCTTTTTCTGGAAAACATGCCGAAGCGATTTTCATTTCTGCTTTACGTCCAGATTTGACCAGGCATGTGACCTCTCGTATCCGTGATGAGGCTGAGCGTTCCGGACGCCGCCGTGATGACGTGAAGATTCTTGCCATGCTTTCGGTGGTAGTTGATGAGACTGACGAGAAGGCACAGCAGAAGTATCAGGATTATGTGAAATATGTGGATATAGAGTCTTCTCAAGGAATTGTTGGTGGCTGGTCTGGTGTTGATCTTTCACTATTTGATGAGGACGAGATTCTTGAGTATGTCAAGACGGAGTCCATTCAATCCTTTTTGACGCCTTTTACTTTGCAGTCTCAGACGAAGAAGTGGACTCGTGCTGATATTGCTCGTCATTGCGCTATTGGTGGTATGGGCGATGTGATTATTGGTTCTGCTCAGACTGTTGCTGATGAGCTGGAACGCTGGATTGATGAGGGTGATTTAGACGGTATTAACCTTGCGTATCATGTTTCGCCTGGTTCTTTTGAGGATTTTGTGGAGTTTGCTGTTCCTGAGCTTCAAAAGCGGGGCCGGTATCGTACGGAGTATGAGGGGCATACATTGCGTGAGAATCTTTTTGGTGTGGGGCATACACGTGTGAATGAGCGTCATCCTGCGGCAGCATATCGTGGCGCTTTTGCTGGTGGTCCTAATGCTGCTGACACTCCTGCCCGTCAGTTTTTGAGCTTGGCTCAGAATCAGGCAGAGCGTTTATAAGAGTTTTTCTTCTGCTCATGATTCGCCGTGTGAGGGTTCTCTTTGGTGTAGGGGGTATATCAGAGAGAACCCTCATCTTTTAAAGGAGCGATGACCAGAGCCTACAGATATTTTCTACGACCTTGATACGGTTGGGGCGGGCAACCCATTCGTCGTATCGGAGGGTTTTGCATTGAGAGATGTATTCTTCAGAGATACTTTCTAACTCTTTAACCATTCCTGTATCAACGATGAAGGTGGATACTTCGAGGTTGAGTGCAAATGAGCGCGGATCCATGTTGGATGAGCCGATGAACGTGAGGTGGTCGTCTACAAACATGTATTTTGAGTGCAATACGGTTGGCCCGGGGTATTGTTTGATGGTGACTCCGGCGTGGAGAAGTTTCTCGTAGTAGGAGCGTTGAGCCATGTTGGGTAGGAACTGGTCTCCTTTTTCGCAGACGATGAGGGTGACATCAATTTTTGATAGTGCTGCGTTGGTGAGTGCTTGTAAGAGTGTTTCTTCTGGGACGAAGTAGGGGGAGCAGACGACGATGCGTCGTTCTGCATTGTAAATGAGGTAGTTGATGAGGCGTAGGTTGTTTTCCGTTTCGAATCCGGGGCCCGATGGAACAATTTGTGCCAACATTCCGCTGTGCACACGGGGAATAGCTGTTTCGATTTCGTTCAGTGGTAGTTCTCGTGTTTCGGAGTACCAGTCTGAGATGAAGACGGCGTTAAGTTCTTCAACAACGGGGCCTGTGCATGAGAACGTAAGGTCTTGCCAGACGAGTCCTTTTTTGAGGTTGGCAGGTAGATTGTAGGAACGGTCGATAGCGTTTTGTGAGCCGGAGAATGCGATGCGACCGTCAACAATGACGATTTTGCGGTGGTTACGTAGGTCTGGTCGTTGCCATTTACCTTGGAATGGTTTCAAGGGCAACATGAGCTGCCAGTTGATTCCGGAGTCATCAAGGAGTTTGCAGAGTTTTTTCCAATTAGGGTATTTTCGAGAGCCCCAATGGTCGATCATGATTTTGACCAGTACTCCGCGCTGGTGTGCTGCAAGAAGCGCATCCCATAGCGGTTTGGTGGTGTTGTCGTAGGCGGCAATATAAAACTCGAAGTGTACGTATCGTTCTGCCCGATTGATTTCTTCTGTCATCTGTCGGATAGCTTGGTGGTTATCTTTGATGAGTGTGAAAGTGTTGCCACCGACGAGGGGGAGCGCTCCGAGCTTGTAGTTGAGGTTCGCTGCTACTCGTGCTGGTTCAGGGAGTTCTCCATGGGATCCGAGGATGGAACGGGATTCTTCATCAGCATTTTTGGATGCGAGTATCTCTTTCATCATGTCGTTGATGGTGCGTTGTCGGATTCTTCGGTGTCGTGGTAGTCGGGAAGATCCAAAGAGCAAGAAGGCAACAAACCCGATATATGGGACGAGGAATATTGCCATGAGCCAGCCGAGAGCAACCACGGGTTTGCGGTTATAGGGTAGCCAACAGATTGCGATAATACGCAAGGTGATATCGAGGATGAAGAGTGTTAACGCTAACCACGTAGGTAGATGGGCTAATCCAAAGATGTTAAGAGGGTCCACGAGATTTATTTTATAGAAAGTTTTTCAGATGAGAAGAGTATATTTTCTTATATTTCTTCGGGGGTATGTGTGTTGGGTGGATGTATTTGTCGTAATTTGGGTGTTGATATTTTTATTCTGTGTGCTCTAGGACATAATCTAAGAAGAGTGCCTTAGGGCATGTTTAATGTTCTCGTGATATGGAAGATTTGATATGAAAATCCTTGCTCCTACTATTATTCCTTTGGACGCTCAGAAGCTTGGTCTTCAGGCAGAAGATACGCTAGTTTCTTATGACCCTACTGAGCTTTTACCTGCAGAGCACTATGATGCCGATGTCATGATTAGCTGGGGTAATACTAATGAACAGTTGCAAGATGCAGCGAAGAATTTATCTCAGGTGAAGTTGGTTCAGGCTCTTCTTGCTGGGCCTGACCAGGCTCGTGCAGCTGGTTTCCGTGATGAAGCGGTTATCTGTTCTGGTATTGGCTTGCATTCTTTGACCGTTGCTGAGCATGCGCTGGCTTTGACATTAAATTTTGTGCGTTTCTTGCCGTTGCTTTCTGAGGAGCAAGATAATTCTCGTTGGGCGGGGGAGTTAGGTGGTCCTCAGGAGCTTCATCCTGCGGATAAAGTCACAACTCTTTTGGGTGCTCGTGTTTTGATTTGGGGTTTTGGATCCATCGGTCAGAGCACAGCCCGCTTATTTCAGGCCTTTGGTGCTCAGGTGCAGGGTGTGGCGCGTTCTGCTGGTGAACGAGCTGGTTTCCCCGTGATTGCTGTTGATGATATTGAACAGTACTTGCCTCAGACTGATATTTTGGTGATGATTCTTCCGGCTGCTGCTGAGACGGAGAATGCGTTGAACGAACAGCGTTTGGCGTTGTTGCCTTCTCGTGCATTTGTGGTGAATGTTGGTCGCGGTGTCACTGTTGATGAGGATGCGTTGATTGCGGCGTTGGAGAGCGGTGCTATTGCTGGTGCTGCGGTTGATGTGGTGAAGCAAGAGCCTTTGCCTTCGGATTCTCCTCTATGGGGTACGAAGAATTTGGTGATTACTCCTCATTCGGCGGGTGGACGTCCGGTGAATCCTGAGGAGCTGATTGCGCATAATCTTTGTGCTGTGCGTGCTGAGGCTAGTGGCGAAACTGCTGATTATCGTAATAAGATGTAAGGTTTGCTGTATGAAGCCGGTGGGGTGTTTCCTCGCCGGCTTCTGTGTTTTAAGTGTCCACTATGTGTACACCACGCCTGTTTGTATGTTAATTCCATATTATTTTTTGGGCTTGGAGAGGGTGTTAAACGGCACTTAAAAAGAACATAAATCTTTTACGAAGAAAATAACTAATTGTTGATGTAACCCATATAAAACCTAGTCAAGTGATATTTATTGGTTTGATTATTTAGGGTTAAAGAGGGTTGCTTGTGTTTGGTAATAAAAATTTTACCTTTATTTAGCTTTTTCTCATCATATGAATAAAGATTCGTTTTAGGGTATCTTCATGTACAACTGGTTAAGTTTTGTTTACAATGAAACTTACATGTGTTTCCAGTCACTTAGGTTGCCTGTCGTTCATCTACGATGAGCTCTGGTAGTCGCACACAACATCTCATATTGAAAAAGGAGAAGGAATGCGCATTTCACGTAGATCCTCCATCATCGGCTTTGCAGCCGTATCCGCTCTTGCACTATCCTCTTGTGCAAGCACCGGAAACAACGCAAGCTCATCTTCCGGGGATAAGGGTTCAAAATCTGTCTCAATGGCAATCGTGAACACCTTCAGCTCCCTCAATAGCAATTCTGCTGACGGTAACGTCGACACCAACGGCATGATTGCTAACATGACCACCTCCGGTTTCTACTCCATCAACAATAAGCTTGAGGTTGTACATAACGACTGGTTCGGAACCTATGAGGAATCCGATAAAGGCGACGGCATGGAAGTTAAGTACACCGTTAAAGACGACATGAAGTGGTCTGACGGTAACGAAATCGGTGAAGGCGACCTCCTCTTGGCATGGGCTGTTCTTTCCGGACACTTCGATGACTCCGAAAAAGACCTCACCTACTTCTCCTATGCTGGCGACACCGCTGGTCTAGGCAATGCTGGTGTTCCCGTTCTCTCTGACAACGGAAAGACCATTACCTTCACCTACCCACAGAAATTTGCTGACTGGGAGGTTGCATACGACATAGTCGCTACCCCCGCTCACGTCGTAGCTAAACTCGCAGGCATGGACGAAGATAAGCTCGTAGAGGTTATCAAGAACGCTAAGCCCGGTGAAGAGAACGCAGACCTACGTAAAATCGCAGACGCATGGAACACCGGCTTCAACACCACCACCATGCCAAGCGAAGACCTCATTGTATGCAACGGCCCATACAAGCTTGACGCTGTTGTCGAAAACCAGTCTGTTACCCTCGTAGCAAACGAAAACTACCAAGGTCCTAAGAAGCCTGCTATCTCCGAAATTACCCTCAAGATTCTTCCCGATGCTGCAGCTCAGATTCAGGCATTGAAGAACGGTGACGTGGACGTTATCACTCCGCAGGCATCTATTGATACTGTCTCTCAGGCTAAGGCTTTGGACAACGCAGAAACTCACGTTGCTCCAGACCTCTCCTACGATCACCTCGACTTGAACTTCCACTCTGATGTCTTCAAAGACGAGAACGTTCGTAAAGCATTCTTGCTCACCATCCCTCGTCAGGACGTTGTTGACAAGCTCATCAAGCCTATGCAGCCAGACGCAGTAGTTCTTAACTCCGAACTATTCGTTGTATCTCAGGGCAAAGCATACGAAGAAGCTGTTAAGCAGAACAACTCCAGCGAATACCCCACTACCGACCCTGAAGCAAACATTGCTAAGGCTAAAGAACTTCTCAACGGTGCAACACCTACCGTGAAGATTCTTTACAACAACAAGAACAGCAACCGCGAAAACACCTTCCAGATGATTAAAGAAGCAGCTGGTAAGGCAGGCTTCAAGGTTGAATCTCTTGGCTCTGAGCAGTGGGCTAGCGAACTTTCTAAGGGCCCAGAAGGCTACTACGATGCTTCTATCTTCGGTTGGGTTTCCCCTGGCGTAGGCCACGAATCCCTCGGACAGATCTTCGCAACCGACGGCGGATCTAACTTCACCGGTTACTCCAACGCAACCGTTGACGAAGACGCTAAGAAAGTGATGAGCACCGTCGATAACGCAGAGATCCAGAAGGTTCTCATCCAAGCTGACGGCGAGCTCTTCAAAGATGGCTACGGCCTACCTCTCTTCCAGAGCCCAAGCCTTGTTGCTTACAACAAGTCCATTTCAGGTATCGATCCTAAACCAGGTCAGTACCCTGCAACCTGGAACATCGTTGACTGGGATATCAAGTAATAAAAGCACAACTATCCCAGGTGCAGCGTTCCTTGTATAGCGCTCAGCACTGAGTGCTATACGCCAACGGCGGCGTGGATGCTCATCTTTTTGGGCATCCACGCCGTGCGTTTAAACTCTCCCCACATTGACTCACCCCTTCAGGAATCATCATGTTGACCTATACCGTGAGGAGACTAATAACAGCGGTCTTTATCCTACTTGCCGCTTCCTTTCTAGTCTTTACACTCACCGCTCTGTCTGGCGATCCTTTGGCAGAGCTACGTACCAGTAACAGCCCTAACAAAGACCTTCTTATCGCTCAGCGTACTGAAGCGCTGAACCTCGATAAGCCAATTCCTGTCCGTTACGTTCTATGGATTACTGGCGTCTCCAAGTGCCTTATCGGACAATGTGACTTCGGAACAAACCTCTCGGGTACACCCGTTACACAGTTACTCTCAAACGCTATCTACCAAACACTAATTTTGGTTCTTGCTGCCACCGTCCTAGCAATTCTTATCGGTATCAGCCTAGGTATCGTTTCAGCATTACGCCAGTACTCAGGACTTGACTACACCATTACCTTTGCAAGCTTCCTGTTCTTCTCCTTGCCATCTTTCTGGATTGCAGTACTACTCAAAGAAATCCTCGCGATTGGCTTCAACGACTTCCTTGCCGACCCGCAAGTATCTTTGATGAGCAACCTGCTCATCTCTCTCGTTGCCGGACTCTTCTGGTACTCAGCCTCCTACGGAAAACTCAAAACACGTATCAGCCTCGGCGTCTTCGGTGCCGTGCTGACCTTCGGCATCATTTTCTTCGTCTCCGTAACCGACTGGTTCTTGCACCCCGGACTAGGCATTCCATTCCTAGCAGTACTTGGACTACTCTGCGCATACGTTATGACAATTCTTGTCTCCGGCATTAGAAACCGCCGTGCCCTCTACAGCGGTATTGCAGCAGTAGCACTAGGACTTATCGTTTACTTCCCGCTTCAGACACTTCTCAACCAAGCAACATTCTTGATGGTCTTCATCATCGCCGTGTGCTTTACCTTGCTCGGTGTCGGATTCGGCTTTGTCGCTGGCGGATACGACCGCGGACAAAATATGCGAGTAGGCGGACTAACCGCCTTCCTCATGGCACTGTTAATCTTCACAGACCGCTTCATGCAAGCATGGCCGGACTACATCAGTAACTCCCGTATCCGTGGACGCCCCATTCCCACCGCAAATGCGTCAACCGCAAACCTTACCGGTGACTTCTGGATTCTTAACCTTGACACCATGACGCACATCTTGCTTCCGACCGTTGCGCTAACGCTCATCTCGTTAGCAAGCTACTCTCGCTACTCTCGTGCATCCATGCTCGAAATCATGAACCAAGACTACATCCGCACAGCACGTGCTAAAGGTGTCTCCGAACGTGGCGTTGTCATGAAGCACGCTTTCCGGAATGCGCTCATTCCTCTAGCAACCATCGTCGCCTTGGACTTCGGCTCTATTATCGGTGGCGCAGCAATTACCGAACGTATCTTCGCATTCAAAGGTATGGGAACACTATTCCTTGACGGTCTTGCTCAAGTCGACCCTAACCCCGTCATGGGCGTATTCATCGTGACCGCAATTATGGCGCTTGTCTTCAACCTCATTGCAGACCTCGTCTACTCAATCCTCGACCCGCGAGTAAGGGTGAAAGCATGACAACTAAAAACGTTGATTTTAATGCTGGTAAAGAACCGACAACCGAAACTGCAGCACTACGCGAAGTTGAGGCAAGCATCGACATCACCCAGCGCGAAACCTTGGGAAAAACTCAGGGACAAATTGTTCGTAAACGCTTCTTCGGTAACACCGGCGCTGTCGTTTCACTCATCATCATTATCGGCATCTTGCTCCTTTCTTGGTCTTCACTTGGAATCGGGCCAATCCCCGGATGGTGGAATACCGGATACACCGACATGCACCCTATCGTCAATGGTGCAGCTCCTAGCTCCGAACATTGGTTCGGTCAGGACGCTACCGGCCGCGACCTTTTCGCAATGACGATGCGCGGCATCCAAAACACCTTCCTTGTTGTAATGATTATTAGCATCCTTGCTGGTGTTATCGGTGTAGTGCTTGGTGGACTCGCCGGTTACTATCGTGGTTGGGTTGAAGCCATTATCATGCGCTTTACCGACGTCATCATTATCATTCCGCTTCTGCTCATCAGCGCAGTGCTCGGTAAAATTGCAGGAACCCACTTCAATGGACGAACCGCAATCATCGCCTTAGGTGTGGTTGTCGGCTTCTTCTTCTGGAGCTCTCTTGCCCGTCTTGTCCGTGCAGAGTTTCTGTCCTTACGAGAACGTGAGTTCGTGGATGCTGCACGTCTAGCAGGTGCTTCTGATACTCGTATTATCTTCAAACACATCCTGCCTAACACCGTCGGCGTTATTACCGTAAACATCTCCTTGCTGATGTCCTCAGCAATTCTGACCGAAACCGCTTTGAGCTTCTTGGGCTTCGGCGTTAAAGCACCTGACTGGTCCCTAGGTAGCCTTATCTCCGAGAACCAAACTGCTTTTGCAACCCGCCCATGGCTCTTCTGGTTCCCCGGCTTGTTTATTCTCGCAATTTCTTTGTGCATCAACTTCATCGGCGACGGCCTACGCGATGCCTTTGACCCGCGTCAAAAGAAATTCAACCCACGCAAAGCTAAAGAGCGTGTAGCGCACTCAGCCGAAAACGGTTTGGGTATCGCTGGAGAATCCTTGCAAATGCAATCAGGCGGATTCCAAGGTTCTGGTCCTCTCTCAGACGACGAGACCCGTGAACACGACCAAGAAGTTATCCGTAAAGAAACACGAGATAACTAGACGCCTCGTGGTTAGCTCAGATAAAAACACCTGAGCTAACCACCAACGGCGTGAGAATTGATAATTACAGAGTGAACAGCTGAATAAGCGTGAGACCCCCAAGAACACACATGATGATGATTCCGCGGGTATCACGAACGCTAGAAGCTACAGGTTCTACCTGTTCGAGCGCACCATCTTCGACAAGCTCTTGCCAATACCCACGAATCATACGTGCAGTAGCGCCAGAGAGAGTCGAAGGTAAGTCACTAGGACGAATCGCCCCGTCTTGTTGGGGAGTAATGGCGGGCAATCCTTGTGACTCCGAACGATGAGCTTTGAAAGAATGAGCCATTCCAGAACCACTTACGGCAAAGGAAGAGTAACTTTTTTCAGCGGTGACGAGAGTCAACGCATAGCGTGTAGAAACATCGATAAGGCAAGAGTAGTTAACGCGGTGAGTCACAAAGGGATTAACTACCACAACATCTTCCACATCGATAACCACTTTGGGGTAGTACATCACATACCAGGTAGCATAGACAGCAAAGAACAGAGGCAGGATAGAACGAACTAAAAGGTCTGTTCGTCCAGTCATTGTCCAAGCAGCTAAGATGCTCAACGCACCAAAAATAGCAATAGCTAGATAAACGTACGACATCTTAGAACGAATAACTACCGGTGGTTGGTGCAAATATTGTGAAGCCATACAGGCTATCTTCTCATTCTTATTCAGCTTTCGTTCTGATCTTTTTGATCTGCCGCTTTAGAACACCATAAATTTTTTTACAGTTGGGATAGTACCAATGACTACACAGCCAGCTACAACACGTCAAGGCAGTGAGCCTGTCCTCGTCGTCCGAGACCTCTCCGTAGATTTCGGTGTCGATAAACAATGGGTTCCTGCTGCCATGAACCTCAACTATGAGGTTCACCCCGGAGAAGTCCTCGCCATCGTTGGTGAATCCGGATCCGGTAAATCTGTTTCCTCAATGGGCATGATTGGGCTACTCCCAAAAAATGCCAAAGTCACCGGTTCCGTTAAACTCAATGGTCGTGAACTCATTGGGCTGAGCAACGGTGAACTACTAAGCGTTCGCGGTAACGACATCGCCGTCATCTTCCAAGAACCGATGACCGCGATGAACCCTGTCATGACCGTCGGCGACCAAATCGTCGAAACTCTACGTCTTCACAAGGACATCTCTCCTGCTGAAGCAAAAGCTGAAGCACTCAAAATGCTTGAAATGGTAGAAATGCCAGACCCCGTCAAAGCATTTAACTCTTATCCTCACCAGATGTCTGGTGGTCAGCGTCAACGTGCCATGATTGCGCAATCACTCTCGACCGACCCTAAACTTCTGATTGCAGATGAGCCGACAACTGCTCTTGACGTAACAGTCCAAGCAGAAATTCTTCAGCTCATGCGCAACCTGCAGAAAAAACTTCACTCAGCAATTATCTTGATTACTCACGATATGGGTGTTGTTGCAGACCTCGCTGACCGTGTTGCTGTGATGCGTCGTGGTGTCATCGTTGAGTCAGGCGAAATCCATGAGGTGTTCAATAACCCTCAACATGAATACACTCAGGCACTTTTAGATGCTGTGCTACATCTTGGCGGTAACGAAATCGACGTCAATGAAGCTATCGACGACGCCGCCGAACAGATTCGCCCAGCAACAGAGGTACTCGAAAAAGTCGCTCCTCAACCTACCGGTGAAGTCATCCTCAGCCTTGAGAATGTCTCTTTGGAATACCCAAAACAAGGACGCGTTGGACCGTTCCGTGCAGTTTCTAACGCAAATCTTACCGTTCATGCTGGAGAAGTCGTCGGTCTTGTTGGTGAATCAGGCTCCGGCAAATCTACGATTGGTCGTGCAACCGTTGGATTCTTGGACGTTGCAGAAGGAAAACTTACCGTCAACGGTGAAGATATCACCAAACCAACCCGTGCTCAGCTTGCTAAGGTCCGTCGCGAAGTTGGTATGGTCTTCCAAGATCCTTCATCTTCTTTGAACCCACGTTTGCCCATTGGCGAATCCATCGGTGAACCCATGCAACTGGCAGGTGTTGCTAAAGGCGCTGAATTACAAAAACGTATTGAAGCGCTCCTCGACCGTGTTGAGTTGCCTCGTTCATACCGTAACCGTTACCCACACGAACTTTCTGGAGGTCAGAAACAGCGTGTTGGTATCGCGCGTGCACTCTCCTTGAAACCCAAACTGCTCATCGCAGATGAGCCGACTTCTGCTCTTGACGTTTCAGTTCAGGCACGCGTACTGGAGCTCTTCCAAGAACTTCAAGCAGAAATGGGCTTCGCCTGCCTATTCGTCACTCACGACCTTGCTGTCATTGACGCTCTTGCAGACCGTATTTGCGTTATGCGTCGTGGCGAAATCGTAGAGCAAGGTTCTCGTGAGCAGATTCTTCGTCACCCACGTGAAGCATACACTCAGCGTCTGCTGGCTGCCGTTCCTCTACCAGACCCTGACGCTCAAGCTCAACGTCGAGAGCTTCGTCAGCGTCTCTTAGAAGAAACTGGCGATACTATCTAACATTGCAGTGACACAAACGGGGGTGTGCATCTTTGATACGGTGCGCACCCCCGATTGCGTATTCTTTGAGCCATTACACACAATAGAGACTTAGGATAGTGTCTATGGTTGTGCGTAGTACAGAAAAAATCCTTATCGTTATCGGCTCCGGGTCACGTCATTCTGCTTCAGCGATGCTCGCAGAAAAAATACGTCAAGGCCTCACCACAGAACACGAGCATCATGCTCGCTCACGAGAGTTTCATGAACTATACCTAGGCCAATATGCCATGGACATGGCAGACTTCATCTCAGATGGATTCCCCTCAGATGACCTAGCAGAAGCGCTTGAAAGAGTCCGCTCAGCCTCGGCTATTATCGCTATTACACCAGTCTTTAACGCCAGCTATTCTGGTCTTTTCAAAATGTTCTGGGATATGACCGAACTCGGTGACATTGCTCGAACCCCAACCATCGTTGCTGCGGTGGGAGGAAGCTGGAAACACTCACTCATGGTTGAGTACAGCCTCATACCGTTATTCAGATACCTTCAAGCTGACCTTGTACCTACCGGAATCTACACAACGAACACTTCGCTCAACCCCTCAGCGGAAGACTCGCACCGCACAAATAGCCGTATTGAACGAGCCACCGCAGAACTCTCTGAAAAACTACGGTTATTGAACTCAACCGCCACCTCATAGAACACGAATAGCACCAAGTTTTAGCTATAGAATCATAGTCACTGCCCCAACAACGCTGTGTGGCAGAGACCATCAACGACGATATATCTCAAGGAGATGAACAAACCTTATGACCATCAATAAAATCGACAGGATTACTGTTCTTGCCACTGGAGGAACCATTGACAAGGTGTATTCCCTCCAAGGCGAACTAGAGATCGGGGACCCTTCCGTCCCACAACTATTAGCGCCGGTACTGACCGACATCGAATTCACTCTTGAATCCGTACTCCGTCTTGACTCACTCGACATGGAAGACTCACATCGTGCAGTACTCGTGAACGCCCTTGAAAAAGTCACGGACGACCATATCATCATTACCCATGGCACCGACACCATGCCAGAGACCGCACGATACATCCACCAATACGCACAACGAGAAAACAAAGTGATTGTCCTATGCGGTGCCATGCAACCAGCTTCTATGCGCAGTTCTGATGCAGGCTTTAACTTCGGTATGGCAGTGGGCGCAATGAATCTACTGAGCCCCGGAGTCTACATCTGCATGAGTGGAAAAGTCTTCTCCGCAGAAGAAGTACACAAAGACCGTTCACGCGGAATCTTCGTCTCTGACCAGTAGAAATCCGGTACCTGAAAACTCATGAGTGCACACTGATACTAGCTGAGATAGTATGAGATAGGCACCATAAAACTCTGTGAAGGGTAAGACAACGATGACAGAAAATAACGGTTATACCCCTCGCACTGAGGGGAACTACCAAACACCTCAGTACACACCACAAGCCTCCCAACCCTATGCTGGGCAACAACCCACCCCATACTCTCAATACATGGGGTATACCGGCGGGCAAGAACGAACAAAACCAGTAGCATCACAAACCATCAAAATTGCGGCATCCGCTATTTACGTTCTGGTGGGGCTCTCTCTCATCTCCAATATCTACACTCTCTTCTTGACCTCAGCAGATACCGGAATTGGTGATGAAACCCTAGAATTTGCTGCCAAGCTCGTCAGCACCGTGTATAGTCTCGCAATGCTAGGTTTCTATATCCTGCTCGCTATTCTCATCACTAAGGGCGCTAACTGGGCGCGAATCGTCATGACGGTACTATCTGGTCTGAGTATTTTCGTATCTCTGGTTGGGCTCTTCTTCGTAAGTCTGATGCAACCATTCCTCTCAGAATTTTCTGACATAACAAGCACCGAACCTTTCGACACCGTCATTCAGGTCTTAGTATTTATTACTTCAATCGTCATTATCGTTGCACTATGGATGCCTAAATCTCATACCTTCTTCGCTGAAACAGCCATCTATAAGCGACAGCAAATGTTTGCTAGATAGCCTCTACGATAGGACAGACATGGATAAGACATGTCTGTCCTCTCTTTTGTCTTATAGGGTAACCTAAAAAGTAGCTAAAAATGCGGGCTCCCCAACTTATGCCTGCAGACAGCGCAACACACATGAACATACTCCTTATCACGCACCACTATGAGCCAGAACTTGGCGCACCTCAGCGTCGCTGGTCAGCCCTTATCCAACGCTGGATGCAAGACGGTCACAGCGTCACTGTGTGTTGCCCACCTCCGCATTATCCCGATAAAACAAGTACTCAAAGCCTCCGCAAAAACAGCAGTAAGGTCTTCCGCCGTGCCAGCGGAAGACACGGTGAAACCCTGATTCGTATGCCGTATCTTCTGCACGGATACCACTCAATACCACGAACCCTAGACCAAATAATTACCGCCGCAGGAACAGTAGGTTATTGTGCCGTGCAACGAGTGCAATACGTATTGCGTAGATGGCGAAACTCAGAAAACAGCATAGACCAGCCCTTTGACGTTGTTATTTCGACCGTTCCTGGCATCCCGAGTCTTTTTGCAGGGGTTGTTGTGTCCAAACTATGGGGTGTTGAACATATTGCAGAGATGCGTGATGCTTGGCCAGACATCATTACCGGAGACATCACATCTCAGACCAGAAAACTTCCATGGTACCGTCACCTCATTAAACGCAGTATTCATGCCACCATCACATACTGCCAACGTCAAGCAGACGCTGTTGTCGTCACCACCGAACACTTTAGTGACGTGCTCAAAGAACGTGGAATACACCCAGTATTCGTTGTTCCGAACGGGGCCGAACCTCAAGAATTTGAGCAGGCTCAACCTCTCCAACTAACAGAACGGCACCGTCACGAACTCCGTATTCAATACCTCGGTACCGTGGGACGTAGCCAAGGTCTGAGCGTCGTCCTTGACGCGCTCAAAATACTCGAACACAAAAGACCAGAGCAACGTTTTATCTTACGTATCATCGGAGAAGGCGCCGAAATCCCCGCCCTGAAACAACTTGCCACAACAGAAAACCTTAAGGTTCAGTTTATTCCCCCTATACCTCGAGAAGAACTAGGGGAAGCATACGCATGGGCAGATGTGCACCTCGTATCACTTCGTAAAACAAAACCATTCGCATGGACAATACCCTCAAAAATATTTGAACTACTAGCAACTCGACGACGAATTATCGCCCTTGTCGACGGTAGCGCCGCAAAACTCCTCGAACAAAGCGGCGTTGCCACCGTGATACCACCACAAAACTCCTCAGCTTTAGCAGACGCTCTCGCCGACCTCAACGCACACCCAGAAGACCTTATCGTCGGAGAATCTGGAGTAAAACTTCTCAAAGAACGGTACAGCTACAACACCATGGCAAAGCTCTATCAAAAAGCCTTAGACTTTTGCCAACAACACCGTACCGGCTAAAACACCCCCATGAACCAGAACTCGCATAAGAAAATGACCTTACCGCCCCTACGAGACTTCGCGCGCAATACCTTGATGACCTGCCAAGTTATCGGCAGACACCTCAACGATGACCCCCTACTACTAGGGATTAACATTGCTCGTTTAGCGCCAGCACAACTTTCTGAACGCATCGGCAAACTCTTAACACAACTACCCGGAGCCGGAACACACGCCCTAGGAGCCTACCTCCTCGGAAAAGATTTTCCTGCCGAAGCACAAGAACTACTCACTACACACACCACCTCACGATGGCAAAAAACTCAGCAAAGAATCGCCGCAGAAACTGCCATCCACTACGGACTCATTCACTGGAAAGACCCAAAAATACCGGCAAAAACTCGTGCCCGCAGCGCATGGGATAACGGAGCAATCGATGAAGCTATTAACCTCGCACACACTGCAGGAGCACACTCATACGCTCACCGCCTAGAATCAGAAAAAAACCTGCTAGAGTCCAACTATCAGCTTCCACTAAATGGCAGCACACAACACGTGCCACAACGAACAATGCCCTCAGCCAACGGGCAAAAAATTAACGCACTACACCTCATTACCAACTCCCTGCCAGCAACACAATCTGGGTACACTCTACGCACTCAACGCCTACTCAACGCCCTCATCCATGCTGGAGTGACTATTCATGCGCTCACCCGCACCGGATACCCCGTCATGGTTGGAACATGGAACGCAACACCAACAGTGCATGTAGAGGAAGTGACCTACCAGCGTACGTTGCCCCTCAAACTGGCAAAAACCCACGCCCAGCGACTAACCCAATGGGCAAACTATGCCCGTCAGATTGTTCAACAAGAAAAAATTAACCTCATTCACACCACCACAAACTACCCCAACGCTATCGTTGCCAAAGCCCTCTCCCAAGAACTAAACATTCCGTGGGTCTATGAGGTACGAGGAATGATGGAACAAACGTGGGTCTCCCAAAAGAAAACCCCACAACAGCAAAAAGACGCCGAGCAGAGTCAACGTTTCACAAGCATCCAAGCACGAGAAACACAACTCATGCATGAAGCCCACCATATCGTGACACTCAGCAACGTGATGAAAAACCTCATCATCGAACGCGGTATTCCCGCTGAAAAAATTACCGTTATCCCTAACGCCGTCCGAGAAGAACTCTTTGAACAAAATCTCAGTTCAACACAAGCACGCAAGCTCTTAGGGCTTCCCCCCGAAGGCTTCTGGGTCGGTTCGGTAAGCTCCCTCGTCGACTATGAAGGCTTCGACGTTCTTCTTCGAGCAGTAGCTATTGCACGATCTCAAGGAGAAGACATCCGAGTGCTTCTTGCTGGAAGCGGAGCAGCGCAGCCCTCTCTGCGTTCTCTCGTGAAAGAACTCAACCTTCAAGAACACACCGTATTTCTCGGTAAAATAACACCCGATAAAGCGATGATTGCGCATCAAGGGTTAGACCTCTTCGTTGTTCCTCGAAAAAACACAAGAGTATGCCGTTCTGTCACACCACTCAAACCCATTGAGGCGATGGCGCTCAAACGCCCAGTACTATGTAGCGATATTCCACCGTTAGCAGAGCTTATCAACAACACAGTAACAGCGCCGACAGGTAAACTGTTTTTAGTAGAAAATTGCCAATCTTTGGCAGAAGCCATTATTGACCTCAAGAATAATCCGCCCCTAAGAGCAGAATTAGCACGTCAAGGCAGAGAATTCGCACGGACACGAACATGGAAGAGTAACGCTGAACGAATGACAGAGGTATACCACAAAATAGTAGGGGGTTCTCAACATGAGTAAACAAAAACCCCAATACACGCCGAGTTCACCGTTAAATCCATCCGTAGAAGAATACCGACGTTATATCGAGTCTGGAAAACTCTACCGAGTAGGTGTCCGTAAAAGTCCCATCGTCTACCTACGACAAACCTGGGAACGTCGCGCCTACATGTGGAAAGACTCCCGCGCTAAAGTCCGAATGCAGAACCGCCAACACCGTCTCGGCTCTTGGTGGCTCGTGATTAAACCCGTCTTTGACGTCATCTTCTTCTGGGTTCTTTTTGGTCTTATCCTCAACACCTCACGCGGTATGCACAACTACAACGCATACATCATCATTGGGGTGCTAATGTTCCAATACTTCTCACGAGCACTCGTGACTAGCTCCACCGTTATGTCACAAAACCGCTCAATGATGAGGGCGTTCTCTTTCCCTAGACTGACTGTGCCTATCTCCTTAGCGCTTCGTGAAGCGCTCTCGAGCATACCCGTTATCATCGTCATGATTATCGGTATCGTGCTCATCCCACCACACGTCATCCCCTCATGGACATGGTTACTCTTTATCCCCGCATTCTTACTCAACGTTCTTTTCAACCTTGGTCTAGGGCTCATTATTGCTCGTATCGCTTACGTTATACCCGATATATCTCAAGTAATTAACGTCCTGACACGTTTCTTATTGTATGGTTCAGCAGTAATCTTCCCCATCGAACGATTCATTCACCACCCCGTCATAACGCACATTATCCAATCAAACCCCATCTATATTTTCTTAGACCTATACCGCCATATCCTCATGGATCATTCTCTCGGAACGTTATATCACTGGGGATCTCTTGGCGCATGGAGCATCGGATTACTGCTCATTGGTTTCTTCACATTCTGGCATGCAGAGGAGGTGTACGGTCGTGAACTCAACAACTGATCTCAGCGAACTCGTCTTCGGCACAAAAACACCGAACGTACTTGTAAACAATGTCTCTCTAGACTACGTTGTCTCATCAGGTAGAAGCCGTATCACTCAATCTGCCCCTAAAAAGATTGTGCACGCACTGCAACCACTTTCCTTCGTCGCCCATGAAGGAGAGTTCATCGGTATCGTAGGGCGTAACGGCTCTGGAAAAAGCTCCCTCCTACGCCTCATCGCCGGACTAGAAACACCCACCAGCGGCGAAGTATACGCATCTTCTCCGCCCTCGCTCATCGGTGTTCACGGTGTGCTCAACAACGACCTCTCTGGCGAAGAAAATATTGAGCTAGGCTGTCTTGCGATGGGGCTTACCCCTGCCGAACTACCTGATGCAAAAACCCAAATCATGGAATTAGCAGGTATCGGAGAAGCTATTAACCGTCCGATGCGAACCTACTCTTCAGGTATGGCAGCTCGTCTCCGCTTCGCCATCATGTTAGCGAATCGTCCGCGCATCACTCTCATCGACGAGGCCCTCTCAACCGGTGACGCATCTTTTGCAGATCGTTCAGCTCAAGCGATGAAAGAACTCCTAGACCAAGCCGGCACCGTATTCCTCGTCAGCCATGCTGCTCAAACCATCGAAAATATGTGTACTCGCGCAATCTGGCTCGATTTTGGCGAACTCGTCATGGACGGTGACGCTCGAGAAGTAGCCAGAAAGTATCGTTGGTTCGCCCATAACATCGCCCAAGGCGACGAACGTAAAGCAGCCCGACTACTATACGATGCAAAAGAACTAGGACGAGAAGGATACGTCAAGAACTCAGAATAAGAAGAACATTCTTGAGTGACTAAGAGAAGAAAACCATGAAAAAAGTATCTGGCAAATATACCGTGATGGTCGTCTATGGTACCCGCCCCGAAGCAATCAAAGTTGCTCCGGTCATTCACCAGCTCAAAACCTCAGAACATTTTAATGTTCTCGTAGTTTCTACTGGGCAACATCGCCAAATGCTAGAACAAGTTAACACTGTCCTAGGGCTTGAACCAGACTATAGCCTAGATATCATGCAAGAGAACCAAGGTCTTAACGACACCGCTGTCAAAATCCTTGATCAAATCGGTAAACTCTGTGCCCAAGAAAAACCAGACATTCTACTGGTACAAGGAGACACCGGCACCGCCTTATACTCTGCTTTAGCTGCGTTCAACCACCAGATACCAGTCATCCACCTAGAAGCTGGCCTTCGCTCAGGAAATATCACATCACCTTTTCCTGAAGAAGGAAACCGTAAACTAATCAGCCAAATATCTAGCTTGCACTTAGCACCAACTGAGGGCTCTAAAAATAACCTTCTTGCCGAAAACTTTAAACCTAACGATATTCTTGTAACGGGTAACTCGGTTATAGATGCTTTGCTTTCTCAAAAGGAACCGTCAATTGAAGGTTTCTCCCACGAGGTGCAACACCTTCTCAAAGACACCTCACCTATTGTGCTCATTACTGCTCACCGTCGAGAAAACCTTGGCGAACCGATGGAACGAATCGGGCAAGCCATCGCCTACTTAGCTCAAAAATATCCCGAGCATCGTTTCGTTTTCCCCGCACATATGAACCCTAAAATTCGGGGGAGCCTGCTACCGATATTTGCCGGTATCAAGAATATTATTGTTCTAGACGCTTTACCGTACCAAGAGTTTACGGCTTTACTGCGCGCCTCAACACTCGTACTCACAGACTCCGGCGGTCTACAAGAAGAAGCTCCTAGCATCGGCATTCCTGTACTCGTCCTTCGTGAGAACACTGAACGTCCTGAAGCCATTACTGCGGGCACTGTAAAACTTGTAGGTACACGCACCGACAATATTATTTCTGAAACTGCACGACTCCTAGACGACCCAGAAGCTTATCGGCAGATGTCAGTGGCGGTAAACCCCTACGGCGACGGTGCTGCAAGCAAACGTATTATCCACGCGCTAGAGAAGTTCTTCGGGCTACGCACAGACTGTGAAGAATTCACCATCAACTAATGCCCAGCACCTCGTAATCGCTATCTCCAAAATCCCTTAGTATCAATGACTTCTTTACCGGCAAGAGCACACGCAGGTACTAAAGAGAAAGCCTGATGATCCACTAATAACAGCACAATATTCGCATCCGCTAAAGCATCCTCTAAAGAAGCCAAATGTACTTGAGGATAGTCTCTTAACACAGATGGAAGCTCCGAAATATGGGGTTCGACCACAGTCAAAGAACTATGGGGAAGCTCTTGTGCTAACTGCTGAGCAATTTTTAGAGCAGCAGATTCACGTAAATCATCAATATCAGCTTTAAAAGATAGCCCCAGCACCGCGATACGGGCAGAATCTACACGTGCCACAGCTGACTTCACCTGTTCAATAACCCATTGCGGTTTTCTATCGTTCACCTCACGAGCGGTACGAATCAGTGGCGAATTTTTGGGGTCAGAAGAGACAATAAACCATGGGTCTACCGCAATGCAATGACCACCAACACCTGGCCCAGGCTGCAAAATATTAACGCGAGGATGATGGTTAGCTAAATCAATAAGCTCCCAGACATCAACACCTAAGGACTCTGCAATCAGCGATAGCTCATTAGCAAAAGCAATATTGACATCACGGAAAGAGTTTTCGGTAAGCTTAGCTAACTCCGCAGTAACATCGTCAGTCTCTAAGAGCTCTCCGGTGCAAAAAGTCCGGTAAAGCTCGCAGGCCTTTTCAATAGCACGAGGAGACTGTCCTCCGATAATACGGTCATTCGTTACTAATTCTTCTAGCGCACGCCCCGGCAAAATTCTTTCAGGACAGTGTGCAAAATATATGACAGGCAACCCCTGAGGATTAGGAGCCCCATCTGCGCATAAATCTGGGCGTAACGACAGAATATATTGCGCCAATTTCTGCGTTGTTTGAGGTGGGGACGTAGACTCTAAAATGATGAGTTCTCCACCGCGTAATAACGGAGCAATCTTTTCACCAGCACTAAAAATATACGAAAGATCGCCTTCCTTCGTCTCAGTACAAGGCGTCGGTACCGCAATCACAAAAGTATCGCTATGCCGAGGCTCTGTACTGGCACGGAAACAACCAGAGTCTAGTGCCTGACGGAGTTTCTGCTTTAAACCTGGTTCAACAATAGTGAGCTCACCACTATTGATAGCATCAACAGCTTGTTCGTTAATATCGAAACCATGCACGTCTAACCCATGGTTCGCCATAATCACCGCGGTAGGTAGACCAATATACCCCAAGCCGACAAAGGTGACTGAATGGTTAGACATGAGAACTCCCAAGGTGAGCTTGCGGGTTAAAGATCAACGGTGATATTCCAGTAATCGCTTTTTTCTACGGTATCTCCAGAATCTTTGTAAGCAGGAGATGCCATTGACAGATGGGGACGTTCCCATGCGATGTTACGTCGAATAATTTTTGCTGGAGAACCCGCGATAATACAGTTATTAGGAAAAGCCTTATTTACGATGGAACGTGCTCCAACGACGCAACCGTCGCTAATATCAGCACCTCCCATAATGTAGGATTCTATTCCCAGCCATACGTGGTTTTTGATAGTGATATCTTTTGCGGTGTTAATTCTTTGGTTGGTGCGTACATCAAAAATTGGATGTCCATCATCACCTCGTACTTTAACGCTACCAGCAATCATCACGTCGTTACCGATACGTACTGTTGTGCCTTCTACCGCAGAAATTTGTACGGGGGTTGTTGTTGATACGTTATCACCGATGAGGGCAGAAGAATCTTCTCCAATACGAATATTTGCGCTGAAAGGTGCTACTGAACCGTCGTTGGCACCAATTTCGCATCGACCGTTATTTTGGTCGAATTGGATGTTTACGAGACGGATTCGTGCCTTTTCGTGTACGACGAGAGTATTATTCTTGCCTCGAAAAGTGATAGATATTTTGTTATCAAGTGGTTTTTCACCGGAATAGATAATTCGGTTTCCATCTTGATCTGTGTATTCAGATATAGCTTTTAGAACGTGCATGTGTCGTCATTCCTATCGACGGCGCTTGCGGGCGAGTAGATTCCCCTTTTTCTTATGACTCGCAGAACCACGCGTTTTCTTATTTTTTGGGGTGGGGTTTTCTTGGGGTGTTTCAGCTTTTTGTGTGGGGGAGGACTCGACGTCTGGGGAGGATGTCGTATTGGTCTCCTGATGTGTAGCTGATGGTGGCTGTTCGTATGAAACTTTGTGAAGCACGCCAGAAGGCATTGTGTCTACGGGAGTGCTCTCAGGGAGAGTTTCTACAGTACTACTTTGAACGGTAGCCTTTGAAACAGTTTTCTTGGCTTTTTTCTTTGCGGTAGCTTGTGATGTGCTACTTGCTGAAACACTAATCTTGTCGGGCGTTATTGCTCGTCGTCGTGGAAGCACCGTCTTCTGATAAGGTGTCTCTGTCAATAGTGTGCGTTGACGTTGTGCACTACCTAATACATTGAGACGACGTTTTTTAATCCAGTTCGCGAATGGGCGACGATCAATATCAAGGTTCTCTACTGGGCGTACAACAACAACCTGAACCTTAATCCAGTCTGTTTTTACGAGGCTCTTAACAATTTCAGCATCTGCGTGAGCACTATGTAAGACGATCCGTAAACGTTCACAACCGGAAGTGATGACGGTGCGTAATGCAAAGAGCTGAACGAAAGTGAAGTCATCTAAGGACTCTACAACGGTAAGAGATTTCGTTGGAGTGGTCTCTTGGAAAGAAGACTCACGAACATAAGAAGCACGGTTAATATCATCAACAATGTGAACCTCTGCAAGTACACCATCATGATTAATAATGTGTGCCCTATATTGGAAACGACCGAGGTTAGCGCCGTTGATAATCGTGTATTGTTCGATGTTTCCTTGTGTATCGATAGATAGTTTAGGAGCACCATTAAAGACAGGCTCTTGTATTTGGTCTTCTGCACGGGTAAGCCGCTCAGGAAATGTTCCTATATAGCGGGTTCCGTCGGTATTGAGACCTACTATCTTATCGAATTTTTCGATAGGGTCATAAGCTGCGTAGAGACGCTGAGCCGGCTTTGTGTACTTTACAAAGTCGTAGGAGTGGCTTGTGAGTAAGACACGAAGTTTTGTTCCTTCGTCATCAGCTTCAATAAACCAGTTTGTTTCAGTGTCTGAGCTAGCGCTTTCTGGAAGGCCAGACTCAATACGTAGCTGAGAGTAAAGGAACTGCTCGTCATGGAAGGTTCGGACATCTTCACATGCGATAGAACGTTCCGTGTTTGCGCCTAAGAACTCACGGATAATATTCAAAATGGATGGTAGCGCGATACGGGCAACTTCTCCATGTTTACCGTTGATACGGTACTTGGTGAGTTTAGGCACTCCTCGCACAAGTTCAATGAGGGAGTGGTTGCTCAGCTCATCCGAGGTGGTATAGAAATAGTGGATAGTGCGTTTTTGCTCAAGATAGGAGCGAAGTAGGTCTTCTGGCTGCTGTAACTTGCCAATATCTGGTGCCTGATCAAGATTTTCACGGAACGTACCATAAAGGTTATACCGGAAGAACGGCTTGTTCATATAGTAAGGCAGGTTCATCTGAGGAACTGCAAGCAAAAGCGTTGCCTGAGGGTATTCTTGAGCGTAGTGGATAGCAATAGAGCCACCTTTAGACGCCCCGAAGAACAGCATCTTGTCATCCTCGATACCGTATTTATCTTTGAAATTATCAAGGATTTTTTTGACCTTGGGGTACAGTGCCCTTCGGCTGCTATCGCACATCATGTATGTTCCTGAAACCATGTAGCGGTCTTGGAAACAAATCATCAGAGTATCGCTGAGATCTTGATCGCTGAGTGCTTTAAGGTAGCTCACCGCATAAGAAACACGGGTTGTAGAAGGACCAAACCCAGGGAACGTAATCAGAATTTTTGAAGGGTTTGTTGTATTTCCACGCAAAGAGTAGAAAACGTTATCGTGCTGCTCGACCCCATATTGTATATCGTATTTGACTTGCTGTTCTGTGGTGAAAGCACCTTCACTAATAGCAAGAGTGAACGGGGCATCAATACTGAGCGAGAAATTAGCAATATCGCGGGAGGTAACGATAATATTTCGGTACTCTAAGGGGAAGCCACGAGCTGGTGGCTCAATCTGATTACCGTAGACGACTTTACCGTTTTGGTAGAGTCTAAACTTTTGGTCTCGATACTCTTCCCAATTTTTGATGGTGAGTTTTGCAAAGTATTTTCCGGCTTCTAAACGTTCGGAACCGAGCCGTTCTAAACGGTCGTGTGCACCCTTTTCAAGGAGCAAATCAGCAATTTTTTCATTGCGTCGAGCATATTTATTGACAACTCGCGCAAAATCTCGGCTCTTCGGTGAGAAGGCTACTTTCTTGATGGCATTACGAGCACGTTTTTTGTTGAACGTTAAAGATACCTTTGTGACAGCATTCTGCGCACAATTTTTAACTTTTTGCGTGGCGGTCTTCTTCTCAACCTGTGCAGAACTACCTTGAGATATAGTTGCAAGTTCTTGAGATTTCTGCGGTTTAGGCTGAGTTTTTGGGGAATCTTGAGTTTCGAACTCAGGTTCTTGAGAGTTCTGAAGTTCAGACTCAGGCTCTTGAGGTTGTTGAAGATCTTGTTGAGGAGCCATCTTAAAGTTCCAGCATCCTTTCAATAATTGTTGAGCTAATACGATCTACTGAGACTCCTTCAAAGAACACCGCACGGCGACGTTCATACTCTTCTGAAGGCTGAAGATATGTTTCGTTGAGAATATAGTTCAAAATATCTTCGGAATGTTTGAAGACCGGACCTAAGCCATCTTTCTCATAATCAAGACGTGACTCATAAGGCTGCTCTTCAAAGAAATCATCAAGATCCCACTGATAGTATGCGATAGGAATACCAACAAAAGCGGCGTCAAGAACGACGGAACTATAATCGGTAAAGACCATCTCTGCTGATGCGATAGCCTCGCTATAGCTCAAATCTGAGAGCACAACACGTTCAGAGAATTCAAAGCAATCTGCACGTCGTTCAGTGTTTGGGTGCAACTGAACGAGGAGTTTCTTATCGTGTTTTTCGAGATATTCAAGTAACTTCGGGTTTGTCATAATACCGTTAATTGACTTGAAATAGTCTGACTCGATGAAACTTTCGGTAGTGGCAGTTTGCAAATTAAAACGCCATGTTGGCATGAATAAAAGATGTTCGGGGTCTTTCATGTTCTGAGCTAATGTCTCTAGACGAGGAATGCCAGAATTGAGTGTTTCTACTGCTGCAAGCTTGCTTAGATAATCTGCTTCAATCTTTCCGGTAGCAACAAAAA
The DNA here is from genome assembly GCF_048513015.1 of Rothia sp. P7181. Classification (NCBI taxonomy): domain Bacteria; kingdom Bacillati; phylum Actinomycetota; class Actinomycetes; order Micrococcales; family Micrococcaceae; genus Rothia; species Rothia sp. P7181. The sequence continues at coordinate 29,021 of NZ_JBLXXZ010000013.1, read as the reverse complement.
TGTCAAAGTGCTTGGACAAAATCCAGTCGGTCATGTCGTTGAGCTGAATACCGTGCTGTAGGTACACAAACCGTGAATTTTGTAGGGTTTTCCCGCGGTAGCTAATGTTATAAATCTGCGAAGCTACGACAAGATCTGAGATGAGGAATTTCTCATAGAACTCATCACTGAAGAAGGGGATAAGCTTGAATCCTTTTTCTTCGAGACGCTCCCAATCCGGAGACTTTTTATTCAGCGCAAAATATACGTTGTTATATTCTGGATAATTCTTGGTGAAATAATCGTAGAGGTGTTCGGCGTTATCGTCCGCTTGCATGGGGCGGTCATAGAAAATGATGGTCGAGTTAGGACGAATAGGGCGTGAGTAGAAGTCATAAGATCCGGGGCGTTCACGTCCAACACGCAACTCTTTGGAAAGGTAAGAACGCCCAATTTCTACAGTCTGTTCTGGGAACTCGATGGAGTACAAATGATAGTACGATTCATCTCGTTCTTCCTCTGAAGGGAACTCTAAATAAGCGTCTCGTTCAGTGAGCTGTTTGAAGAGGTAGCGAGAGTTATTCGGATCTGCAAACCAGTTGAACATTCCTAGTTCAAAGGGGTTTAACGCCTCTGCGAAACTTGAGAGTTCTTCAAGCCCAAAGAAGCGTATGAGTTCGCGGATATGTCCGATAGATAAGGTGCTCTTCTTGGATCCGCGAAGCCCACGAAGAGAAAGAATGAGTAGCCGCAGAATATAAAGACGTAGTTCTTGGCAGGTAGTAGAAATTAGTGGAACCATTCTGTCAATGGTTTGTTCGGGGACGATTCCGATAGCTACTTTTGTCACAGAAGATACGGAATATCCGGTATCGATGCGTGGTGCTGAATTAATGGACCAGTATAGGCGATAGGTGATGTATAGGCTGGAACGGTCTAAATCGGAGACTATTTCTAATAATTCGGCAAGGCGTTTTGTGTTGTAGGCAATACCAAAGACGTCGGTATCTCGGTTATAGAAATAGTTGTTGTCTATTTTGGTGCGTGAGGTGAGCGCCGGCACTTCTCCCATGTAAATTTTTGGTTCGACGAGGTATTCGGTTTTCTCGTCGAGGGTCTCTAACAAGGTTGGCATGTATTCAAGAGAAATACGGTGTGTGTCTTTCATGAACACTATGTATTTGCTGTTGATTCTTGAGCAGAGAGCCTTAATGGTTGTAGTGTTGAGGAGGTCCTCAACAATTTCTATCGAATATCTGTCTTCCCAAAATAGGTGTGCTGAAACAAGCCGTCGATATAGTTCAGATTCTTTATCTAAACCATTGGGAGATTCGACAATAACGGTAAGAAGATTGGCGCCTGCCGGCATGGATACCTCGTAGAAACGTATATGGGGAAATGTTTATGCGTAAACACCAGTCTAAGTGATAAAAAAGGAATATCCTACCTTCCTTACAGTTCTGAAGAATTGATTTTATGAAGGAATTGAAAATTGAGCATAGTTATTAAGAATAGTTCTCAATAAAACTTTGCATGAATGTCTCTCCAAATTATTATGTGGTCCCCGATATAACTGATGTATTGAAAGCAATAACCTTGGAACTTCTCTTAGCCCATCAACAACAGGGCCCTGCTCTTGAGGAACGTTCTTCAACCGACGATGGGGTAGCGCTGCTTCGGTAGGTTCTAGTACTCGAATAACAGGAACACCCGCAAACCAACTGTCTTCAGCAATGGAGGAGCGATCTGTTATGACAGCACAAGAACGAGCAAGAAACTCATGAAATTGATGACCATAACAAGTCTCTACCGGAAAATCGATATGATACTTATTGATGGCAGACTCCATATTTGGATGCACAAAAAATACAGGATGAAGCTCCACACCGCGCTCGTCATAAAATTTTTGTGGCAACCAATCTGCTGTCCAGTGATTAACCCAATCTTGAAGATCTTGCCCACTACCATGAGCACATAAACTGCTATCCCATGTAGGGGAAATTAGCACAATATTCCGGTGAGTTTGCTGCTGAATAAGATGATTTAACCTATCAAAACGAGGTAACCCAGAAGCGATGACTTCAGGAGCGCTAATGGTGTAATGAGAACCTTCTGCCAGCAGAAGCTCATTTTCTTCAATCGTGCTGGTTACCATCAAATCAATACGACGAGGATTAAGCCAACGCCAAATCTGATGTCGAATAACACCATGCTGCAAGAACACTAAACACTGGTGCTGACCTAACTTTTGAATGGCAGATACAACTTGCCCATCGCTAATATCACTTAGAAATAAGAATTGTGCTTGTCGCACATACCGAACATACTCTTCACTTTCTACCGCAACAAGGTGATACCCTAGTTCCTCCAAACGCGCCCAATCAGGGGAAGAAGAACTCAACACAAAGACGTGCTGAACCTGCGGTGCATGATGCTGAGCATATTGGTAGAAAACTTCTGCATTATCTCCAGCGCGATGCGCCCTATCCATATAAAGCCACAACGGTATCTGGGTGGTATCTTCAAGAACAGAACCCTGATGAGTAATAGATTTTCTCAGATGCCAAAACTTCTGACGCAACTTATAAAGAGTTCTACGAAGCGACACCTTCTGAGAATCCGTTTTAGCATCTATAACAGCTGGTGCTGTCTCTTGCTTTTGAGCTAATCGAGGCAACTGCGGTAATCCCCTATAGGGAGATACCTCATAGACTTCATGATGAACTAGCGCTTGAGACACCAAATCAGAAAACCAAAGGATACGTTCTCGTACAAACTCCGTATCGTATAGCGTGTGACTAACCCATGTACTGTGTTCGGAAAAGAGTCGGAATCCATCGGACGTCAAAAATTCTTCCTGTCTCAGACTGCCCACAAAAAAATACGTATATTTGCGACTCTTCTGCCATGGGCGTTGCTGATAACGAATGACATAACCATTAAGTATGTTGCCAGTTTGAACGGACTCAGAACATGCTAACAACATCATTCTTCGGTCTAGGCTTAGCGGTGTTAGAGCATAATTTTCTATGGTTTGAGCAGAAAGATAACGAGCGACCTGTCGAATATGCTTAGCACAGCTCTGACGTACTGTCGAGGTAAGCTCTAATGAAGGGTGAAAAACCTCTCTGTCAGCTTGAATATACCAACTTAGCTCATAGATGAGGACGTTCTGAAGCCAAATAGGTAACTGACCTGAGCATTGCTTAATCCACTGGTAATAGGCGTGAATAAACGGAAGATGATACTTCTCAGGCATACTCCAAGCACGAGTGCTGAGAGAACCTGAAGAACCGACCGAATAGAGGTATCGGGCGTGGGAACTAAAACCTACTAGCCCTTGTGCTTGTAGAAGATACCGAACAATAAAATCGGCGTCTTCAGAAAACCTAAGCTCAGGGTTGAACTGCATACTATAATCCCTAAGACCTTGTAGAGGGAAAACAGCGCACACTGCTGAAAGACCAATCATGTGAGGATCGTCTTCTAAAGAAACCAAACAATCACCAGAAGCAAAACGATACCGCAAGGGATGTGTATCCTCTACCTGCTGGTTAAGCACCCTTAACGGGCGAGTATGAATGATAGATGGCGGATGACTACTATAATCGAGAAAATCTTTGATTGCTTCAAAATAGTTACTATCGTATGCATCATCGGCGTCAAGAAAAGTCACCCATTCAGAACGAGCGTGCTCTAACCCAATATTGCGAGCAACACTTACCCCACGACAGGCTGGGCTATAGTCTTCTCCCGTATACAACACTTGGACACGATCTTGCTCTACTCCAAGACGACAAGCAACCTGTGCAGTTTGTTCACCGCCATCAACCACAATCAGTACCTGCCCGACGAGGTCACTGGCTAATGCCGAATCTACTGCACGAGAAAGAGTCTCATGGGCGTGAGAAGCTGGAATGATGACGTCAAAGAGCGGATTACTCACCAAGAAGCACCTTACGCCATAGGTGATTGGACTGAACATAGTCGAACCGTGCAGCATATGATGAGGCTTTATCACTTTGCTCTTGCCATGTTCCAGCTTGAACTGTGTGATAGATGAAAGACGCAATATCTTCAGGCTTCTCAAAGACCCAATGGGCACCAAAAATTTCGGTTACACCGGTACGCTGTAAAAAGAGAGGTACCGCACCCGAAGCCATGCCCTCAGCCGCGGCAAGATGGAACGTCTCACGTTCACTGAGGGACAAAATCCAACCAATTTTCGTAAACCACGATTCAACGTTAGCACCAGAAGGCTCAAAAACAATGTGCTCTCTAAGTAATGGATCATCCCCAATCAGACGATATAGCTGACGATAGCCATCGGCTTCTTGCGGGCTATTTTGCCAAATCCATGACTTATTCCACGGAGACTCCCCTCGAAAATGCAGAATAAAACGAGAATCCCATTCAAGAAGCTGACGTAAAATACGGACGGCAAGATGAGGGCGTTTCAACAATGGGGTGTACCCTAACATTCCAAGATGGAACTCAGCATGAGGATCTTTAACACGGTCAAAAGAATGGTAGCTAATGCTGTTATTAATAACAGCAACCTGAGAAGGCAACCATCCTAACTCATTAATAAGAGATTCACGATAAAACTCAGATACTGTAAATACTTTATCTACTGCAGAAAGATTTAACTGCTCTATCCATTCAGAACGACTTTCAAAACCATGGAGACGAACAAAGAGTCGTTGTCCTTGACGTTTATGATGCGAATACCAGACCGCGTTACGTCCTGCCCACTCACACAGAATAGTATCTGCCCATTCTAAAGAATCTGCGCTCCTATCATCAACGGGAGGAGTCTCCGAACTCAACTGCCACTGTTGCCGACGTACTTCCACACCTGGAATACGCTGAAGCATATAGACCGCATCAGAAATAAAACGAAAATCATGACTACTGACTAAAATGCGGTGGTTGCTCTGAGAAGTACGAGTTTCCTTGAGCAACGAACGAATAGTGCGCACATCTGAACATAAACGTACCCGACCAGAAACGCCTGGAACAACATATTCCAAAAGAGAGCGTGACGTCTCGTCTGCAACGAAGAGAAGGTCCGAAACGGAGGCGATAGTCTCTAACTTATCAGTAGCATCATCGAAAAGAGCATTTGCTGTGCCAGGTATATCAGGCAGCGCACACATTAGAGGCACATCAAGAGAAGCATCTTGTGCTGCGTAAAAACACAACGTATACCCAACACAAATAACAGCCTGAGCTTGCTCCTGGATACTATGCTGTCGAATCCACTGCCCAATACCTTGAGTGCTTCCTTCATAACGCTGAATCTTATAAGAAATATGATGCCGTTCTAAAGCTGCGGCAAGATCACGAGACATCTGTGTCATCGTCTTCTGTGCAGAAGTGTTTCCTAAGACAATTAGAATATCCATAGCACACTACACCTCCTGCGTAAGATACTGGTCAAGGCGAGATAAAAACCCAGATAAAGGTATCGCATAAGGATCGTTATTGGCCAAAGAATCTAATGAACCAGGGGTTGCTCTACGTAACCGTGACAAAGAACTAGCTAATGTAAAAGAGCGCGCTGGCCGAACATCAAGCTCTGCATTATCAATGAGGATAACGGTAATAAGTTTGCGCTGAGAGAGGTTCGTCAACGTAGATATTTCATCAAAAAGATGCTCACTCCCAGGCGATAATGCACAAGCCCATAGGCCTGTTTCAAAGGCACGAGTTTCAATCACAAAAAAACTAGGAGAAAGAGCGTTCAACACCCCATAAGACCACCCTGGAGACAAGCTCACTAACTCTTCAGAAAAGGTTTCTTGTAATTCTCTACTGACAATACCGACAGCAGTAGCACCTTTCCACCACTCGGGAGCATGACGAAGATTCTGTCCAAAAATCATCTGAGTTAAAGAATCAGAATCACGTTTAATGTTTTCTTCGTTGGAACGATGAACTAGACGCCCTAACGGTACATAAGGTACCGGAAAGCCACGTTCTGATTGGTACTCATGCTCGTCAGTATCTTGGAAAGAGCCCCATAACCAAGACGAAAAACTGCGCCGTGTTTTAGGGGCGTTCACTCTTGGCTCCTCTTCTCAGGATGAGGCAAGAACCCTAGTTCTTGAAGCTGACGGATGATTTCCTGATAAACATCCAAAGTGTAATGAAATGGTGCCTTACCCCATTGGTGGAGGGGCTCTGCGCGCACAGGATAATCGCTCAAATCAACCATATGGAACCCTAACGACTCTAAGAAATCATAGTAACGGGCGTATAGGTTATTTGCTTCTTTAGCTGAAGTTCCCATACTTGATGGCGTTGACTCTCCAGAATCAAAATATTCAGCCCAAGGAACTTTAATGACAACGGTCTTGTCGAAAAGGCGGGCATTCTTAAGGCTTTTGACGAAGTAACCGACACAATACTTCCAGAAATTAAAGTGCCGGTCTGTACCAAAAACAAAGAGGAAAGCTTGCGACACATGCTCTGTCAATTCTGAACCTAACAAGTCACTGGAACGCGTCACCGTTGCACCATTATCAAAACGATATGCGCCATGGCGCTCATCAAAAATATCCCAGATGAGCAGGTCAATATTATCCTTATTGCTGGTGATCTCTTGCCAAGCGTTACCTTGCCAATCGCCTTCAACCATGCGTTGTTGAAACTTAGACGAGAACGACACACCAGAAGGGAAAAGCTCACTAGCATCTCGACTCATCGCAATAACAGATTGACGAGCAACATAATTGAGAATCTTATAATCTTGAGCAGGCACCAGTTCAAAGGTATCCCGCGAAACGCAAGAACCATAGATAAAAGTGCGAATCGGTGTACTGTTCAGCGTCTTGTTCCCTAACTTCTATGAAAAACTAGTACAAGCTACATTAGTAGCAGATTGTTATAAAGTGTAGAACCGTCACTAAGAGAAAACCAATGTCGTCCTCTTCCCACCTTATTGAAGCGATTAATTACGTTAGACGAGCTGCCTGGCATTTACGCACTGGCGGGCGCAAACAGCTTCGAGCTTTCACCACCAGACAACACGTTGTTAAAGGTGCTGACGCTCGACCCCATATTACTCGCTCCTCCCCGCTGAAAACACTCTTTTCAGGGAAGAATCAACACCTAAGACTCGACTTTCCAGAGTTTTCCAGTCCTATAGAACGCACTCCCACCTTCAACGAATATCGTGTAGCCGTCATCCTCGATGATTTTTCAGCTGCAGCATGGGGCTACGAATTTAACACCGTTGCGCTAGACCCCAGCACATGGGAAGAACAACTTAACACGGGAATAGATTTACTTTTTGTCGAATCAGCATGGGCAGGTAATAACGGCGCCTGGCAATACCAACTGACCGGAAAAAATGCTCCCTCAACAGCGTTAAAAGACATCATCAACTATTGCAAGGCGCATCATATTCCCACCATCTTTTGGAATAAAGAAGACCCCCCACACTTTGAAGATTTTCTTCCTACCGCACGATTATTTGATTATGTATTCACCTCAGATGAACGGAAAATTCCTGAATATCAAAAACGGCTAGGGCACCGTAACATCTCTGCGCTCGCCTTTGCCGCACAAAAAGCGATCCATAACCCTGCCCGACCTCCACACGGATTCCACGAACGAGATATTGCCTTCGCCGGAATGTATTTTGCTCATAAATACCCAGAACGTCGTGAACAAATGGACATGCTCCTCGGCGCAGCACACACTGTTACACCGAGCATGGAACATGGGCTAGAAATTTTCTCACGATTCCTTGGAGACGACCCAAATTATCAATTTCCAGAACCCTTGAACCAGCACGTTGTCGGTTCTCTTCCCTACGCAAAAATGCTAACCGCGTACAAAGCGTACAAAGTCTTTTTAAACGTCAACTCTGTTACTGACTCACCAAGTATGTGCGCTCGTCGAGTCTTTGAAATTACAGCTTCTGGAACGCCCGTACTAACGACTCATTCAGAGGCTATACCGCGCTTCTTTACCGATGAAGAAGTACCTATCGCGACTACCCAAAAACAAGCAGAATATATGCTCAAAGCACTGGTAAACTCACCAGAGCTCAACGACCGTACCGTGCACCTTGCACAACGAAAAATATGGTCTGCACACACCTACACCCACCGTGCGATGCAAGTATTGCAAGCTGCTGGGAAAACACCTCAACAACACCCACACCAACTACCTGAAACAACCGTTATTGTTTCAACGAACAGACCCGGACATATCGACCACGTATTTAAAACTGTTGATAGCTTTTCGCCAGTTCCAGTACAACTTAACCTACTCACTCACGGGTTCGACGTACCAACACCACAGCTTCAAGCTAAAGCACGCGACTACGGAATAGAACTGCAAATACTACGAGCAGACTCAACGCTCTCTCTGGGAGAATGTTTAAACCAACTAGTGCGCAGCGCAGATGGAAAAATTATCACAAAAGTCGATGATGACGACCTCTACGGTGAACACTATCTTCAAGATATGCTTTTTGCTCTTGCTTATTCTGGTGCAGACATCGTCGGTAAACAGGCACACTATATGCATCTTCAGGCGCATAACGCGACGTTGCTACGCAACCCAGAACGCGAGCATAAATACACGAACTTCGTGATGGGGCCAACCATTACAGGCGCTCGCGAAGTATTTCTTGAACACCCATTTCCTGCCGGAAATCGGGGTGAAGATACGGGGTTCTTATCGTCTGTGCATCAAGATGGGGGAGTGATTTACTCTTCCGATAGGTTTAATTTCTTGCAAATGCGTAGTGGCGATGCCACCTCTCATGCGTGGAATGTTGAAGATCGCGAGTTATTGGCACAATCTCCGCTACGTTTTTATGGGAAAGGATTAGAACACCTGATGTTCTAATGTTTTAGCGAAGAGCCCGACATAGGATGAGGGGTGCTCACCTCAAAAGACGTGAGCACCCCTCATCCTATATTTTTTAGGTAGCTAGTATCTAGCCTTGAGCTACCTCGCCAAAATACTGTGGCATGGTATTTTCCCAACGTTCACGTAGCTGATTGAGTGGAACAACAACCTGCTGAAAATCAAGATTTTCAGAAGCCACATCAACGACGCCGATACGTGCAAAGGGATAATTTCGTGCCGTGCACATATCTTTGAAACGTACTTCTTCGGAGCGCGGAACAGACACAATAACACGTCCGGTAGATTCCGAGAACAGCATCGTAAACAAATCGACGCCATCCCGTTCAGCAACTTCACTAAGACCAATACGAGCGCCAACATTAAAACGTAGGCAGGCTTCAGCTACAGCAGCAGCAATACCACCAGAGGAGACATCGTGGGCAGCGTCAATCATGCCGTCACGAGACATGTTCACCAGCATGTCACCTAAAAGTTTTTCTTGAGCTAGATTAACTTGAGGAGGCATGCCACCAAGGTGTCCGCAATACCGCGCCCACTCAGAACCATCTAATTCATCACGGGTGGTGCCAAGAAGATAGATTGCTTGCCCATCATGTTCTTGTTGCCACCCAGAAGGCACACGACGGGTTACGTCGTCCATGACGCCCATCATGGCAACGACGGGGGTTGGTTTGATAGCTTGCCCAGAAGTCTGGTTGTAGAGGGAGACGTTTCCTCCGGTCACGGGGACGCCTAGCTCTTGACAACCATCGGCCAGTCCGCGGACTGATTCTACGAACTGCCACATAATATCGGGGTCTTCTGGGGATCCGAAGTTGAGGCAATCTGAAACAGCAACAGGGCGAGCGCCTACAGTGCATACGTTACGATATGCTTCTGCTAGAGCGATTTGTGAGCCTGTATAAGGGTCAAGATAGCTAAATCGTGGAGAAGAATCTGTTGCTAGGGCAACACCTGCACCGGTCTGCTCATCAACACGAATGACACCAGAATCATCAGGTTGCGATAACGCTGTATTACCCTGAACATACCGGTCGTATTGGTTTGTAATCCAACTCTTTGAACACATATTAGGGCTTGCCATGAAGTCAATAATGGCTTCGGCAAGGTTCTCTTGGGTGGGGCGTTGAGCGTCCTCCGCAGAGCCTGTAAAGTGTTGGGACTGTACTTCGTCTTGCCAATCAGGGCGGGCATAGGGGCGTTCATAGGTAGGCCCATCATGGGCAACAGTTTTAGGGTCTACATCGACAATGATTTCGCCGTCCCATTCAATGATGAGGCGACCAGTGTCGGTTACCTCACCTAGAATTGAGTACTCAACGTCCCATTTGTGCATAATCTGCTCAAAACGTTCTAGATTTTCTGGGGTGACAACGGCCATCATGCGTTCTTGAGATTCTGACATGAGAATCTCTCCTGGGGTGAGGGTCGGATCACGTAATAGAACTTTTGTGAGGTCTACGTGCATGCCACCTTCACCATTGGATGCGAGTTCGCTTGTTGCACAAGAAATACCGGCTGCGCCAAGGTCTTGAATACCTTCAACGACAGAGCCTTTGAAAAGTTCTAGGCAACATTCGATGAGTACTTTCTCGGCGAAAGGGTCTCCTACCTGAACTGCTGGTCGTTTTGAGGGTTTAGTGTCGTCAAAAGATTCTGAGGCGAGTACCGATGCCCCACCAATACCGTCACCACCGGTGCGTGCGCCGAAGAGAATCACTTTATTGCCTACACCAGAAGCATTAGCGAGGCGGATATCTTCATGGCGCATAATGCCAACAGCAAGAGCGTTGACTAGGGGGTTTGCTTGGTAACAGGAGTCGAATTCTACTTCGCCACCGATATTAGGTAGCCCCAAAGAGTTGCCGTATCCGCCGATACCTGAGACAACACCTGGTAGAACTCGTTGAGTGTCGGGGTGGTCAATAGCGCCAAAACGTAGTGGATCCATAACAGCTACAGGTCGGGCACCCATTGAAATAATGTCACGGACAATACCGCCAATACCGGTTGCTGCACCTTGATATGGTTCGACATAGGAAGGATGATTATGCGACTCAATTTTGAAGGTGACTGCCCAACCATTGCCGATGTTTGTCACACCGGCGTTTTCTCCCATACCAACCATGAGGTCTTGGGTCATTTCTTCGGTGACTTTTTGTCCGAATTGTTTAAGGTGAATCTTGGAAGATTTATAGGAACAATGTTCAGACCACATAACAGAATACATGGCTAATTCTGCTGCGGTGGGGCGTCGTCCAAGGAGTGCGACGATGTCGTTGAACTCGTTTTCTTTGAGACCAAGTTCAGCCCACGGCAGTTGTGTATTGGGGGTTGCCGCAGCATTTTCTACGGTGTCTAGGTTGAATTGCTTATCGCTCATGAGTAGGTAGATCCTTGTGGTAAACCATCGAAGAAGACTTCTCTGCGATGGGTAAGAAACTGAACTAAGGGTGTGTAACGAGTGTGCTCAAAACGGAGGAGAAGACCCCTAGCCCGTCAGCGCCACCACGTAGGGTGCGGCTTCCATCACCGGAGGAGGAGGGCCCAAAACCTGGTTCTACAGCGTGTTCGGGGTGTGGCATGAGTCCAACGACGTTACCTCGTTCGTTGCAGATACCAGCGATGTTGTTACGTGAACCGTTGGGGTTTACGTCAACATAGCGGAAGACGATACGTCCTTGGTTTTCTAGTTCTTCAAGAGTTTTAGGGTCTGCAACGTATTGACCATCTTGGTTTTTGAGTGGGACCACTATTTCTTGACCGGCCTCATAATGCCGTGTCCATGGGGTGGTGTTATTTTCGATTCGTAGTGTTTGGTCTCGGCAGATAAACTTTCGATGATCATTTTTAATCATGGACCCTGGTAGTAGGTGTGATTCGGTGAGAATCTGGAAGCCGTTGCAGATACCTAGCACGGGTAGTGCCTGTGTGGATTGTGCGGCGTCGATAACTTTTTCCATGACGGCGGCTTTCGCTGCGATGGCGCCAGCGCGCAGGTAGTCTCCATATGAAAAACCGCCGGGAACGATGACTGCGTCAACCTGATGTAGGTTGGCTTCATCGTGCCACAGCGGTACGGGTGTTCCACCGGCGAGTGTTACTGCTCGCATAGCGTCTCTGTCGTCAAGTGTTCCAGGAAATGTGATAACGCCTACGCGAACGTCTTTGAGTTGTTCTTCTGGTGCAGGTGTTGTGAAATCTCCGATGAGGGGTGTTTCGTGTGCGCTAAGAGACTCAACCATGTTTGTTTAGTCCTCCACTACCGAAACGTTGACAACATCTTCGATGACGGGGTTTGAAAGTAGCTCCTGAGCAGCTTGTTGAGCCTGTTGGAGGAGTTCTTCAGTAACTTCGCCGGAGACGGATAGTTCAAAGCGTTTCCCTTGTCGGACATCTGTGAATTGGGTGAGTCCGATACGGGGTAGTTCGTTGGCGATGGCTTTACCTTGAGGGTCAAGGATTTCTGGTTTGAGCATAACGTCGACGACAATACGGGCCATTGGGGTGAGCACTCCTTGAGTGTACGTAAATAAATATGTGAGCCGAGTATCATTTTAGCCTATTGATAGGACAATTGGACCCCACGTTATGAGAAATACTAAAGCACTCACACCCGAGTAGTATTCTCCCTAATGAGAAGGGAAAACGTCGGGTATGAGTGCTTTCGTAATATAAAAATATATTTTAGCGGTGAATTTGCTCGGTGAAATAGTCCAGCATGACTGGTCCTTCGAGCTGCCAGCCCTGATCCGTTCTAATCAGCGAGAAATTATAGTTCTCTTCGGGGTTAGACATATCGACAAAGCGTGCGTTAACGTCGTTAGCCTTGCTGGTGATGTTGCTGAGCGTGACTTTGTTATCGCCGTTGAAGTCTACTTCGGTGTTATCTGCAGCTTGGAAATCATAGTAGCGGTAGTTGCTGTCGTTGACGCCGTTGCTCACATCTGCCAAAAGCATGAAAAGTGCAAGCTGGTCAGCGGTATTCATGCCGGTGGTGTCTACACGAGATGCGTAGGGGGCAGTGTTCTTAACATCCTCAAGGATGGGGATAAGTTTCTCTTCAGGAGTGTGTTCTAGTAGCTCACGGTAAGGTGTTTTGGCGTTAGCGCGAGACTTGATGTCATTAGATAACGCTGTGGAGACTTTATCTGCAAGGTTTTTCTTTGCGGCTGCAGAGCCGGCAAGACCTTGCGAATACATATCTTCGATGATGGCGTTAATCGCTTGGAAACCTGCAGCTTCTGCATCTTTTTTAGCCTGTTCGTAAGCTAGCTCTTCAGGGGTTGGCCCTTCAGGTGTTTCTTCTTGAGCAGGTTCTGTTGTCTCAGGCTCGGCTGGCTTTTCTTCAACTACGGTAGGGGTTGGTGTTGGCTTTTCACTAGGTGTGGGGGTCACCGAAGGTGTTGCTGATGGTGTTGGGGTTGCCGTAGCTGATGGGGTCGCGCTGGGCGTGCTGCTAGGAGTCGAGCTAGAGGCCGCAGAGGAAGCCGTGCTATTTTGAGCGCCGCAAGCGCTGAGGGCAAGAAGTCCTGTGAGAGCTGCACAGGTAATAAATTTTTTGGACATAGTTCTCAATCGGTAGAAGTGGTACATGAAGTTAACAGTAGAAATGTGACTACGAAAAGACGCGTTGCACTTCTTAATATTTCAGTCTTTTTACATCATACTGGCGCGTGAGGACTCTTGGGGCTGTCGTAGCTGTGATTTCCCTGTCGTTTGGATAAGTTCTGAAGTATATATCGGTGATAACTTTAGCGTGCAGAGCAGGTCGAGGAAGAGCTCTCTACATGCATGGATAGACGGTATCGGTCTGCACGATATGTAGATACAGTATGTTCTATCGGAAACTTTATGTCATCAATGAGCGTATAGGAATACCGGTGAAAGATGAGTACCGGTTCGCGAGGTGATATCTCTAAAAGGTGAGCTAAATCTTCTGACGGTTTGCCTGCTTCAACCGTTTGTTGCGCTCCAACTACTGGGGTACCAGAACTCGAGAAGAGCTCATAGAGAGAAGACGTAAGGTCGCTATGAACAAAGGGTTGAGCAATATCTTCTGGAATCCAACTTTGATCAACAGAGACAGGAAGCCCATTTCCTAAGCGAAGACGTTTAAGGTGGAGCAAGCGTTGTGTTTGTGGGAAGAATTTTTGAAGATTCTCTGGTGGTTCTTCCCAATACGCGTCAATGACTTTGGTGCCAGGTGTCATCCCTGCGTTGCGTATGTCCTCGTGGAAAGATGCGAGGTGTAGATGTGATTGAACGCGTCCGTGCGAGACAAAAGTGCCTTTACCGTGAACTCTTACTAATAGCCCAGCTTGGACAAGTTCAGAGATAGCACGTCGAACGGTAATTCGAGAGACCCCAAACTTTTGCTCGAGAAAACGCTCTCCGGGGAGGCAATCTCCAGAACGATAGTTGGAGTGTATGAGCTCTTCTAACTGCGCACGGACGCGTTCATGTTTCAACATAAGAGTATTCTCGAAGAATAGTTCTAGGAAGACAACTGTAAAACGACGGTTTCTGTAGAGAGCGTAGAGTTTTCTACTGGAACCAGCGTGCATTGTGTAGGTTTAAGCGCGACGACTGGGCACATCAAAGATTTTGCTTCTTTGAGGGCGCTGGCATCAACCTTCATAAGTTTTTGCCCGCGTGTAACGCTGTCTTTTTCTTGAACAAAGTGTTCAAAACCTTCACCTGCAAACTCTACGGTGTCAATACCGACGTGAACGAGTAACGCTTCCCCTGTTGAAGCTGCGATGACAAATGCGTGAGGCATGAGTTTGAGAATCGCGCCGTCAAACGGGGCCTTAACCTCGAAAGTTTCGTCGTCTTCAATTGTCGGTTCGATGGCGATGCCTTCGCCAACAATTTTTTGGGAAAATACCTCATCTGGTACGTCTGAGAGGCTTTTGAGTTCGCCAGCGCATGGCGCATAGACGTCGAGGAGCTGTGTCATGGTAAGTCTCCTTCTTCTGGAGGTTTATGTATATGGGGTTTAGAGAAGGTCTTGAATGTCTTCTGCCAAGGTGTCGGCTACTGGTCCTACAACAACCTGAACTGCTGATCCAAGAACGACGACTCCGTGAACTCCCATTGCTTTGAGGGCGTCTTGGTTTACGGCTTCGGCGTCGTCAACTTCTACGCGAAGGCGGGTGATACAACCTTCAATTTCTTCGACGTTATCTGCTCCGCCGAGTGCTTCTAGAATTTTCTCTGCATCAAACATGATGTTTTCCTAACTGAGGTTGGAGTGGTTATGGGTGATCTAAGAACTTTATCCTCGATATTCTCTTGGCAGGTTCTTCATCATGAACTATAGTATCTTATATCACTGGTTATAAACAGTACCAGAGGTCATACACACATCAATAACTCCCTACCCCCTATCAAGGAGGACCCATGTCGACCCCGGCGACAACGGAACGAAAAAGTCTGAAAGACGGAAAATCCATGAAAGTCTTACAGCGTTTTGGGCGTTCTCTTATGCTTCCCATCGCAGCGCTTCCAGCAGCTGCCCTTCTTCTACGCCTCGGACAAAAAGACCTTCTCGGTGCACTTCCTGGTATGCAAGATGTAGCAAGCGTCATCGGCGCTGCAGGTGGAGCACTCTTCGAAAATTTGCCTCTCCTCTTTGCTATTGGCATTAGCTTCGGGTTTGCGAAAAAAGGTGACGGATCTACAGCGCTAGCAGCAGCTGTCGGATACGTCGTCCTTAACAACGTCTTCACCGCAATGTCTCCTATCATGCTTGGAGCAGCAGCTGAAGGCGCCGAACAAGAAAAAATTAACTACGGTGTTCTTGGCGGTATCGTTATTGGTATTACCGCAGCACTACTCTGGCAAAAATTCCACCGCACCAAACTCCCCGACTGGCTCGGATTCTTTGGCGGACGTCGACTTGTCCCAATCCTCACCTCCTTCGCAGCCATCGTCCTTGGTGTGCTTATGAGCCTCCTATACCCTGCTTTTGACGCAGTTCTTAAGAGCGTCGGTGAAGCCGTTTACGCAAACGCGATTATCGGCTCTGGTATTTACGGCTTCCTGAACCGTATGCTCATTCCCGTTGGTCTCCACCACATCCTTAACTCCATCGTCTGGTTCCTCATCGGCGATTACAACGGTGTACAAGGCGACCTTAACCGATTCTTCGCTGGTGACCCCACTGCTGGTGTCTTCATGACAGGATTCTTCCCCATCATGATGTTCGCACTACCAGCAGCAGCACTAGCCATCTGGCAAGAAGCAAAACCATCACAGAAGAAACTCATCGGAGGCGTTATGCTCTCCACCGGTATCACCGCACTCCTCACCGGTATTACCGAACCTCTTGAATTCTCCTTCATGTTCGTTGCTTGGCCACTCTACGTTATCCACGCAGTCTTTACCGGAACGGCCATGATGCTGACCAACGCATTAGGTATCCACGCCGGATTCGGATTCTCTGCAGGAGCCATCGACTACCTCCTCAACTTCGGTATTTCGCAAAACTCCATCTGGATTATCCCTATCGGTTTGTGCTACGCCGTTATCTACTACTTCACCTTCCGTTTCGTTATCCGTAAATGGAATCTACGAACCCCCGGTCGTGAAGAAGAAGCAGACGTAAACACTCCTAACGCATAAACGTCAAAACAACTAACGCTCCAAAAAAGGGGGGTGTGCCCAGAACAAAAGTTCTGGGCACGCCCCCCCTTTACAATCTCCACAACGGTTCATTCCAAGAACCAACAGAGAGACTAATGGCTCAAAGCGTTTTTAAACCACCCCGTGATAGAAATTGGGTGAGTAATCGCTGTACCTACCACCACCGCATGAGCACCTGCATCAAGCGCTTCACGCGCCTGCGCCGGAGTATGAATACGGCCCTCAGCAATTAGCGGGACGTCAAAACCTGCTTCTGCAATCGAACGTAGCAGCTCAAAATCAGGGCCATCAGTTTTTGCGCGAGCATCGGTATAACCCGCAAGAGTAGTACCAATAAAATCAGCACCAGCCTCAACAGCTGCCTTAGCTGCTTCAAAGCTATCGCAATCAGCCATAACTAAGGCATGAGAACGTTCATGAACACCACGAATAGTCTCTGCTAAAGATAACCCATCAGGACGTTCACGAGTTGTTCCATCGAGAGCAACAATATGAGCCCCAGCATGAGCCACACTCAACGCATGGTTAAGCGTCGGCGTAATAAAAATACCTTCATGTCCGTCTTTCCACAGCCCAATCACCGGAACTTCAACGGAATTACGAGTGAACTGAATATCAGCGATACCCTGAACACGTACAGCTGCCGCCCCTCCAAGAACAGCAGAAGCGGCAACTTGAGCTGTCGTTTGAGGCTGACGCATGGGCTCCCCAGGATATGCCTGACAAGAAACAATGAGCTGACCTTTAAGAGACTCAACCAGTTCAGAAGCAGTAAACATGAAAACTCCTTATCGAAAAATATGGCGATAACTACGCTAATGAAGAACGATGAATAAGTGAAGCTGCGCCAATGAGAGGAGCATCAGAACCAAGCTCTGCCAAAACGATAGGAGTGCTCTTCGCCTGACCTAAAGCAGCTTGAGCATAAGAATCAAGAAGAGCTGTCCACCAGCGGTCACCTAAATTCACAACACCGCCAGAGACAACAATCAGATGAGGATCAAAAATAGTAGCAAGGTCGCCCAACGCAATTCCAGCAGCTTGACCAGCGAAAATAATAGCTTCTTGAGCTAGCTCATCCCCTTGTTGAGCACGCACAGAAACTTCTTTCGTATCCGGTGCCGGAGCACCACCTAGCGCAAGATATTTACGAAGAACCGCAGGCCCAGCTGCAACAGCTTCAACATGCCCACGACCACCGCACGGGCAATCCAAGCCAACAGCTAGAGGAGAAGAAAAATGTCCGGTATGACCGGCAAGAGAATGAGCACCGCGCATGAGCTTGCCATTTTCAATGTAGCTTCCACCCACACCAGTACCGAACGCCATCATGAGCGATGAGGGCGCTTGAGCCGCAGCACCAAGCCACGCTTCGCCTAACGCATGGGCATGAACATCATTGACAGCACGTGTCGGTAAAGAGGTCATTGACTCAACGATGGACGCAAACTGAACGCCCGTCCAGTCTTTAATGACGTTGGCGGCGGTAACAACAGTGCCGTTCTCATCAATAACACCAGCTGAGCCGATACCGACACCGGCAACATCCCAACCATGAGAACGAGCATAAGAAATGTGTTCCAACACAGCCTCAGCGGTGTGCTCGGCAAGAGCCACACCGCCAAGCTGAGCAAGGGTAGGAATCTCCGCACGATGCAAAACAGCACCGCGCTGATCAACAATTCCGAGGGCGGTTTTTGTGCCACCTAAATCAACCGAAATTGCGACGACGGTGCTGTTTTCCACGATGATTCCTTTACCTTGCAATGTGTGTGTTGGTTTATATTCTGTATCTAAAAGCTAGAGCCTAAAGCAACCCAGCTTCAACGAGAATGCCACGAATACGTTCAGCTTCAGTATCGTTGAGAGACTCCATCGGGGTGCTCATACGACGTGAAGAGATAACGCCCATTAACTCAAGAGCAGTTTTGAACGCTCCAAGGCCAGCTGCACCACCAGAAACACTGGGGGTTGTGACATTGACAATCCTGAAAAGCTGAGCCAGACGGTCTTGTTCCGCCTTAGCTTGTGCCCAGTCACCGGCACGAGCTGCCTCGTAAAGGCGAACATATCCAGCAGGATCAACGTTGCCCAAACCAGGTACCATACCTGCAGCACCAGAGAGCATTGCACCATCACAGACCACTTCGTGTCCAGTGAAGAGGCTGAAATCTTCAAGATCTGCAGTCTCGAGAGCTAGTAGGCGGAAGGAAATATCATCGTTAGAAGAATCCTTCACACCAGTAATCACGCCTTCACGAGCAAGCTTCGCAAGCAGACCAACAGGTAGCTTCTGCTTAGTACGTACAGGAACGTCGTAGGCAAAAACAGGAACGTCTACTGCTGCTGCAATCGCACGGAAATGACGCTCTTCTTCATGAAGATTATCAATAGCGTAATACTGGCTTGTGACAACGATAGCGTCGCCACCGATAGCCAAAAGACGCTGAGCTTCGTCGATAACGCGAGCAGTGGTCTGCTCATTGGTACCAATGATGAGGGGGACTCGTCCATCGATAGCTTCAACGCAAGTACGTAAGACAAGTTCACGCTCAGCGTTAGTCATATAAGGAACTTCAGAAGAAGAACCGAGAGCGAAGATACCGCTGACACCACCGGAGATAAGGTGCTCAACAAGACGTGAGATGGAATCGGTGTCGATGTCACCTTCTGCAGTGCGAGCGGTGAGCAAAGGAGGAATGACTCCTGAAAAGGTCATGATAAATAATCCTTAGAAAAAATTATTGACTAAAATAACGTGTTCTTTTTAGACGTGAAGCAAGGTCGGTGCCGCACCCAAAAGAGTGCGTGTGTAGTCCTGCGAAGGACGGTCAAAGACTTGTTCCGCGCTACCTTCTTCAACGATGCGTCCCTTATTCATAACGCAGATACGGTCAGAGACGTATCGAACGGTCTGAATATCGTGGGAGATGAAAACCATTCCCAGATAAAGTTCACGCTTGAGGTCGCTCAAAAGGTTAAGTACCTGCGCGCGAACAGAAACGTCCAACGCGCTGGTAGGTTCATCTGCCACAATCACTTTGGGTTCAAGAGCTAACGCACGAGCGATAGCTACACGCTGGCGCTGACCACCAGAAATTTGAGAGGGCAAAGCTTCAGAAGCTGACACCGGTAGACCGACTAAATGTAGAAGTTCACGTACTCGACGGTCTCGTCCACTTTTATCACCGATGCCGTGCACATCCAGCGGGTCTCGGAGAATATCTTGGATTGTCATGCGAGGGTTCAACGCGGTAGCTGGATCCTGGAAGACAATCGAGATATCCGAACCGAAATCATGTCGTAGTGCAGCGTTTCGTTTGAGAGCACTCTTGCCCTTGAAGAGAACATCTCCGTCCGTTGGTTTTTGAAGACCCACGATAACTGACGCCAAAGTAGACTTACCGCATCCAGACTCGCCGACGAGACCGATTGTTTCGCCGCGGCGAACTTTCAGAGAAACACCATCAACAGCTTTGACGATATTTGGTTTGAAGATACCACCAGTACGGGAACGGTGGTGAACTTTGACATCTTTGAGCTCGATGATGGTCTCACCTAGACGGGCTACTGCCTTACGCCCAACAGTGTTGAGCAGTTCTGGGTGAGCGTCAGCGTTGTTGCTGTTTTCGTTGCTCATGACTGTGCTCCTTGTTGTGCTTGTGCGTCTTCTGGTAGGTGAGAAGCCCAGAAGTGGTCGTCTTCTCCAGGGACTGGAACGAAGACAAGCTTCTGATGAGGATCTGCATCTTCACGTAATGAACGAGGTGCAAAACGGTCACCAACAGCGAAGTCGCCAGGGGAGGGGACTGTACCAGGAATCTGGTAGAGACGTTCAGAACCGGATTCGATAGAGAGGACCGATCCTAGAAGTCCACGAGTGTACTCGTGCATAGGGTTCTTCAGAAGCTGTACGGTTGCGCCAGCTTCTACGACCTGACCTGCGTAGAGGACAGAGATACGGTGCGCTACCTGTGCAACAAGTGCGAGGTCGTGGCTCACGAAAATCATCGCGAATCCTAGCTGTTCACGGAGCTCATTGAGCAAATCAATGACCTCAGCTTGAACAGTAACGTCCAGAGCAGTCGTTGGCTCATCTGCAATAACGAGTTTGGGTGAACGAGATAGTGCCATAGCGATGAGTACGCGCTGACGCTGACCACCAGAAAGCTCGTGCGGGTACGAGTTGAGGGTTCGGATGGGGTCAAGCTTCACCAAGCGTAGAAGCTCTTCAGGTGACTTACGTCCGCCACGGCTGGTGAGCTGTTCCATCTGATCTTTGATGAGCATGGAGGGGTTCAACGAGCTAAGAGCGTCTTGATACACCATGGAGATGATAGAACCGCGTAGTTTTTCAAAGACAGATTCAGGGGCTCCAACAAGTTCTTGTCCTTCAAAGACAGCAGAACCAGTAATCTTTGCTTTCTTATCGAGCAGACCGATAATTGCCAAAGAAGTAATGGACTTACCAGAACCAGATTCACCAACGAGTCCCATGGTCTGTCCTTCGTACACGGTGAAGGACACTTTATCAACGACTGGGGTGTCGCCGAAACGTTCTGGGAAGTAGATGCTGAGGTCTTTGACTTCAAGGATTGCAGGAGCGTTCTTATCTACAACGAAACGGTCGGTACGACGGTTTTCTGCCTCACGAAGTTTGACAAGAACGTTATCTAGTTCGCGTTGTGCTTGAAGGTCGCGGTGCTTGCGAATTTCTGCAAGTTTTGCTTCTGCAAGTTCCTCTTCAGCAGTGATGCCGTTAGCGCCAGCTACTGGGTCGGTATCTTCGATAACGACTTTGCGGCGTAGCTTGGGGTTGACCATTGCGTCTGTCATGCCTTCGGAAAGGACGTTCAACGCAAGAACGGTTAAGAGGATGATGATACCGGCGAAGGTTGTTGCCCACCAACCGCCAGAGAGGATGAGCGCACGACCGTCAGAGATGACGTTACCCCATGAAGGGTTCGGTGGGCGCACACCGGCGGAGAGGAAGGACAAGGACGCTTCGAGGATGATAGCGTCTGCGACCATGACCGTTGCGAATACGAGAACTGGTGCGATGGTGTTACGGACGATATGTTTTGTCAGAATGTAGGGGCGAGCTGCACCCATAACGCGTTCTGCGCGGACGTAGTCTTCGTCCCAAGCAGCAAGTACCTGTGCGCGGACCACACGAGCTAGCTGTGGAGTGTACACCACCGCGATAGCAATGATGATAGTGGGGATGGAGTTCCCTAGTGATGCCAAGAGCACTGCGGCAAGTGCGATACCGGGGAATGCCATGAAGATATCCATGATGCGCATAATGGTTTCAGAAGCCCATTTGCCGCTGGTTGCTGCGATAGCTCCGAGGATGCCACCGGCAACAAGTGCGACGGCAACGGAACCAAGACCAACCATCAAGGAAGATTGTCCACCGTACATCAGGCGTGAGAAGATATCGCGGCCTTGACGGTCTGTACCAAACCAGTATTCGGCGCTTGGCGGGTCAATGGGCATTCCCGTTGAAGCTAGCGGATTATGTGGGGCAAGCCAGGGAGCCGCGAAGGAGATGAAGATGATAAATACTAAGAACCCCAGGGCGATTTTAGAACCAAGTGGCAACGCTTTGAAGCGAACGCCAGGGGCGGAGAGTCGTTCGGCGAGTCCTCTGCGCACAGTTACACCGTCCTAATTCGTGGGTTGATGAGTAGGTAAAGGAGGTCAACCACAATGTTGACGAGGACGAAGGTCACCGCGATGGTGAGTACTACGCCTTGTACGAGGTTGACATCGTTACCTGTGATACCGGTAAAGATGAGGTTGCCCATGCCGTTGAGAGAGAAAATCATTTCGATCACGACAGCACCACCGAGGAGGTAGCCAATACGCAAACCAAGAACGGTTACGGGAGTAATGAGGGCGTTTTTGAGAACGTTCTTTGTAACGACTTCACGGTAAGGAACACCGTTGCCGATAGCGGTACGAACGTAGTCTTTATCGAGCTCTTCAACCATTGAGGTGCGTACGGTGCGGATTAAGGAAGCGCATACGGGTACTGCGAGAGCTACTGCTGGCAGTGTCATATAGGATAGCCATGTTCCAAATCCTCCGCCTTCTGGTGGGGTGCCTCCGGATGGGAAAATTCCTAGGTCAAGTGCGAAGTATTGGATGAGCAAAATACCGAGCCAGAAGGAAGGCGTCGCGATAGATGCCATGGAGAGTACGCGGATGATCTGGTCTGGCCAGCGGTCGCGGTAGAGTGCGGCGATGACGCCGAGCACGAGGGAGACGACTGCTGCGATGAGAACACCGAAGAATGTGAGCTGAATGGTGACAGGAAATGCTGCTGTGATTTGGTCGATGACGGGCTGAGCCGGTGCGGTGGTCATGCCGAGGTCAAAGTGGAGCAGACGCCAGAGGAAGGCGAAGTATTGCACGATGAGAGGTTTATCTAAACCGTGTTCAACGCGATATGCTTCTTTTGCTTCTTGTGAAGCGCCTTCACCGAGGGCGATAGTTGCTGGGTCACCGGGGGTGAATTGCAAGATAACGAAGACGAGGATTGTCACACCCAAGAGCATGATGGGTAGTGCAAGTAGTCTTCTTCCAAGTAGTCGAAGAAAATTAGCCAAGAGAAACTCCCGCATAGAGAATGCGTGTGAAAAAGGTTCGACGGTGACTCCCGTGGTACGGAAATGAAGCAATCCGTACCAATGCCCGGAAGCCACCGCCGATCATGATGTGAAGGAAAAAGGGAAAAACCTTCACAAACCGCTGTGTGGAATAGCGGAGATTACTTAGTCGTTCCTACACCAAGCATGGAGATGCCGGTTGTTGGAAGCGGCTTGAAATCAACGAGTGTTTCCGAATCCCACGCAGTAGGTAGTTTGCGGTGGAATAGTGGGTACAACGGAACGTTGTCAGAGAGCAAATCGAATGCTTTCTTCCACTCTGCTTTGGGATCTGATGAGGTAGTTGCAGCGTTCATGTATTCCTGAAGCTGCTTGTACTGTTCAGTTCCTGACCAGCGGAAACGGTTGGTGGGCCAGGTGTCGCCACGGTACCACCAGGAGAGGAGCAAGTCTACGTCGTTACCGAATACGGAGGGGTCGCCGGGTGCGATGAGAACATCGAAGTTTCCGGTGTCTACGTAGTCGGAGTACAGTGAGGACGATGGTGTAGGCTCGATAGTCGCCTTGATGCCAGCTTCCTTGAGTGATTCTTGGATGAGCTGAACACAGGAAACAACCCAGTCGTGGTCGGTTGAACGCACGGTGAGGGTGAGGTCTTCAACGCCAGCGTCTTTGAGGAGCTTCTTTGCCTTGTCTGCATCGTGGGTGTAGACAGTAGAAGCTTCAACGTAATCTGGGTGGCTCTTCTGCAAGAAGGAGGTTGCAGGTTCTGCGTTGCCAAGCAGTGCAGTCTTGATGACTTTGTCCATGTCGAGTGCGTAGAACAGTGCTTGACGTACTTCAACCTTGTTGAAGGGCTCTTTTTCGCAGTTGAACATCATGAAGAGCAAGCCGAAGGACTGTACGGATTCGACGCTAAGACCGGAGGTGTTCTCCAAGACTGCGATGTTGTCGTAAGGTACAGACTCTACCGCCTGAACACGCTTGGACTGGATAGCGGTAACGCGTGCTGCTGCGTCTGAGAGGATGGACCAGTTCATAGCCTTTGCGAGTGCTGGGCGAGGGCCGTTGTACTCGTCGAAGCGCGCGAATTCGATGTGGTCGCCCTTGGTTGCGGAAACGAACTTGTAAGGGCCGGAACCGATGGGGTGTGCACCGAATGCTTCAAAGTCTTTTTCTGCGCTTTCAGGCATAATCTGCATCAAGGAGATGCGGTCAGCGAAGAGCGAGAATGGCTGGTTGAACTTGAACTCTACGGTGGAGTCATCAACAGCGTTGACAGAGTCGATGAAGTAGAGGAACTGTGCAAAGAGGGAGCTCTTGTCAGTGAACTTACCGTAGGTGTAAACAACGTCGGATGCCTTGACAGGGTCGCCGTTGTGGAATTTTGCACCTTCGCGCAAGGTGACGCGGTAGGTGGTGTCGTCAATCTTTTCAGGGTCTGCAGTTGCTAGAGCGTTGTAACGCTTGCGGCTTGCAGGGTCTAGACCATAAAGACCTTCAAAGATGTGTATGTTCGCTGCGAGAGGGCCAGCACCGGATGCCTGTGATGGTGCGAAGGTGGTGGAGATATCGTATGCGATACCAGCGGTAATGGTGCCATCTTTGTTAATCTCGCCAGCTTTTGCTCCATCTGCTTTAGCGTCAGAAGAGCCTTTAGAGCCTGAGCCGCATGCTGCGATAGATGCAGCAAAAGCGGTGGCTGCTGAAACTGAGCCTGCTAGCTTGAAGAAGCTGCGGCGAGTCGAGCTGTGCTCGGTGATGTCTTTAAGGTGAGGCATAGTCGCACTCCTTTGTGGACGGTTGTTTTATTGAAAGAACACCCTGACGTAGGATGTCCTACCTGTATTATAGAATAGTAGCCATCTCCCAGATGTGCAACATCAAAGGGGATGTTACTTTCTATAAAAAATATTAGTTTCGTCTAAAATAAGATTCTGGATTTGAGAAGAGGAGCCGTGGTAAAAAACACAAAACCGCAAGTGGGGGCGGTTAAAAAAATTTATGAAGTTAATAGTGTCCCTCATGCTTCACGTGCAAAAAATCGTCAATATCAACTCCAAAACGAGATTATCGAAATAATCCTGCGTGAAAAACTCGTACCGGGAGACCCCCTTCCTACTGAACAACAACTGATTGAAGAGTTAGAAGTTGGGCGTAACTCCCTGCGAGAAGCACTCAAAGTCTTAGAAGGGTTAGGGATTATTGAAGTCCGTCACGGGTTTGGAACATTCGTTGGAGGACGTGTTCTAGAAGCCATGACTCGCGGGCTAACATTCCGCGGATTAACCTCCTTGCATCGTGGCGGTAAAGAAGCACGAGAACTCACAGATGTTCGTCAAGCCTTAGAGACAGGGTTAATCGCTCTTGCAATACCGTTGATGAGCGATGAACAAATAGCAAAAATTGAGTATGCCGTAACTCAGATGGAACAGGCTGTTAAAGAAGGTAAAGATTGGTCATGCTGGGACAGGGAGTTTCACGCATCGCTTTATGAACCATTGAAGAATGATTTACTTTCAGAACTTTTGGAAGTGTTCTGGATTGTCTATAACGTGATTTCCGTAGAACTAGATGCCGTTGTTCCTGCTAGTCAGAAGCAAGGTGAGTCTTTAGTTGCTGCTCACCGAGACATCCTTAATGCTGTGAAAAAAGGCGATGCAGTGGCTGGAACAGAGCTTATGGCTGCCCATTTTGCTGGCATTCGAGGGCGTCTAACGGCATGGCAAAGAGCTACTCGAGAAGATACTTAAACAAAACTTTTTGCACGTGAGTTCCAGATATTGAGCTTTTGGTGTTAGTGTGGTGCTTATCTTAGATGTGCGCTGTAGCACATATTTAAACATCTATGTCGATGGAGCATTTCAACGATGAAACAACACACTAAGAGCCTTTTCGCACTCTCGCTCATCGCAGCGACCACAAGCACAGGAATCATTCCCGCTTACGCAACACCACAACCGGTCCTACCAGCAACCTCTGGACCGGGCACCTACCAAGAACAAAACCTCGGTGAAAAACTCATCGGAGATTCCGCAACCTACCGCATTCCAGCACTAGCTGACCTCGGAAATAATGTCGTCCTTGCCGCATGGGACGGGCGCCCCTACAACGCAGCAGACGCACCAAACCCCAACTCTATTGTGATGCGCCGATCAACAGACGGCGGAAAAACATGGAGCGACATCAGCTATATCGCCAAAGGACACCTCGGCAATGACGGAACCCAAAAATACGGTTACTCAGACCCCTCCTTCGTCGTAGACCGAGAAACCGGAAGCGTCTTCGCCTTCTTCGTCAAATCGCACAACCAAGGATTCTGGGGTAGTGCCTACGGAAACGATATGAGCGACCCTGATGTTATGGGCGCAGTCGTCACTGAATCCACTGACGGAGGACTCACCTGGAGCGAACCTCGAGACATCACACCCATCGTCAAACAAGGCGCAGACAAAAACAACCCCCAACCCGGAGACGCCCGAGCTATCTTCGCCACCAGCGGTGAAGGCATCCAACTACGCTACGGAACCTACAAAGGCAGACTCATCCAACAGTTCACAGGAACCGTCAAACAAGCTGCCGGTGGAGAAAAAACCCAAGCGTACTCCGTCTACTCCGACGACCACGGAAAGACATGGAAACGTGGCGAATACGTCGGTATCGAAATGGACGAAAACAAAGTCGTCGAACTCTCTGACGGGCGAGTCATGCTCAACTCCCGTGATTTCGTCTTCTCCGGATACCGAAAAGTAGCCATCTCTGAAGACGGCGGGCACAGCTACTCTGAAGTCACCCTCGACAAACAACTACCCGACCCCAAAAATAACGCCTCAATCTTTAGGATGTTCCCCGAAGCTCCAGAAGGCAGCAAAGACGCCCAAAAACTCATCTTCACCAACTCCAATAACAACAACGGAAACTCCCGCGAAAACCTCACCGCACGAGTCTCCTGTGATGACGGACAAACATGGCCAGGCATCCGACAATTTAAAGACGGATTCGGAGCATATTCCACTGGAACCGCGTTATCAAGCGGAGGATTTGGCGTCCTCTACGAAGCAAGCTATCAAAATGACATGCGCTTTGGTGTTTTCGACGAAGACTGGCTCAACGTTGTCTGCGCACCACTTAGCGCAGAAGACATCGCCGTCGATGAAAATAGCGTTACGACTATTCCCGTGACAATTACCAACCAAGAAGAACACCCCGTAAGTGGTAGCGTTACCGTCCATGACAACCGCGGATTCACCGCAACAGACGTAAACGTTCCTACCCTTGACGCTGGCGCTAGTACCGTCGTCAATATTCCGCTCACTGCAACCGCTCAAGCACGCAGCGGTTCACTCGATGTTGTCTTTACTGAGGCGCAAGGAAAACAATCACGTTATACCTTCTCTGCACAAGTAAACCGCACCAGTGAAACACCTTTCCAAGTGGTCTTGAGCGAAGGACAAGCAGCTGACCGTGACATCTCAGAAAACCCCTATCACGTAGGAGATGTCGTACCCTATACCTTCCGTGTTACGAACACCAGCGGAGAAACTGTTGATGCCGTACCCACCGGAGGAAATCTCGACCACGGCTTCCTTCCACCCAACGCGCCAAACTGCCGTTGGCGCAACCTCGGCGCTGACGCAACCTATGTTTGTAAAACAGCGGGACACACGGTCACTCAAGAAGACCTTGACCGCGGATACTTTATCCCTGAAATAACTTTTAACGCTGTCTCAACAGCAGACCGCTCTAAAACAGGCGAAAGCACGTACCGTGGCGAACCCGTTTACGTTCGTGCGATCAATCTAGAACCGGCTCTAGACATCTCTGGAACTGTTGCTGGTGATACCAAAGACAGCTATGAAGTCGGCGATGTTATCAACTACCGCTTCACTGTGCATAACACCTCAGAAGGCACTGTTCACTCCGTCCCCATTGCCGGAAACTTTGAGGACGGATTCCTCCCACCCAACGCACCAAACTGCCGGTGGCTCAACCTGAAAGCTGACGCAACCTACCAATGCCATACTGCATCTCACCGCATCACCGAGGAAGACCTAGAACGAGGCTACTTCCAACCAAAAGCCACTTTTGAAGTCACCTCCACAGAAACACAAAAAACCGCTCAGGTTGAATTCGTTGGAGATCAACTCCCCGTACATCAAACGGTAGTTGAAGAGCCTGCAACACCAGAGCCAAGCAAAGAACCAGAGGTGACAACACCATATTTTCGTGATGTTAACCCTGGAGACCTGTTCTATACCGAAATCAACTGGATGGGAGAAAGCGGTATCTCTCGTGGTTGGCCTGATAAAACCTATCGGCCATTAGCACAGCTTGACCGTGCTGCTGTAGCCGCATTTTTCTATCGTATGGCAGGCTCACCAGAATATACGGCACCAGCGGTCTCACCGTTCAAAGACGTACCGACTGACCATGTTTTCTATAAAGAAATCTCATGGTTAGCAGAACAAGGCATCACTAGAGGGTGGGAAGACGGAACATTCCGTCCCCATGCGCCGGCACAACGTGACGCTATTGCAGTGTTCTTCTACCGTTTTGCTGGCTCTCCTGAATATACGGCGCCGGTGCCATCGATGTTCAAAGACATTGATTCTTCGGTAATTTTTGCCCGTGAGATTGCGTGGTTCGCTGAACAAGGCATCACTAGAGGGTGGGATGACGGGACTTTCCGCCCCTACCAGCCAACACAGCGCGATGCTATGGCAGCGTTCATTTACCGTTATATGAACGATAAACACCAAGATTAATAACGGCTAGCCTTGGCGTAGCTTGGGCGTATCGCTTCAGCCATGAGCCTAATACGAGGTGGGTTTAGAACAGTGTGCTAACTCTGCTCTCAACGCACCACGACGCTCTGTAAAATCTTCC
>NZ_JBLXXZ010000012.1:0-61723 GCF_048513015.1 Rothia sp. P7181 | reverse complement strand
ACAGTTCAGGAGAATACACCGAAGAAACACGTTCTAAAAGACGGGTACGTAATTGCTGAGCACGGGCTGCAAAATCACGTTGATAACGCACATATTCTGCTTTACCGGAAGGAGTTTCCACCTTAACAGGGGTATAACCCCAATCGTGGAGATCATAAGGGGCTGCCCGCATATCAAGTTCACGCACCTGCCACGCTAACTCAAAACAATCCAGAAGAAGTTGAGAATCAACCAAAGGAAGAAGCTTATACGCCCACTTGTAAATATCCATGTTTGCGTGCAAACATGCTGGCTGTTCAAGAACACGCTGTTGCTGACGGGTTGGTTGTAGCTCATTCTTTGGGGCAGCCTGTGGCATGAAGAACCGGAACGCATCAAAATGTGAGCAACGGATACGATGAGAATCTACCACCTCATTAGTGCCTTCAGCACCTAACCGTAAGGGTAAATAATCATGGCGGATATTATTCTCTACGGAACGATACGCCATCGCCCATTCGTGCATCCCAAAACACCCGAAAAAACCATTTTTCTGGGCAGTATTCGAAAGGATTTGATAGATATAACTCACGGCTTCAGAACGGCGTTGCAAAAATTGTGCAATATCAACCGTAACAGCACAATCGCTAGAAGAAATACGTTCTTTGTGTGCTTCGCTAAGAGGTAACTGCGCAATGTCTTCAGCGCTTAGACGCATATAAAATTTCTGCTGAGCATACTCAGATGCATCAAGCAAAATAACACCAGCACCGGGATGCCAACGCTTAAACTGTGCAGGCTTGAGGGTGTAGTAGGTGAAAAGGAAATCCTCAACGGGGTGTTTTTCTCCGCGATGGCGTCTTGCTAAATATGGGTCCGCAAAAACAGCGGCACGTTCGTGATGTTCACGCGCGTACTTCTGCCACTGCTCAGGCTCATAAAGAACCCATGAAAATGCCTCAACGGAAAAACTCATAGGAAGTATTTTACCGTTGAGGCATCATAGAATCTGCGTGAGTCTTTAGCGACCTGTACCACCGTAAACAGTCGCTTCGCCTTCAGCGTCAAGATTAAAAGCCGTATGCACGGCGCGTACCGCTTCGTCGAGCTTGTCTAAATCAGTAATGACTGAAATACGAATTTCTGAGGTTGAAATCATCTGAACGTTCACCCCAGCTTGGCTTAGCGCCTCAAAGAAGGTGAAAGACACCCCAGAATGAGCCTTCATACCCGCACCAACTAAGGAGAGCTTACCAATTTCTTCGGTGTAGCGTAGCTCCGTAAAACCGACCTCTTCTTGTGCCTGCTCTAGACGTCTCACAGCTTTTGCTCCCTGATCTTGAGGAAGAGTAAAAGTAATGTCGGTAACGTCAGGGCGGTCCGTAGAAACGTTCTGAACAATCATGTCCAGATTCACGTTAACTTCGTTGAGCAAACCAAAGACTTTCGCAGCAGAACCCGGTGTATCAACAACCCCAATAAGAGTAACTTTTGCTTGGCTGCGGTCATGTGCAACACCAGAGATGAGGGGCTGTTCCAAGGGAATCTCCTTTAAATGGTTAGGGGTCAGTTCTTCAGAATTCTCGGGAATAACAAGTGTTCCCTCCAACTCAGAAAATGATGAACGAACATGTAATTTCAAGTTAAAACGGCGCGCGTACTCTACACAGCGTAGATGCAAAATTTTTGAACCATTTGCTGCCATCTCAAGCATTTCTTCGCTAGTAATGGTCTCCAGCTTATGGGCGGTCGGAACAACACGCGGATCAGCTGAGAAAACACCATCGACATCAGAATAAATCTCACAGACATCAGCATTTAAAGCGGCAGCTAACGCGACTGCGGTAGTGTCTGACCCGCCACGCCCTAACGTTGTAATATCACCGGTCTGACGGTTCATTCCCTGAAAACCGGCAACGATAGCAATATCGCCCTCTGCTAATGCGGCATGAATACGTTGCGGAGTAACCTCTACAAGACGAGCAGCGCCGTGTACGCCATCGGTAATCATCCCAGCTTGAGAACCGGTAAAAGATTTCGCTTTGACCCCGAGGCTGTTAATCGCCATAGATAACGCTGCCATAGAGATACGTTCACCAGCGGTCAGAAGCATATCCAGTTCTCGTGAAGGAGAAGAATCTGAAGTAATCTCTGCGGCAAGATCTAATAGTTCATCGGTGGTATCTCCCATAGCGGAGACGACCACTACCACATCATTCCCTGCTTTTCGGGTATCTACAATACGTTTGGCTACGCGTTTGATACCGTCTGCATCTGCGACCGATGAACCACCAAATTTTTGAACAATCAGGCTCATAAACTTACTCCACTAGATTTTCTTCTGAAATAACCGTCAGAGGGCTGACGATTCTGCATCCATACTAGAGTAGTTCAGTGTTCAAGTGGTAAACGCGTCTCAAACGTAGACATTGCTACACAGATTACTTCATATTAACCCATATTGTGTAACCTGAAACACTATATTAATTGTGTTTTTCGTGCCCTATGATGTATCCTCACTTTAGGCGAACCCTAACGCCTAACGGCATCGTTGAACCCTAGCTTAAACAATGCACCGTAAAGGGGAAAGACTCCTCATGGGACATACTGCAACACAACACCGCCCCACTTCTACAACAAAAGGGCGGCACACGACGTGGTGCATATTGAGTTCATAACATCAGATAACACGAAAAGTAGGCTAGGGATACACATGTAAGGGTTATCCATGACAACTCAACGTAATTTCAAAACTCAAGTACGCGCTCGCATGCAACAAACAGGGGTAAACTACACCACCGCTCGCATGGAACTACTTAAAGAGTACGAAGAACAGCACCAGAGCGCGCGTAAAGAAGCCTACCAAGAACACCAAACCATCGTCTCCCGATTCTTTAAAGACGGCGCGATGACGGTCATTCCCTCAAAACGTCGAACACGAGCACATATTTTGCTCTACCTCATCAACTATTTTCAGAGGGGCCAAAGCTACACCGAACAAGAAGTAAACCACATTCTTAACGAATTGTGGTCAGACTTCGCATACCTCCGACGAGAACTCGTTGACTACGGGTATTTAGAACGAAACACCCACGGAGAATACTGGCTAACAGCCTTTAGCCCCGAACGGTGGGGAACCGTTTTACAGGATGAAGCTCCGGCATGGGAATTCTATTGGCTACCAGACTATTTGAACGGGCAAGAAAAA
This sequence comes from Rothia sp. P7181, assembly GCF_048513015.1. Lineage (NCBI taxonomy): Bacteria > Bacillati > Actinomycetota > Actinomycetes > Micrococcales > Micrococcaceae > Rothia > Rothia sp. P7181. Next base: position 58,536 of record NZ_JBLXXZ010000012.1, on the reverse strand, counting down.
CAGGTAGATTTCTTCGGCACACTATAAAACGTCTGAACACAACATTCAGTACGATTTATTGCCAAGGGTTCACATACGTTCGCCCCGGGATAGGCGGAATCTGAGGGGTTGGGGTGCGTAGCGGAGTTTTCTTTAATTCCTCTAAGCGTTCTTGATAGCTCTGCTGCTGAGATGAAGAACCATCTTGTTCTTCTGGGCGAGAGCTACCCTCAGGTTCCGTTATCGTTTCGGCATCGAGTTCTTCTAAAAGCGGTTCGTTGAGGGTGCCCTGCTGCGGTGCATCTTCATGTTCTTCAGATAGCTCTTCAAACATTGAACCACTCCATCTTTGGCGAGGTTGTGGTGCCGGCGTATTTTGAGCTTGTCGTTCTTGGTCTTCAGCAACAGCTTGAGTAAACGCCTCTGCATGATTTTCTGTACTGTGGCGGTTACCTTCAGCAATAATACGGCGACCTTCTAACGCTCGTCCAAGGGTAATCTCATCGGCGTATTCGAGGTCTCCGCCCACGGGCAGCCCAGAAGCTAGACGTGAAACTCGAACACCTAAAGGAACAAGTAACCGAGAAAGGTATGTTGCTGTTGCTTCACCTTCGAGGTTTGGATCCATCGCTAAAATAATTTCTTCGATACGTTCGTCAGCAAGGCGCGCAATGAGTTCACGAATACGAAGCTGTTCGGGGGTAAGCCCCGCTAGAGGGTTAATCGCCCCGCCTAAGACATGGTATCGTCCGTGAAAAGAACGAGTACGTTCAATCGAGACCACATCTTTTGATTCTTCAACGACGCATAAAGTCGTTGGGGTGCGACGTTCATCCCGACAGATAGCGCACTGATCTGTTTCGGAGATATTTCCACATACTTGGCAGAAACTCACAGTGTTTTTGACGGTATTAATCGCATTGGTAAGTTTCTGCATTTCTGAAGAATCAGAATTCAAGATATGAAAGGCGATACGTTGGGCAGACTTTGGTCCAACACCTGGCAACCTGCCAAGCTCATCGATGAGGTTCTGCACCGCAGCATCGTACATAGAGAGAGCTCCTTATATATGGGTAGAACGCAAGTAGAAGAATATGTGGTTAGTTTTTGATGTTGTCGATGACAACTCCACCAAGAATTTTTTCGACGGCTCGTTGTCCGATGAGCATAACCTTCTCTAGAGGTTCGTCTTCATCAGAGGGGACGAAGTCTTCTTCTACGGGATTATTATCGTGAACCTCTTGAGCCTTTTCGTGTACGGCGCGGTTTCCTTCAGCCACTTCTTTGGCATATTTTTCGCGGAAGCTTGGTGCTGTATCTTCGTGTTTTTCGTCGTCGTTTTCTACGTTTTGAGTTTCGTCCTCAGCTTCTTCAGGCTGTTCTGGTGCAACGGAGATGTCGGGGCGTTTCCATTGCTGTGAAGTGGGGTGATTCTCTCGTGCGGAGTCGTGTAGGGGTGGTGCCTGTCCGTCGATAACACGTAAATGAGGGTGCTCTTCGACAAAATCGTCTACATCATCGTCCTCTGCGTCATCAGCTGGTTCGTATTCGACGTTAGCGATACTGTTATGTACTGGCTCTGCTATTTCTGGTTCTTCAGTTGGGTCTGGTACGGGGCTAAGAACTGTTGTTTTAGCCTGTTCTGGTGATGAGGATTCTATCGGCTGTTCCTCATCAGGGTGTGAGGGTACAGGCGCTACTTCCCAATCGGTGACGGGGTTATTCCAGTTTTCGGGGCTGAATTCTGGGTCTTTTCCGGTGTGGGGTTGTAGATGCTCGTTCCACTGTTGCTGTGGTTGAGGCTGTTCAACGGCTGGTTTTTGAAGATGCTCTGTTGACGTAGCGGGGGAGGGCTGGTGTGATGGTGTGTTTTGAGGTGTAGTTTTAAGGACTTTTGCGTGAATATCACAGCGAGTGCCAAAGACTTTAAAGAGGGCGTTTTTGAGGAGGGGGAGGAATTCTTTAACGCCTCGTAGTGTTTGAATATCAGCTTCGATATAGAGGGCGTTGTTGGTGAAGTCGCAGGGATTGCATTGGCCAAATCTTTCTTGTGCTTGGCTTTCGGGTATGGCTTCGAGAACTTCTTTCCATCGTGTGGTGATGGCGTTGAGAAGTGCTGCTCCTGTGAGTGGCGCGTAGGGGGTGTTTGCTGTGTGGGAAGATGAGGTATCCTCGGCAGCGGGCTGAGCGGGCTGAGCGGGCTGAGCGGGCTGAGCGGGCTGAGCGGGCTGAGCGGGCTGAACCGAAGCCAACGGCGGAGCAGATAACGGCGGACGACTCATCGATTGAGCGCCCTGCTCACTCGCAGATAACGAATACTCTGCACGAGCTGTAGAACGACTAGAATCGTCCTCGTTCTCTTCAACAAGAGAACGCACACGACGCTCAAGGCGATCTAAACGTGCGCCGACAGCGCCAATAGACTTCTCAGAAGCCGGCAAAAGAATACGAGCACACAACAACTCTAAGTGAAGCTGAGGTGATGTCGCACCACTCATCTCGTTAAGCGCATGACTGGTTACATCTGCTGCTCGTGAGAGCTCTGCTGGGCCGAAAGCAGAGGCCTGTTGGCGTAAACGTTCAACCTGATCGGCGCTCATATTCTGAAGGACACTCTCAACAGATCCGTGAACTGCCTGAATAATAATCAAATCACGCAGACGTTCTAACAAATCTTCAACAAATCGGCGGGGATCTTGTCCTGTTTGAATAACACGGTCTACTGCATGGAAAACTTCAGCAGCATTTGCTTGAGCAAAAGCAAAAATAACATCGTCTAAAAGTCCGCTATGGGTAAATCCTAGTAAAGACGTAGCGACATCATAGGAAATATGTTGTTGCTGAGAACCTGCCATCAACTGATCAAGGATAGATAGACTATCGCGAACAGACCCACCACCGGCACGAACTACCAGTGGGATAACGCCGTCTTCAACCTGCACATTTTCTTCTTGGCACAGTTGCAATAGGTAGGAAGAGAGAGTGCTTGGGGGAACAAGTCTGAAAGGGTAGTGATGGGTGCGAGAACGAATTGTTCCGAGGACTTTATTCGGTTCGGTCGTCGCAAAAATAAATTTAATGTGCTCTGGTGGTTCTTCAACGATTTTAAGAAGAGCGTTAAACCCTTCGCGAGTGACCATGTGCGCTTCGTCAATGATGAAGATTTTATAGCGGTCACGAACCGGTGCGAAAGTTGCTCGTTCGCGTAAATCTCGAGCATGGTCGACGCCACCGTGTGAGGCAGCGTCCATTTCAATGACGTCCAGCGATCCTCCGCCGTGGCGAGAAAGCTCTTTACACGAGTCACAGGCTCCGCAAGGGTTGGGTGTTGGGCCTTCTGCACAGTTGAGGCAGCGCGCGAGGATGCGAGCAGACGTTGTTTTACCGCAGCCTCGTGGACCCGAGAACAGGTAGGCATGATTGACGCGGTTATTGGTTAGCGCTGTAATGAGTGGTTCGGTGACGTGTTCCTGACCGATAACCTCGTTAAAGGATTCTGGGCGGTAACGGCGATAAAGTGCAGTGCTCACAGCTCAACCCTATACATTCGTGCAATAAAAAAGAATCTTGCACCCTAGTCTAATGAATAGGTCAGTGTTAAGGGTAATTTATCCACGCAGAGCAGAAGATGCTTTTTGTAAAGCTTGGGCATAAAAAAGGACCCCTTACGCACCCGTCAGAGCTCAGATACCCTTGCTGTCTTCCGACCCTGGGGGAGTTCTCCAAGATAACGCCACGTAAGAGGCTGATACAGAGTCTACCTCATAAAGTCATTGAAAGAAAGCTGACAAGGTGGTGAAGCAAAAAACAGTCAGTGGTGTAGCTAACGAAAAAGTTAGGGGCTAGGAATTGCGAACGTTTAAAAAGTGCGGTAGGCTTTTATCTGTTCGCTTACGTGAAGCTTGAGAAAGCTACGTAGCGTTTGGAGGATTCGCCTAGCGGCCTATGGCGCACGCCTGGAACGCGTGTTGGGTTAACGCCCTCGGGGGTTCAAATCCCCCATCCTCCGCCATAAAAGCAATAAGCTCATCACTACGTATAGTGATGAGCTTATTGCTTTAAATATTTACTGCCTATCTCTTTGGCGTGGAGCGCCGAATGGTAGTGTTCTCTATCCGTTTCACATGTTTATGGGTTTGATTGTGATGACGAAAGACTCTGTTGCGCGAGGCTCTAACCCTTTAAGCGTTATGTCTTTTTGTGTCTCATTTTGCGGACAAAGGTAAGTGGTTTACGTAACAATTTTCGATAAGCTCTAGAGCCTTCTAACGTTCTGATACCAAAGTTGTCTGAGAGTTTCTGACCATTTGTCTGATATTTTCGCAAAAAGTGTCGGATAAGCGAAATGTTATCTGTGGGCTGTTTGGGTGACTGGTGTCCACGGCTAAGTTGCTCTTTAAACTTTACTGTTCAAGAATTTTTTCGATGTTTCAACATCCTACTTTTGGATATTTCAACTAGTAAATAGGGTGTATTTTAGATTTTCTCTTGCTTCAAAGAAACACTTAAAAATAGCAATAAAATAATGAAAAGAAACCTTATATTTTTTCTCTAGGTGATAAGTTCGAGAACACCAAAACTCCCGAAAATAAAAAGTGTCGTTTTTCTCAAAGCTAAGAATTGGCGAGAGTTTCCTCTAGATAACTGAAAAAATACGAAATCTTTATCGTTGCATTGAATTCTTATGTCGTTTATATTCTTGAACGGTTGCTCGGAGTTGTCTATGATTTTACCTGAGCTTCATTTTTGATGAATCCTCACCAACGGAAACCACACAACGTATATAAGAAAAAGGTAATTATGAGTGTCACTCGCCGTAATTTAGTTAAGTCCGCAGCGTGGGCTGCTCCAGTAGTTGTGGCTACTGCTGCTGTCCCCGCTTATGCAGCATCATTTGATGAACCACACACCAACCCTAACCTTCGCTGGAATGGTAGCTCCTTCGTTAGCCACGATGTTTATGATGATTACCACACTCGAGTCAGCCCAAGCCGTCGCGGTCCCTTTGGTGTTCAATACCAGAACGTCCTTCCAGAAGATACTGTAACCGACTTGAGCATCACCTACTGGCTACCTTACGACTCCTTTACATTCCACCCCGAGGGAGACTCTAGCCCCTTCTGGTCAACTCTATCTCGTGATATGACTCGCGAGCCTCGTGTTGCAACTCAAAATGGTGCTCCTCAGACTGTCTATCCTTACACAACTTATTGGGTGGGTGGAAGCAATATCTCTGAGGCTGGTCAAAACCGTGGTGGTGGAACTTACTGGTTCCCACGCTACGAATTCTTCAGTGATCAGAGCGATCCTAGTGAATGGCGCTCATATCTTTACCAAATCCGTATGAGTATTAACGGTGGACCTTTGGAAGACAAGAACGGCCGTTTAGATACTCAAACATTTACACGTTAAATATCTAAAAAGTATAAAAATCTATCGTTTAGATAACAGCATTGTTTCCGCACAATAAATCTTTGCGGGAACAATGCATTTAAAAGAATAGTAAATCATAAAATAATATCTTCTTAAAAAATACACGTGGGGTTTGATAAAAAATCTTATCAAACCCCACGTGTATATATAAAAAATATATGTTAAGAAACAGCTACTAAATAAGGGCTCTTTCCGTCCAAACGTACAGGATTTCCAACCTCATCAAAACGAGCGCCTAGACGCCCTGGAATAAAACGAATAGTAGGCTGAAGTGGTGTCAACGCTTTTCTATATCAGGGATTTCGTTGTGAACTCATTTACCTAGACTGGATTGGTCTTCTGGCAGGGTCTTGAATCTGAAACACACGCATACTTATAATGCTATTAAAATTTTCTTAAATAATTTTTATAAGTTGATTCGCTTGCTTGTTATAAGGATTCGTCATGGTCAGTTCTAGCCGTCGTTATATCGTAAAGTCTGCGCTTTGGAGTGCTCCGGCTGTTATTGCCACTACTGCTATTCCTGCTTATGCTGGTTCACCTGGTAGTAATCCTGACCTTAGATGGGAGTCCGGACCCTCTAACGTGGGACGTTTTACTTGGGACCGGTACTGGCCACGTGTGAGCATGGGTGGTTGTAGCGTTAAATTTTCTCATGTAAATCCAGGAGACACTTTTCAGGGATTACAACAAACCTTCTGGTTACCTGATGCTGATTTACGTTTCCATAGAGCGTACCAATCGAGTATGAAATGGTCTTTGCTTGAGCGTGAGTATGGCAGAAGTTTGCGGAGCATTTCGAAAAACGGCAAAACACAAACTCTCTACCCATATACCACCCGATGGGTAGGAGGGGACCTTATTGTCAAGGAAACATCGTGTACAGCCAGAGATGGTTGTTACTGCCTAGTAGGGTACCGTTACTTTGCTTATGGAGCTAATTACTATCCTGGTTCTTATTGGTATGGTTATTATCATGAGACTTCCATGAGCGTTAACGGTGAAGGACTAGTCTCTAAAGAGACAGAGTCCGTACATTACTCAGCTCCGTAAATAACTAAGAAACAGCTACTAAATAAGGGCTCTTTCCGTCCAAACGTACAGGATTTCCAACCTCATCAAAACGAGCGCCTAGACCCATTTGAATAAAACGAATCGTTGAATCAATATGACGTTGACGTGCCTTAGCATCAGGTGTCTCGTCAGTGCGCTCTGCACTAGAAGAGAGAGAACCATGAATAAGACGAGCCATTTCGCGAATATCGTTCTCTAGAATGTAACCTTGGTCGATAGCTTCTTGAAGTATTTTCCCCAGAACAATCTGCAACGCGGATACGTGCTTGCCTAGTTTTGCGAAAGACTCGGGGGAGAGTACTGAACGCATTGCTGGCCCCGGTGGCATGTGATGTAGGGAAAGACGCTCAATTTCTAGGCGGATATATACGGCAAGTTTGTCAATCGGGTTGGTGATACCCTCAAGGCCTTCGTTAAGATCGGAGAGGAACTTGTCCGTTTCGTCCATTGCGTATGCTACAAGTAGCTCGCCCATATCTGCAAAATAGTTATAGACTGCGGTGCGTCCAATACCAGCGTTTTTTGCGACGTCGGTCATGGTGAGTCCGGGTAGTCCACGCATATAGAGGAGTCGACCAAAAGAGTCGAGAATGGCACGTTTGGTGTTCTCGCGTTGTGCCGCGTTTGAGGCTGCAGAAATTCTAGGCATAACGCTACTGTATACTAACTTTGCTCAGATAGTGACAAAAACCGGAAAACTGTCAGCGTAATCTCAGAATGCAGAGTAGTCTGAATCACAAAAACACGGGTTTAGTGTAAAAAACGAGCGAATATCGCTACCACGCGGTACATTGACGCTATGACAAAACGACCCTACGCGTTAACCATCGCCGGTAACGAGGCAACCGGCGGAGCAGGCGCACAAGCAGACCTCAAAACATTCCAAGCCCTCGGCGTTTATGGTTCCCTCGCACTTACCTGCATTGTCTCATTCGACCCTAAGAACGACTGGGCACATCGCTTCGTTCCCGTGGACGCTCAGACTGTGCACGACCAATTAGAAGTAGTGCACGCAACCTACAATCTTGACGCCGTGAAAATTGGAATGCTCGGCACCGTACCCACCATCGAAACAGTGGCACGCTTCCTTGAAGAACACACCCCCCAAAACCTCGTACTAGACCCCGTACTTATCTGTAAGGGACAAGAACCCGGTGCCGCATTAGATATTGACAACGCTCTTAAAGAAAAAATTCTACCGCTGGCAACTTTCGTCACCCCGAACCACTTTGAATCAATGAGCCTATCTGGTATGGATTCCATCACCACCGTTAAAGAACTAGAGCAAGCAGCGCGCATCATCCACGAAAAGTCTGGCGCAACAGTTCTGGCAAAAGGTTCTATCCGACTCGAAGGTGATAATGCAGTGGACGTCTACTATGACGGAAACACCCTCGAAGTATTAGAAACACCCAAAATTGATGATGGTGCAGTTGTCGCCGGTGCAGGTTGTACCCTTGCCGCTGCCATTACCGGCTACTTGGCGCAAGGAAAAACACCCCTTGAAGCAGCACAACAGGCGAAAAAGTTTGTGAGTACCGGTATCGCAGAACGCGTCCGTTCTAACGCGCCCTTTGATGCGCTCTACCAAATCAACCAATAGCACCATCCCTACACAAGCTGCGCTGTAACACTCTTGGAGTGTTTATGACAACGTGCAGTATGAGAGTGCATCGTAACTTCTGCGGTGACGAATACTATGTATGACCATAAAATTCGTCACCGCAGAAGTTTATCTTCTACCCTGAAGGCACTATACTTCTTCTAGAGAAAATGCCTGGGTGGCAGACGGGCAGCATATCTCAATGACACTCCCTACCTATTTAAGTTCAAGGAGCGACTTTATGCCCGCCACCGCCTCACAACAACACTATGCCCAGCCTTCTCGTACCTACTACGACCTATTACTGTGTGCCTCGGCTATTATTCTTATCCTCTCTAACATTGCTGCCACGAAAGGTGTTGCTTTCGGCAGTATCCTCACTGACGGCGGTTTCTTCCTCTTTCCCTTGGCTTACATTATTGGGGATGTTCTCTCCGAAATTTATGGTTTTGCGCGCACTCGTAGAGTCATTATTATCTCGTTTCTAGCGGCAGCTTTTGCAAGCCTTAGTTTCTGGATACTCATTAAACTTCCGAGTGCAGACTACTACGAGAACCAACAAGCCTTAGAAGCTGTGCTGGGTCCGGTACCGTTGATTGTTGCTGGCTCTCTTGCTGGATACCTTATTGGCCAGCTACTGAACTCATGGGTTATGGTTGCCATGAAAAAACGTTTTGACGGCAAGTTCCTTGTTGGTCGGCTTGTTGGATCTACCCTAGTAGGCGAACTGGCAGACACTATTATTTTCTGCACGGTTGCTGCACCGATTCTTGGAATTAGTACTTTTGATAATTACCTCAACTATGTTCTTGTCGGCTATTTCTATAAATGTCTTGTCGAACTTGTGCTGATGCCCGTCACTGTTCCGGTGATTTCGTGGTTTAAGAAGAATGAGCCAACTTATCGGAGCGTATCTGAGACGGCTTCTTCGTAGATTCGTAATGCTGTATAGAGAAGATAAGATGTGGCGCATCTAAAAGACCATAATCTGAACAAAACTCCGAAAGAGTGAGCCAAGAGCTGTAGCATATATATCATCCAATATGCATGTATATGCATTACCATCCACACCCATAAGGTACACCCCATGGCTTCTCAACAAGAACCCACCCCAGACGGCGGACTCGAACGCTCACTGAGCCACGGTCAAATGACCATGATTGCCCTCGGACTAGCCGTCGGCACTGGACTATTCCTCGGCTCTGGCGGAGCTATTGCCATTGCCGGCCCAGCCGTCATTATCTCCTACATGATTGGCTCACTCATTGCCGCAATCATCGGCGCTTGTGCCGGCGAAATGGCCGTACGCTATCCCGTTCGTGGTGGCTTTGGCACACTCGCCGGAAAATTCCTCGGCCCCTACGCCGGATACACTACACGATGGGCATATTGGGCGACGACTGTACCTCTCACCGGCGCCGAACTTGTAGCCGTCGGACAATACATGACCTACTGGTACCCCACCGTACCTCTCTGGATATGGGTTGCCCTCTCAGGGGCAATCATTGTGGGGCTGAACCTCACGAGCGTTAAATCTTTTGGAACACTTGAATTCTTCCTTTCTTCCATCAAAGTTATTGCCGTAATCGTTTTCATCATCTTTGGCTTATTGCTGGTTTTTGTTGGTCTTCCATCAAGCCCCGCAGTTGGTATCCAAAACCTCACCAACGACGGCGGATTCATGCCAAATGGATTGTCCTCAATCTGGCTCGCCTTGGCTATCGTGATGTTCTCCTTCGGCGGTATCGAACTTATCTCTATCTCTGCTGCAGAGGCGAAAGACCCTGTGCGTTCGGTTCGAGCTTCAGCCAAAGCGATGATGTGGCGTCTTGCAACGTTCTATGTACTAGCACTTTTCGTTGTGGTTTCTGTCATTCCTTGGCGTGAAGCTTCCTCCTTGCACGGAGAGATTGAGACTTCTCCTTTTGTGCTCGTCTTCTCTCAACTGAACATCCCCTATATTGCGGGTATCACTAACTTTGTTGTTCTGATTGCTGCTCTTTCTGGAGCTAATGCCGCCCTTTACGCCGCAACACGGCAGCTTCACGCCTTGGGACACGACCGTATGGCGCCCGCAATTTTTGCGCGAACCACCTCGCAGGGTATTCCGGCACTTGCTTTAGGCGTTTCGATGCTTGGCTCTGTTGTTGCTATTGTGATGGCTATTTCTGGTGTTGGCGGTATTTTCTCGTTGATGATGGCTTTGGTCATTCTCTGCGTCCTTGTTACGTGGACGATGATTCTTCTGAGCTACATCAGCTTTAAACGCGTTGAGGGTAACAGTTCTCCATTCCGTGTATGGGGCGGTTCTGCAACTGCTTTACTAGGTCTAATTGGTGTTTTTGCAACCTTCTTAGCGCTTTTCTTCATTGGTAATATGACCACTTCTGCGATGGTTGGTGTTGGCTTCTTCGCCCTCATCACTGTGGTCTATTTTGCAGGTGTTCGCTCTCGTCAACACGTTGATGACACTGCTTTTGAAGAGGCTCGTTCACATGTTGAGCATTATCAAAACTAGTGGATAACACACTAGACGGTTCGCACCATATTGCACGGTTGATATGAACTATCGCGCATCATATGGTGCGAACCGTAACGTTTTTCTTCTCTTTTTGTTTATCTTCTTCATCTTTTTGAGGGTTCTGTCTATCGTTTGGTAGTTTTGAAAACTCTACGGAGGACGAGGAACTCTCGCATCATAAAGGATATATATTGTGGCAACTTCGGTGACTAGATCTACATTCGAAGATTCTCGAAACCTTAAGCGTTCTTTGACCCATGGTCAGATGACGATGATTGTGTTGGGCTCAGCATTAGGTACGGGGCTTTTCCTTGGCTCTGGTAGCGCTATTGCGTTAGCTGGTCCAGCAGTTATTCTCTCGTATGCTTGTGGCTCTTTGCTTGCTGCCATTATTGGCGGAGCAACGGGGGAGATGGCAGTTCATTCTCCGGTGCGCGGCGGTTTTGGGTCTATCGCTGGTAAGTATCTTGGGCCTTTCGCCGGGTTCTTGACGCGTTGGGCTTATTGGACGTGCACCATGGTCATTACCGGTATTGAGCTCGTTGCGGTGGCCTCTTATCTGAAGTTCTGGTGGCCACAGCTTCCGTTATGGGTTGGCATTGTGGCCTTTGGTGTCCTAATTATCTTGTTGAACATTCGTTCTGTGCATTATTTTGGCGTGATGGAGTTTGCTTTATCGTCGGTGAAAGTGATTGCGCTGAGTGCCTTTATTCTGGTGGGTTTGTGCTTGGTGTTCTTCGGTCTGCCGGGGCATGCTGCTACGGGTGTTGCGCATTTGAGCGATGACGGTGGTTTTATGCCGGGTGGTATTAAGTCTGTGTGGCTTTCGTTGGCGATTGTGATGTTTTCTTTTGGTGGTATTGAGATGATTTCTATTTCTGCTGCTGAAGCGAAAAATCCGGCTCGTTCGGTGCGTTCTTCTGCCAAAGCGATGATGTGGCGTCTTGCAACGTTTTATATTCTTTCGTTGTTTGTGGTTGTTTCGGTGATTCCTTGGCGTCAGGCTGCAACGTTTAATGGGGAAGTTGAGGGTTCACCTTTTGTGTTGGTGTTCTCTGAGCTGGGTATTCCTGCGATTGCGACGATTACTAACCTTGTGGTGTTGGTGGCTTCGCTTTCTGCGGCGAATGCAAATCTTTATGCGGGTACTCGTTTGATGCATTCTTTGGCTGCTGATTCTATGGCTCCTCGGATGATGTCTCGTACGAATCGTCAAGGTATTCCTGTTCGGGCGATGTGGCTTTCTACGCTGGGTGTTGTTTTAGCTATTCTTTTGGCAGTGTTTAAACCTGGTGATGCTTTTGGCACGATGATTACGCTGGTTATGGTGAGTGCTTTGACGGTGTGGGTTCTGATTCTTTTGGCGTATCTTGCGTTTAAACGTGTTGAAGGTAATTCGTCTGCGTTTCGTCTTTGGGGTGGTCGTGCGACGGGTGCTCTGGGAATTGTAGGACTTTGTGCCGTATGGTCTGCGCTTTTTGCTACTCAGGGGACGATTGCTCCTGCTACGGTTGGGGTTGCGTATTTTGTGGTTTTGACGATGGTGTATTTTGCGGTGGTACGTAAGGTTCATGTCGTGGATGAGAGTGCGTTTGAGGAGGCTCGGCGTGCTAGTGGGTCTTCTTCAGAGGCTTGATGATTTGTTAAAACTTTTTCTGCACAACTCTTGTATATGAGAATCATTATCGTTTAGACTATAGGTATTAGAACGCGTGATCTTCTCATGCATTCAATGTCTGTGTGTTGCTCAAGGCCCCCAATCTAAGGGGGCCTTGGCGTTTAATATCTCGTGTTGAATAACACGCTTCTTCTGAAGTTTACATGAGAACGATTCTCATTTATGCTTGGGTGTATGTCCATCACAGCTATCTCCTCACTGAGCCACTGGGCACGAGACAACGCCCTCAACACCGCACTCAAAGCACTCAAAAATAGCACCGACACTACACCTACCATCCTCAGCTTCGACATCCTCGACCCCGAAGAAAACGCACACCCCGAAAAAATCACCATACGAGTCACCCGAAACCACCACGAGACCACCAAAACCACCGACATCATCCTCAAAAGTAACTGCTCATCCTGCGCAACCACACTCCTCCTCTCCGACTGCCTACAACTATCAGATAACACAGAAGAAACCCTCATCCTCCTACCACCAGGAGTATCCCTCAACACCGTCATCAACGTCGCAGAAAAACTAGAACACCACATACACAGCGCCATCCTCGCCCTCGACATCAGCACCATCGAAGACGAACTCTGGGACAACAAACCCCTCGAACAACGAGGCCTCAACGGCGGCTGCGAAGACGAACGAACCCCCGGAGAATTCATCATCACCGAAATCGCCTGGGCAGACACCGCCATCACCTCAGAAATACCCTTCACCCACAGCACCGACACCGAAAAACACCGCGCCCAAGAACTCCTCGCACACCTCGGAACACACCTAAAAATCATCTCCTGCACAGAAACAACACAACCCATCTGCGGATGCCACCAACGAGAAGACAGCATTCAACGAGCACAAGCCGGACACCTAGGAATCAACACCCAAGAACTCACCCCCATCACCAACGAAACCCCACAACACACACCTATCAACACCGCCATACGCACCGGAAAAAACTTCACCACCGTCGTCCTCACAACCTCCGGAATCCTCCACCACGACAGATTCGCCTCCGCACTACCACACCTAGCAGAAGGCAACTGCCGACTTCGCGGAACACTCTGCATCAACAGCTACGGTTCAGAACGTATCGCCATCGAAGGCATCGGCCCCTTCGTCTGGCTCGAACAACAAGGGCAATGGGAACAACAAGAACCACACAACACCATCGCCATCACCGGAGACGACCTCAACCCCACCGAACTCCAAGAACTTCTCAACCAGTGCATTATCACTGGAGAAGAAATAGCAGAAAACCTCCTCAACAGCACCAGCTAACGAGGAACCAACACCCACCCAGAAAAGGAAAAACATGAAAGTTCGTAAATCACTACGCTCACTCAAAAACCTACCCGGAGCACAAGTCGTCCGCAGACGCGGAAAAACCTACGTCATCAACAAGAAAAACCCACGATACAAAGCCCGACAAGGCTAAAACCCCACCAAAAAGCCCCTGCTGTACCACCTCCAAAAGAACACCAACGAACCACGAGGACACAGCAGGGGCTTACCACCACCTAAAAATAGGCGCCAACTACGAAGAAAGAACCTCCTCCAACTTCGTCAAAGAACCCTTCCACGTAGCAGCCACATCATCATGAACCTGCTCCGGCAACGGACCTACCTCAACCTTCACCGTAATACCTTCACCAACACCAGAAGACGTAATCACCGTACCCGGAACAAAACCAATACGAATACCCATCAAATGATCCGTAGGCTCACCCATCGGCCCAGCAATAGACTCCACCAGCTCCAAACCCTCAAGAGAAATCGACTCAAAACGAAGATACACCGGAGCAAAAACATTCAGCTCAGACTCATGCTTCATCGCCAACTGAACACGCCCACCACGCTGAGGCTCAAAAGTCACCGTATCCGGCTGAACTGACCAACCACGCGGCGGATACCACTGCAAAAAGAGATCACGCGAAGTAAACGCAGCCAACAACTCATCAGAACTGACCACAAAATCATGAGAAACACTCACAACCTCATTCTCAGAAACATGATCTAACGGAAAACCCGACACAAAACCTCCAAAAATCAAAAAAAGAATAAACCCTACTCAGGGCGACGATCAGAATAATAATTACCGAGAAACTCATCACGATACGCAAAATAATCACCCTGATTAATCGCCTCACGAGCATCATCAACCATCTTCACAATAAAACGCTCATTATGGATAGACGCCAACGTCGCAGACAAACGCTCCTCAGCCTTAAACAAATGATGAAGATATGCACGAGTGTAATGACCGCAGGTATAACAATCACAACCCTCAAAAATCGGACGAAAATCAGTCTTAAAACGAGCATTCGTCAAATTCATACGCCCATCAGGGGTATACACCGCAGAATTACGGGCAACACGAGTCGGCGAAACACAGTCAAAAGTATCAACACCATTCTCAATGCCGGTAAAAATATCGTCCGGCTCAGAAATACCCAAAAGATGACGAGGCTTATTCTCCGGCAACTCCTCAGTACACCAGCGAACAATCGTCCCCAAATTCTCTTTTTCTAAAGCGCCACCAATACCAAAACCATCAAACGGCATCGCACCCAAATCACGACAAGCCTGCCGACGTAAATCCTCATACTGGGCGCCCTGAATAACACCAAACAAAGCCTGATACGGCTTATCAGAACGCTCAACCGTCAAACGCTCATGCTCAGCAATACAACGCAAAGCCCACAAACGAGTACGCTCTAACGCCTCCTCCTGATAACGACGAGAATTATAAAGCGTCGTCAACTCATCAAAAGCAAACATAATGTCAGCACCAATTTTATGCTGAACCTGCATCGACACCTCAGGCGTAAACCGGTGCATACTGCCATTAATATGAGACTTAAAATTAACGCCATCATCATCAACATGCGCCATACGCTCACGCCCACGAGCAACATCATCATCACCCAACGGGCGCCCATCAACACCGCGAGCCTGCTCAACGGTGCCCATATCAATCACCTTTTTGAACCCAGAACCTAGGCTCATCACCTGAAAACCACCAGAATCGGTAAACGTTGGACCCGACCAATTCATAAAACGGCCAAGACCACCAGCAGCATCAAGAACATCAGGCCCCGGCTGCAAATACAAGTGATACGCATTCGCCAAAAGAGCCTGCGAACCAAGCTCCTTCATCGCCTCAGGCAAAACAGCCTTAACCGTTGCCTTCGTCCCCACCGGAGTAAAAGCAGGAGTATGAATATCACCATGAGGAGTATGAATCACACCAGTTCTACCACGAAACTCACCACCATTAGCAGCAGTACGCTCAGCAGAAATCTGCTCACGCTCGGCAAGACGCTCACCCAGCTCAAAAGAAAATGTTGGATTAGAAAAATCAGTATTCAGCACGGACACTAGTCTACTCGGTCGCCAGCTACAGACTCCATGACATCCGCACCTGCACACGCTAAGCCGTGCTAACTCACACTCCCCACATCAGACACCAGCACATAACCCTGCTAGGCTTGTTCAAATATTCTGTCACCACACAACCGGCAAAAGAGAGCATGCACACCACACCCCACCCCGCACTAAGCCCCACACAACGTGGAGCAACACTCACCGTCCTCAAACACCCCAAACTCTTACTCATCGAAATACTCGCCGGACTTGTCACCGCGTTAGCGCTCATCCCCGAAGCGCTCGCATTCTCCGTCGTCGCCGGAGTAGACCCGCAAGTTGGGCTCTTCGCCTGCTTCACCATGGCAACAACTATCGCCATAACTGGTGGACGTCGCGCCATGATATCCGGCGCAGCAGGATCTACCGCCCTCGTTATCGCACCACTTATGGCAACCCACGGATTGCCCCACCTCATTGCAGCAGTGCTCCTTGCCGGAGTTCTTCAAATACTTCTAGCAGTTTTCGGTGTCGCTAAACTCATGCGTTTTATTCCGCGCCAAGTCATGGTCGGCTTCGTCAACGCGCTCGCTATCCTGATTTTTTCTTCTCAACTGCCACAGCTCATCGACGTGCCTTTTGCTGTCTATCCGCTAGTTGTTGTTGGACTCATCATTGTGTTTGGTCTCCCTAAAATCACCACAACTATTCCAGCGCCTCTCATCGCTATTATTCTTCTCACTGCGGTGACAATATACGCGGGTATTAAAGTGCCTACTGTCGGTGAATATGGTGAGCTTCCACATTCATTGCCGGTATTGAGCGTTATCGACGTACCGCTCACTGTAGAAACTCTTAAAACCATTTTCCCTTTTGCGCTTGCTATGGCATTTGTGGGTCTGGTCGAATCCCTCATGACCGCAAAACTGGTCGATGATATTACGGACACTCATTCCAATAAAACCCGTGAATCATGGGGACAGGGCGTGGCGAATATCGTTACTGCAGCCTTTGGCGGTATGGGAGGATGCGCCATGATTGGGCAAACCATGATTAACGTTAAAACAGGTAACGCTCGTTCACGTGTTTCTACTTTCTGTGCAGGAATTTTTGTTTTGGTGCTCTCTGTTGTTCTTGGAGATATTGTTGCGAGAATTCCTATGGCTGCGCTTGTTGCCGTCATGATTCTTGTTGCTATTAGTACATTTAACTGGCATTCCGTACGCTGGAGCACCCTTAAAGCTATGCCACGAGCAGAGACCGCCGTCATGCTGATGACGGTGCTTGTTACTGTCGGTACACATAATCTTGCTCTTGGTGTTGGTATCGGTATTCTTGTTGCGATGGTTCTTTTTGCGAGACGTGTTGCCCATGTGGTCACGGTGGAGCGTGCTGTGCAGGGCGAAGATACTGTAACGTACAGTGTCAATGGCCCGTTGTTTTTCGCCTCATCAAACGACTTGTACTACCAGTTCTCGTATAGTGATGATCCCAAGAATATTGTGATTGATTTGAGTAATTCTCATGTGTGGGATGCTTCTACTGTTTCAGCATTAGATTCCATTATTTTTAAGTATGAGACTCTTGGAAAAACAGCAACAGTTTTTGGTCTCAATGAGATGAGCCACGGAATGAATAACCGTCTTAGCGGAAAACTTGGCTAAAGAGCTACGTAACACCAACTAAAAATACATCGCAGGACCTATTCCTGCGTATTGTGGTTGAAAGCGTCGCAGTAGAATCTAACTCAACTCTACATTTTTGATGATGCATGCAATACTGCATATCACTGTTTGCCACGGGGCTATAGTCGGTACTGACCGATTATAGCCCCGTTTTATTGTTTAAAATTCTTCTAGTGGTGTTCGCAAACATGTACATAATCCAGAGTATTCCGCACAACACAAGTGATGATCTGAAGAACTCGTAAAATAGTAGTGGTGCACCAACTGATGCAAGATAGTCACCTAAATCTGTTCCTTGGACCATACATACTAGCGACCATGCTACTGCAAGAGGTATCTTAAACGGCTGTCGGGTTGAGCGTAGGAGCCATATGATTGAAGGAACAGCCCAGACCCAATGGTGTAACCATGATACTGGTGAGAGCAGGCATGACGCGACTCCAATGATAGAAGCTACAGCTAGATAATCACCTAATTGTAATAGACGCGATGCTGCTATGAACGATATTGATATTACAAAAAGTGAAAGTAAGGCAACTAGTGCACTGTCGTGATTACCAGTCCATCTAGAGATAACACCTTGTATTGAGCTATTCCCCGACGTTGAAAAGTTTTGGCCTAAGTCTACTACTGAAGAGAGGTTAAAGATTTTAGAGGTAAAATATTCCAACGTATTGTGGGGAGTAAAAAGAAAACCTATAATGACTGTTATCAAAAATGAAATAGAAGAATAAATAAAATATTTCCATCTCTTTGAAAATAAGAAAAATGCGATAAATAGCGCGGGTGTCAGTTTAATTCCTGCAGCGATTCCTATTAATATACCTCGGGGGAGCACCTTTATGTTCTTGCGGAGCAAGTCATAAAGACATAAAAAGCATAGTATTATATTTATTTGCCCAAACATAAAGTGCTGAGCTATGATATTAAACGACGAAAACATTAGTGAAAATAAAAATATTTTTATTCCGCTAATATCATTAATAGATATCTTGACTATATAAAATAGTAAAATTGCGTTTAAAAAAGTCCAAGTAAATACACCTAAAGGTTCTGGGAAATATCCTAAGGGATAGAGTATTATGGCAGAGAAAGGTGTATATACAAAAGGAAGCCCCTGTTCTACATATGTTCCAATAGCGTCTTTGTCGTAGATACTTAAACCGTGTTGCAGGAGACTGCTTACATTTTTATAGACACCGTAATCTACTGGATTATACCCAATATGAAGATGTATAAGAGATGTTCTAATAGAGGCTACTAATACCCCGTAAGATACTGCGAGTAAAAATGTTTTATGTTTTATATTTCCCATTTATATTTTTGCTTATTGGTTACTGTAAAAGGCGTGATTTATGATATATTCTTTACCCATGATAACTCCTTGGGTGGGTTTCGGAAGTAGTAAAGATGATACAAGTCACTTTAGCATATTATTTTAATTGCCTCTAGATAGAAATTTAAGAATTTTTATAATAACTCTTAGTGTGAGGCGTTCAAAATAACTTTCATCTTGAGGTGGCTCGCAGAATTTGATGCAAAAGGTATCCGTTCTGAGCTGCTTGCGCGGAAGGGTAAGAATACGTCATATGGCGATATGAGCAACCTTTGAGTTTAACGTTTGAACAAAATTAGTATGAAATATATTCAGTCAAGATACCTAGTAAGTTCCATATTTGGTGGGTCCAAGCAGAGGTTACTTATAAGAGGGGGTCTTCTCTTCGGAGTTCGTTCAGGCTTCAGTAGAAGAAGATGAGAAGAGTTAAATCTTAGCTGCCTCATATTCTTCTGGATGCTCCTAAGGAAGAATTGTGAAGACATCTCAAAGAAAACACTCAGCGCGTGACTTCTCAACAAAAGTCACGCGCTGACACTAACGATGCGATGAAAAAATCAACTACTATTTCTGGGTCTTCTTGCCCTTGGTAGAGTGTGAATCTTTCCAGATGTGCCATGCTAGGCTAGCCAAAAAAGTCACCATACCAAAACAATAGGTAACCCAGAATTCTTTTGAAATTCCTGCCCATCCGCTGGTAAAGAGTTCTCCTCCGCTGAGCACTAACGCAATAGGTAATGGCATGAATAATAAAACTGCTACAGTGACAAGAAAAGCAACGAACTTATCCATGTATTTATCCCCTTTACTTTAGGCGTCCTCACAACATGCTTTAGAAGCCCATCAAGAAAGACCTTATGAGCAGTATCTCTGCCCATAAAATTGCACCTTTTGAAGCACAAATCATTAATTTTTTATACTACAGTCTTATACAAAACAAAACAATGGACCATACAAGAAGTTCTCCTATTTCATCTTGTCAAAATACCCCACATAACACTCTCACCCCACCTTCCTTGAAGATAGAACAAAGCTCAAAGAACGTGATTTACAGAATATCCACACAATGACGTTCACTAAGATGAACTCCACACATAGGCTAATTAGCCGTTTTCAGATAAAACCGGAAGTTTTCTTATCTCGCCTGAAACAATAACCCACAACGGCGATACACACAGCAACAACAGAAATACGATAAATACCGTACCAGCCTGCAAATACGCTAAAAGAAAAGATGCGAGAACAGCACCCAACGGATCAGCTCCCCACGTTAACAACCGCTGAGACATCGAGAACCTTCCCAACACATCATGCGGAACCAAAAGATGCTTAAGCGTCTCCGAAATCGAAATATTAATCATCATAGAGCTAGACCATAAGGCAAGCGAAACTCCCACGATAACAATCGAAAAAACATTATTAAAATACTGAGAAATATAGATTCCAACCCCAGAGGCAACCGGAAGCAGAAAAGTCACGATGAGGACATAATACGGTTTTAAGGTATCTACCTTTCGACCAGAAAAATGAGCAAGAATAATTCCAAGGACCCCACCAAGAGAACTCGCAACACCTAAGCTAAGTACCGAAAAATCTGTGTTCCGAAGCAGATAAATAATATAGACTGCCTGAATTCCTGAGGTTATAAAGTTAAAGTAAACGATACTCTTGGTCAATGGAAACTGGATGTTGTCCCTCACTAAGAAAGTTAACCCTGCCCAATACCCCGTATGGGTATCTTCCGAAACCTTTTGTTCGGTATCAGCGACACCCCTGTAACTTCTCGCGGCAGATACCGGTCCAATCAACGACAACGCATACAGGACACCAAAAATTATGAAGAGATTTGAACTGTTCATCATGCCAAACGCAACTCCAGCGGCAGCACCAACGACTATATCTGCCACCGAATGAAGGCTGGCAAACCATCGATTTGCCCGAGGAATATACTTTTTATCAATCACCGCAGGAATCAAGGACGAGAACAAGCTGTCGTAGAAAACCGTAATCCCCGAAATAAGAAACGCGAAGAAGAAAAGAAAGACAATCTTGAACTCACCGATAGCCAACAAGTAGCTAACTGAGAAGCACAATAGCGCCCGTATAAGAGAACATAAAGAAAGAAGCATAATCTTCTTGTGAGAATCACCCAGACGCTGCAACAAAAGAAGAAAAGAAAGCGTGCCAACCCCTACCGCAACATTAATGGCAGAGACCTGAGAATTCTCAAGATTAAGTGAAGATATGGCTATGACAGGGAGTATAAATAATATGAACTGTGTCGAGGTGAAGCTGAGCAGCTCTCCAGACCAGAGAGCACGAAAAATATTAGGCATATTTGATTTCTGTGATTCAAAACGTGTTTTAGATATAGACTATCTGGTTGTACAGGTTCCTCATCATTCCTGTACAACTTAATCGCAGAACAATTTAAGCGAGATACCGTTTTGTCTCTATTTTCCCTTTTTATGCTGAGAACATCATGGACTACATTTTAAAGCACCACTACTCAAAATGAGTGTAAAACTTATTGTTCTAACACCCGTGCAGCAGCCTCAAGAATCATCCACCCCTGAAGCTGAGACGACAGCTCCACCGGAGCGCCAGGCACTAACGTTTGCGAAGAATGTTGAAGAATATCCGGAGAGAAAAGAACGACCGGCTCCCCACGAATCTCACGAACATCAATCCCCGCCTCATTAACCGGCAACGTTGGATCAAACTCTCGTCTGCCCTCCCACAAAACTTCTGCTGTATGAACCACTAAATCACCAGCAAGAGAACGAGAAGACTCCCTAACATTGACAGAGAGCGCAACCTGAGCCAAATATCGGACAAGAATACCGGTAAACAGTCCACCATCACCATCTTTGCCTGTGCGAAGAATCCTCAAACGTTCCGTATCAGAAACATCAAAATCCTCTGTAAAATGTTCGACTATTCCCTCAAGCAAAGCGGAAATATGGTCTTGAACTTTATCCGGCAAAGGCATACCCACACCGTGAATTTCAAGAAGAGCCGACAAAATAGGGCCCTGATTATACGAAAAGAGAGAATCTTCTAGTTGAGACTGCTCGGAAAGAATCTTAATACCATCAAGATATGCACGACGCCGTTCATCCCACAAATTCTCTTGAAGCCAATCAACAAGAGCACGCGCCTGATCGTGCTGATGTGCCCGTGCAAAAGCTAGAGCCGCAGGAGCAGTAGCCGGAGTATTTTTAAAATCATGGTCAGTAGACCAAAACATTCCACCACCAAGATGCTCCGTAGCACCTCGACGTAACGCCTTAAAAAGTTGCACCCCTGCATCTTGTGCTGGCATATACCCGCGACCATACAACAACTCAGACAACGCATTCATGCGCCCCACAGCGAGAGCAAGCCACGCCATATCGTCATAGAAAGTATTCGTGTAGAGACCAAAATTTCTAGCCCGAATACCGCGCAAAATCTGTTGAGAACGTTCAAACCATCTCGTCGCCTGTGAAGAATCCATATGTCGATGAGCACGGAATGACGCGTCAAGAGCACAATCCAAGAAATGCGCCTGCCACCAAAAATGCCAATGCGTCAAACGTTCCTTAACCGGACGGCAATCAGGCACCTGAGGAGCCCCCAAAAGAGTACCAGGAATGGATAATGCACGCTGAGCAAAAAAGTGTAATACCGAAGAACCAGCAGTTTCAGCCCGCATGCTCATAGTCTGAGCATACTCAGCTTTTAGCTGGCGACTTTCGGCCTCTGAAATCTCATAACGATGCGACTTGCGACTAGGTGCCTGCTCCATATATCTCCTTCAGTGAGAGAAACCCAATAACCGAGTACGAAGAAAAGTCTAAACCTTTACCGTTCCCTCAGTGCTCACCCTAACTATTGGGCTAAAGCCAAAGTTCGTGAACTCGTGACGACAAGATCTTCTCCCGTTAGCGGGTGTCTAAGAGAAATCCTCTTGGCAAGTAACTGTAGCGGTAAATTCTGCTCATCAGGAAACTCATGACACACCGTAGGGTAGAGAGTATCACCAAGAATAGGGGCACCTAAAAGGAGCATATGGGCACGTAACTGGTGAGTTTTACCACTATGAGGTTTCAGTCGATACACCCCATAAAGATTACGCGAGTTAGGGGCTACAAGGCGAGGATTATGCTCCAGTCTCAGCTGATGAAGCTGATTTGTTGAGTATTGAATACTTCGAACTAACTCAACCTCAGAGAGCGCATTAGGCTCAAGTCCTAGACTCAGACACTGCTGTTCAGAATGCTGAATAACTTGAACCTGCTGACGATTCTTAACGATGTGACTACGCACCACCTGCCATGGGGAACCCGAACCCTCCAACTGAGGAATCAGCGGGGCAACTGCCTCATACTCTTTGACAATGCGGCGGCTTTGAAACAACGTCTGAAAAGGGCCACGGCTCTGCGGAATCTTCGAAAAAACCAAAACACCCGCTGTCGCTCTATCTAAACGATGCACCGGCGAAAGTAACGGATTCTGATGCTGAACCCGCAATTTGGTTAACGCTGTTTGCGCAACAAACATCCCACGAGGAGTGGTGGGTAAAAAATGTGGTTTATCAACAACAAGAATCCACTCATCCTCATAAAGAACAGGAATATCATCAGGTAGTTGAGGCTCTTGGGATAGTTCACGGTAATACCAAATCGTTAGGCCACCCTCAAAAGGAGCGTCTAGAGGTAGGGGCGTACCATCTTCTGTGACAACCTCTCCTTGGCAAAAAAGACGATTAACAACCTCTGGCGTATCAGGATAAAAACGAGCAATAAGATACTGCGCAATGGTGGGGGTAGGGGTATCTACCCGTGTACGTAAATCTTCGGGAAACTCAGTGGGGAGCTTGAGAGAAATAGGATCAATGCCAAGGCGTTGAGGTAGCGGTTTAACAAGAAGACGCCTGCGACTTCGACCAGCCATAAACACCACACTTTAACATACGAGACACACAAAGAAACAAAAAGATAACACCAACGATAACGCAAAGAACCCCAATAACCCCTTTTATGAGAGGAGAAGAAAAGCTTATGCTTAGTAGAAATTAATTCGTTAGTTCAAGAGGAACATCATGACAACAGAACACTTAGATACCGAAACTCTTCATAAAATCTTTGTGCAACCGCGTACTGCACACCAATTCACTCAACAAGACGTTTCTGACGAACAACTACGTGCAATATATGACCTCACCAAAATGGGTCCAACAGCCTTTAACTCTCAACCTTTGCGGCTGACCTTTTTGAGAAGCACCACTGCCCGAGAACGCCTGCTACCTCATGTTGCACCGTCAAACCAGCCGCAGATTCAGCAAGCACCCGTGAGCGCTATTCTCAGTTTTGATACACAATGGGTTGATAAGTTTGAAAAATTTAACCCGCCCATGGCTCATGCTGCACAAAAGTTCTCACGAGAAGAATCACGCCTTCATTCTGCTGAACAATCAGCAACACTTTCTGCAGGGTATCTCATCACAGCTGTTCGTGCCCTTGGGCTATCTGCTGGGCCAATGACCGGCGCAAACTTCTCTGCTATCAATCAGGAATTCTTCCCTGATGGAAACCAACGTGCCTTCATGATCGTCAACATCGGGTATAGTACGCCAACCCCGTACAAACGAAATCCACGTTTTAGCTTTGAAGAAGTAGCCGAGATTCTCTAGAGCGTCATCGGATTGGTAAGAAACAGACGGTGAGCTGTTTAACCTATGAGGAGCCCGCCCCTACCTGACCGATACTGAGCTGAGTAACAGTATTATCTGAACAAGCTTCTGCTGGGAATTTTAAAACTAATGAGTTCGATGTCCCAGGGATGATGACGCGATAGCCTGCAGCTGTTGTGGGCTGGCACATTTGCTCACTGTAAAGTCCTGCACGGGTTTCTCTGAGGATTGCTGTTACAGACTCATGAGAATGTAAGATTTTACCTGAGCTCGTCCATTCTCCCGCGGGCACTGCGCTTGCCCCAATCTGGTGACCATTTGCATCTACATAGTTCACACCTGGGTAACCGCTCAGAGAACACGGAGCTGTGCCAGTATTACTGAACGTCAAACTAATATAGCGAGAGCCAGCAGCACCAGCACCGGGGGCTGCTTGTGCATCGATACGGATATTTCCATAGTCACAGACAGGTGTACTTGCTGTCATTGGAGCTGTTGAAGCTGGTGCCGGAACAACAGGTTCAGGGTGTGATGCTTCAGGCGTCGTCTTTGACTCACGGTGAGGTTCAGTAGCTACGGGAGGTTCTGGCGGAACCGTAATGACCGTTCCACGTGGAACGGGAGGTTCGCTGTATTCGATGACCTGCGGTTGCTGCGTAGGCTCTGGAGAAGGAACTTGTTCCTGTGCAGGTGCTGATGAGGTTGGGGCATGTCGTGTATCTTCGTCAGTTTTTGGTGCAGAAGAACTTGACGCTGGGGTAGAAGCAGAGCCGGACGCTGTGGAAGATTCTGCTGTCGGGCTTGGGGTAACTACTTTTGGTGTGCCTGTTGGTGCAGGGGCAGGAGAGGATGAAGCGGGGGAGGAGACCTCTGTTTGAGGCGTGGGCGCAGAACTCTGTTGCGGACTATGAGAACACGCGTTGAGTGCAAGTAGCCCGATGGTTAGATAGGGGAGAAATCTTGTGGTGGGGGAACTAAAGATTTTCATATCACATCCCAGGTTTAAGCGTTATCGTCGCGCCGTCCATGCCTTCTGCATATTCTGCTTGGCAGCATAGTCGAGAATATTCGTTGGCGACATCGTCTACCATGTCGAGGAGGTCTTCTTCTGCTTCGGTGCGCTCGCCAGATGCTTCAAAGTGTTCTGGGTCGATGAAGGCGTGGCAGGTTGCGCATGATGCGTTTCCGCCGCAGGTTGCTAGTACTGGGAATTGGTTGGCAAGAAGTGCGTCAAGCAGTGTTTGGTCTTCTTCCCATTCTGCGGAACGGGTTTCTCCGTTTTCGTCGGTGACGTTGATATTGATGCTCATGTGCGGTGTACTCCTTGGGCGTTGTGGGTGAGTTGTGACCTTGTTATCGTGGAACGCTTTTAGGTTAACTATTATTCCTCTTTTATTCTGCACTGTGCGTAGTACGTGTGCGAAAATACGTCATAAATATGATGTGTAGAGTGTTCCTGTATGTTGTTATATGGCAGAAAGCTTGGGATAAAAATAAAACCCGATTCCTAAGAACCGGGTTTTATTTTCTGTGGTGCGCCCGAAGGGATTCGAACCCCCAACCTTCTGATCCGTAGTCAGATGCTCTATCCGTTGAGCTACAGGCGCATGTTTCTCGGCTTGGTTCTGAAACCCTTGCCGTTGCAACAGGTAATACTTTACAGAGTCTTTGGGGTAAAAGACAAATCAAAAATGCGTGACGCTTATCTCATTGCGTGTAAACGGGGTGCTCGAATGGGTGAACGTTTGATTTTTGTCAAAATATTAGCTGTCTGACTAGGTTTAACTATTTGGTACGGATAAATCCAACATGCTAAGAGAAAAAACTTGTAATTACACAAACATCACGAAACTCAAACGATACTCTTGGTCTATCACGATGAGGTGAGCAACCTTGGTTGTTTAGCTCCTAAACCTTGCACTGAGCAGTACCGCCTGCACAAAGATTTAGGAGCTTTTGGCGTTTATCGCGCAAAAACCAACACAACCAAGGACCGTTGTTTCAGCACATCGAGGTACTGAGACCATTAACACACTAAAAGGGGAAGCTCCTTATGAGCAACAAACAACAAAACACACAGGACAATGTTCTCAACACAGCTGTACTAGAACAGTTAGAGAATGCACCAACAACATACTCCGACATTATCGACTGGGTTCGAGACGTCGCACAGATGACACAACCTAAAAATATCCACTGGGTTGACGGAAGCGAAGAAGAATACAACCGCTTAGCGTCAGAACTCGTCGAAGCCGGAACCTTCGTTCGACTCTCCGACCACGAATTCCCCAACTCCTACGCCGCATTCTCTGACCCCGACGACGTTGCTCGCGTCGAAGAACGAACCTTCATCTGCTCCGAAACTGAACAAGGAGCAGGCGCAACCAACAACTGGCGCGACCCCGCTCAAATGCGAGAACTCATGAGCAAACTATACGCCGGCTCCATGCGCGGACGCACCATGTACGTTATTCCTTTTGTCATGGGTTCACTCGATGCAACCGAACCAAAATACGGTATTGAAATCACCGACTCTGCCTATGTCGTATGCTCCATGCGCATTATGGCAACTATCGGCACAGCAGTCCTCGATAAACTCTCTGCAACACAAGGGTTCTTTGTCAAAGCGCTTCACAGCGTCGGCGCACCCTTAGAGGACGGCCAAACAGACGTGCCATGGCCATGCAACCCAGAAAAGTACATCGTCCAGTTCCCTGAAACTCGAGAAATTTGGTCTTTCGGCTCTGGCTACGGTGGAAACGCTCTCCTTGGCAAAAAATGCTACGCGCTACGTATCGCATCGGCGATGGGACGTGATGAAGGATGGATGGCAGAACATATGCTTATCCTCAAAGTCACCAACCCCGAACAAAAAACTCACTATCTGGCGGCTGCTTTCCCATCAGCTTGCGGAAAAACAAACTTTGCCATGATGGAACCAACCATCGAAGGCTGGAAAGCTGAAATGATTGGTGACGACATCTCGTGGATTACCTTCAATGGCGAAGGTAAACCCCACGTCGTCAACCCTGAAGCAGGAATGTTTGGTGTTGCACCTGGCACCGGCTGGAGCACGAACCCTAACGCAATGCGAGCTATTGCCAAAGGTAACACCATCTTCACCAACGTTGCTCTCACTGACGATAACTCCGTCTGGTGGGAAGGAAAAACCGAGGACGTGCCAGAACACCTTACGGACTGGCGCGGTGAGTCATGGACTCCTGATTGTGGGCGTCCGGCAGCTCACCCGAACTCTCGATTCTGCACCCCCATTGAACAAGTCGATATGCTAGCGCCCGAATTTAGCGAACCTGACGGTGTTCCGTTGAGCGCTATTATTTTTGGTGGACGACGTAAAACAACGGTGCCACTTGTCTCTCAAGCGCGCACATGGGAAGAAGGTGTCTTCCGCGGTGCAACACTATCCTCAGAAACTACAGCTGCTGCAAAAGGTGCAGTAGGTGTGGTGCGTCGTGATCCTATGGCGATGTTGCCGTTCATTGGCTACAACGTTAATGACTATTTTGCCCATTGGCTTGCTCTAGGAGGAAAGCATGGCGAAGAGAACATGCCAAAGATTTACTACGTGAACTGGTTCCGCCGTACTCCTGATGGAGGGTTCGCGTGGCCTGGTTTTGGTGAGAATTCTCGTGTTGTTAAATGGATTTTCGACCGTCTTGAAGGAAAAGCTCACGGTGAAGAGACCGCTCTGGGTATTGTTCCGGGCGTAGCAGATATCGACACCGATGGTCTGGATATTACAGAAGACCAATTACGTGCAGCCTTGGCTGTTAACCCTGAGGAATGCCGTGAAGAGCTCGAAAGTATCGATCAGTGGTTAGAAAGCCTAGGGGACGGGCTGCCCGAAGCCATTAAGGTTCAACGTCGTGCTTTTGCAGAACGTATTGGCAAATAATATTGGCACTATCTGATACGTCATATCAGGAACGGCAGTAATGTGTATATACACATTACTGCCGTTTTTTGATGTTTTAAGGGACGCAGTGCAATATAATTACCTAATTGATACTAATTACTATTAGTATCTCTATTTGGGGAAAGTATTCTAAGAATCTGATTGGAAGATTCTTGATGCTTTACATAAGTATTGTCGCCGCATTTTCTTTCGGAGGGTAAGCAACGGTGGAGAACCTGCTCAGCGTTAAAGGGTTAACTAAGAAGCATGATCACCTTCTCGCATTGAAGGGCGCCGATTTTGACGTCGCCAGAGGTGAGGTTCTAGGCTTACTCGGTGAGAACGGCGCTGGAAAATCAACATTAATATCTATTCTTGGTGGCTGGGACGTCGCCACCTCTGGCACCATGACACTCGCCGGAGAACCTTATAACCCTAAAACTCCTGATGAAGCACTTGCTTGTGGTGTTGGGTCTATCCGTCAAAAGTTCAAAGTTGACCCTGAACTTACTGTTGCTCAAGCTATTTTCCGTGCAACATTCCACGCTGATAAATCTGAAGAAGAACAGAACGAGCGTGCACAAAAACTTCTTGATGATGCTGGACTATCTATCAGCCCCACCACAAAGATGGGTGAACTGGTTCGCGCTGAGCAAGCTCTTATCGAGGTTGTTCGTATGGAAGCAGAAGAAACTCAGCTGGTGCTCATGGACGAGGTTGCCGCAACCTTTAACGACTACGAAATCTATCAATTCCATGAGATTACCCGTCGTCTGGTAGCAGAAGGCCGTTCTGTCATTTATATTACGCACCGTCTTGACGAGATTCGTTCTCTAGCAGATCGTGCTGTCATCTTGGACAACGGAATTATCTCTCACGAGATTTCCCCTAATATGATGAGCTCTCAAGAAATTGCATTTAAGATGTTCCACCGTGAGATTCCTATGGGGCAACGTCCTGAAGAATTCTCTGGTGAACACGAAAAGCTACAGGTTGAAGGCCTATGCGGTGCATCTGGTTTCTTGAAAGATGTGACATTCTCCGTTAATAAGGGAGAGGTTCTTGGGCTGACAGGTCTTCGTCGTTCTGGTATTAACGAGGTAGCAGCCGCTCTCGTCGGTGTTGATCAAGAAGCTACTTTTAAGACGCTAAAAATTAATGGTGAAGACGTCACCTTAGGAAGCCCCGAAGCCTCTGTCTCCTACGGTATTGGGTATCTTTCAGACGATGATGATGAGCTAGGCATCGCTAATGAGCGTTCTATCGCAAAGACCCTCATGGAATCTGCTGGTATTGAAAGCAACGCAGAGGGCTTCTTGCATGAGGTGTCTGCTCTTCGTGAGGTTGCTGACCAAATCCAGAAGCTACATATTAAGACCACTAATATTCAAAGTGAAGTCGGCAAGCTCTCTGGCGGTGACCAGCAGAAGGTGGCACTCGCTCGGTGGATGACTACTGACTGTGAGATTCTTATTCTTAACCACCCTACTCGTGGTATTGATGTGAGCGCTAAATCTGAAATTTATAAGATGCTCAAAGAACTCACAGAAAAGGGTACTTCAATTATTCTGATTGGTTCGGATATGTCTGAACTGATTGAGCTGTGTAACCGTATTGCTGTGATGCACGATGGCAAGCTGGTATCTATTCAAAGTAATGAAGAAGCTACTGAAGATACTCTGATGGAAGCTGCTATCGGAGACGACGAGCTTTAAAATATTTTAGGCGCCCCACCTTATCGAGGTGGGGCGCCTAAAATATTTAAAGAATAAGGGTGTATCGCTTCGTGACACGAAGCGATACACCCTTATTTGGTGCCTCTAGAAACAAAGAAGTTTAGAGGGAAATGCGTGAAGCAATGCTGTTGAGCTTGTGACGTGCAAGTGCCAAGTTAGCAGTGTTGCGGTCAAGTACGAGGTAAACGAAAAGACCTGAAGTCTCAGAAGCGTTGAGTACGTTCACGAGGTGGTACTGGCTAGAGAGGGTAATCATAATGTCTTCAATGTTGCCACCAAGACCGAGGTCGGTCATGGTCTTGAGCTTCGCGCGAACTACGTTGGAGTTACCTGCTGCAGCAACGGTCAAGTCAAAACCGGGGGCACCGCCAGAAGCGAGAGCCATACCAGAAGAAATGTCAACAAGTGCTGCACCGGAAGCGCCCTCGATGGAGAGGAGTTCCTGGATTGAGGATTCTAGAGAGGACATTGAAATCCCTTTCTTAGTTTCGAGTGAAAAGTCTATTGCGTTGTGCCGAACACCCTTGATGTATTGGACATACCCGCCACACGAGGCTCGTACAAATAGATTCACAAAGGAATCTTAAAATGCAAATGCTTTATACATATTACCTCTTGCACAACAAATTAGGGGACACGGTGGGAGTGTCGTTGCTTGAGATAGGAAAACTTTTGACATAAAAAAGGACATTTTTTGGGTTTTATCAGGGTAATAAACACTTCTGCGTCTGAGTGTCAGGGAGTTTTATTCGGGTTTTTCTCTTCTAGCAGATACAGTTTTATTGTCGTCTTTTTGCGCAATGTCTATGGGAGGTGAGCGTATGCGACTTACTGCGTTTTCAGATGTTTCTTTGCGTATTATGATGCTGCTTTCTGGCGCTGAGGGGCATCAGCTCTCTACTCAGGCCATTGCTGAAGGAGTAGGAACTCCTTATCACCATGTGACAAAATCTGTTGCTTTTTTGGCTCATCAGGGGTGGGTGCTTTCGAGTCGAGGGCGCTCAGGGGGTGTAAAGCTTTCTGACGAAGGTAAGAATGTGACGATTGGGCAGTTGTTGCGTCATACTGAGCGAGATAGTCCGATTGTTGAGTGTGAGGGTGCAAAAAGCTCTTGTCCTCTCAATACTGAATGTGATGTGCGTGCTCATTTGGCGCGTGCTCGTCAGGCGTTTTATGAGGTATTGGATCCTGTTGTTATTTCTTCTTTGCCGACGCAGAAGCAATTACAACCGGTTTTTGTTCAGCTGGGTTTATCGCCTTCTGGCAAGTGAGAATAGTATTTTTAGTGTGCTGTGGCAGGTTGTCCCGCGGGAGGGATAACCTGCTTTTTGTTTCCCCAATGCGTAATTCTTGCATAAAATATGCTAATTTAATAACGGGTTTACACACAACCTGTCACTAAGGAGACATCACATGCTTTCAGAAAAGTCACGCCCCATCATCGAGGCAACCCTAGCAGTCGTCGCAGAACGAATGCCACACATCACCCCAGAGTTCTACCGTCGAATGTTTGCCGCTCGACCAGACCTCATGGACGGAATGTTCTCACGCTCCTCCCAACTCGAAGGAACCCAACCCCAAGCACTCGCCGGTTCCGTCGTCATCTTCGCAGACTACATCTTCAACAATCCCGACAAATACCCCGACGAAGTCCTCTCACGTGTTGCCCACAAACACGCATCCCTCGGACTCCAAGCCGTAGAATATACCACCGTCTACAAATACCTCTTCGAAGCCATCGCAGCAGACCTTGGAGACGCCTGCACCCCCGAAGTAGCTGAAGCATGGAGCGAAGTATACTGGCTCATGGGTAACGCCCTCATCAACATCGAAAAAGGCCTCTACGCTTCCCAAGCAAATGACGTCATGCACGCCCCCTTCCGCCTCATCAAACGTGTAGAAACCGGCGATAACGTCGTCGATATGACCTTTGAAGCAGCTAACGACGTACCCCTCACCCCCGCAAAAGCAGGACAATACGTCAGCCTCATCGCAAAAGCTGAAGATGGACTCAAACAAGCCCGACAATACACCCTGCTACCAGCCGGAGAAAACCAACGCCGTATCGCCAGCAAACTTGACCCCAACGGCGAAATGACAAAAATTCACCACGCACTCAAAGTCGGCGACATCATCCAGCTTTCCAACCCCTACGGCGACATCACCCTCGGCGGGTTCGGAGACAACGGAACCAGCCCCCTCTACCTCTTCTCTGCAGGTATCGGAATCACCCCCATGATTGCTTTCCTCGACGAAATGGTACGCGAAAACTCCACCCGCGAAGTTGTCCTCGTACATAGTGACCGCACCCCCGAAAGCTGGCCACTACGTGAAGAAGCAGAAAAACTCGTCTCTTCACTCCAGAACGGAAAAATTGTGCGATTCTTCGAAGAGTCCCACGACGGAGAACACCAAGGTCGACTAGATATCACCCAACTCGACATCGACCCCAACGCCATGGCATACCTCTGCGGGCCTCTTCCCTTCATGAAGAACGCAAGAAGCCAACTCATCGACGCAGGTATCCCCGGTGTTCGTATCCAATACGAAATCTTTGGACCTGACCAATGGATGCTTCGCGACACCGCCCGCGCAGCACAACACTAATTCTCTTCCCCTAAAAAAGAAGTTGCCCTGACGCTCAAAACGTCAGGGCAACTTCTTCACTTTAATGTGAACAAAACCAACTAATTAGCTAGCACGTACAATGCTAAGAATCTGATCACGAACACGTTCCATCGTCTGCTGATCGGGAGCTTCCAAATTCAAACGCAAGAACGGCTCAGTGTTCGATGGGCGAAGGTTAGCCCACCATCCCTCAGAGCGGTGCTCAAAAGTGGTACCGTCCATGGTTGATACCTCAACAGCATCACCCAACGCTTCAACCACACGAGCAATAGTGGCGTCTTTATCGGCAACCTCAGAGTTAATCTCGCCAGAAGCCACATATGGAGAATACTCCGCCGCAATCTGAGAAAGAGAATTCTCGGAAGAACCAAGAACAGCCAAAACATGCATTGCTGCGAGCATGCCAGTATCAGCGTTGAAGAAATCCTTGAAATAATAGTGAGCAGAATGCTCGCCACCAAAGACACCATTTTCTTCAGCCATAACAGCCTTAATGAAAGAATGACCCACACGAGTCTTTACGGCGCGAGCGCCCTTCTTCTCCACAAGTTCAGGTACAGCCTTAGACGTAATGAGGTTATAGATAATAACGGGCTCTTTAACGCCTTCAGCTTGAGCACGAGCAATTTCTCGTTCGGCAACAATAGCGGTAATGGCAGAAGGAGAAACTGGTTCGCCCTTTTCGTCAACGACGAAGCAACGGTCTGCATCACCGTCAAAAGCTAGACCAATATCTGCACCGTGTTCTACAACAGCTTTTTGTAAATCAACGAGGTTTGCTGGTTCTAGTGGGTTAGCTGGGTGATTTGGGAAAGTTCCATCGAGCTCAAAATAGAGTGGAACAATTTCTAGAGGTAGACCAGGAAGAATGGAGTCGCCAAGAACTGCTGGGGTGGTCATTCCGCCCATGCCGTTACCTGCATCGACAACAACTTTAAGAGGGCGAATATTCGATAGGTCAACGAGGTTACGTAGATATTCTGAGTAGTCTTTGAGAACATCTTTTTCGCTGACAGAGCCAACATTATCTACTGAAGGAATAGATCCTTCGTTGAGGTAGTCTTGGGCGCGGTCACGAACGTCAAAAAGTCCGGTTTCAGAAGAAATAGGTACGGCACCAGCCTTAGACATTTTCATGCCGTTGTATTCTGCTGGGTTATGGCTTGCGGTGAAGGTAACGCCAGCGGCATTTTCTACACCACACGCAAAGTACAGCTCATCGGTAGAAATAAGGCCAATCTTGATGACGTTTGCCCCACGAGCAGTAGCACCTTCAGCGAACGCTTCGGTGAAGCTTTCGCCAGATGGGCGCATGTCGCTACCTACGAGGACGTTCTGACCAGAAAGTTCTAGAACATCAACGAATGCAGCTGCCGTAGCACGGACAGTTTCTTCAGTAATAGTTTCCCCAACGATGCCGCGAACATCGTACGCTTTAAAGGATGCGGTTAGATCAATTGTATTCACGGGGTTATTCTAACTGTTTCTCACAGTAATACCGGACTATTTTCTCAGGGTATGGCTATAAACACTGAAAAATGCTTCTGGCTGATGAAACAATCCCGAGAGTATAGATAAGGATATGATGGACTCTATGGGTGAACTAATACGTTTAGAAAACACAATACAGAACTATGCTTGGGGTTCTTTGACCGCCTTAGCAAAAATGCGAGGAGAAGAAACTCCTTCAACACAACCAGAAGCAGAACTTTGGGTCGGTGCACATAACGCTGCCCCATCATATGTGTTAATTGACGGAGAACGTATAGGTCTTAATACCCTCGTTGAACAAGATCCCAAACGTTTCTTACCTTCGAATTATGAGGGAACAACTTTTCCATTTCTTTTTAAGATTCTTGCTATTGACGCCCCACTATCTATCCAAGTCCACCCAACGCCTGAACAAGCGCTCGCAGGATACCATGCCGAAAACGAACAGAATATTCCTCTAGACGCCCCGCATCGAAATTACAAAGATGAGCATTCCAAGCCGGAGACCGTTATTGCTCTATCCGATATGACAATTCTGACCGGTGTACGTCCTGTTGAAGAGTTGCAACATATTGCGCAGGTATTTGACCTTCAGTGGCTTCTACCTCTACTAACAGCACCTAACGATAAAGAACTTCTTGCCGCTATTTTGCGTATGGACACAGCTGACGCGAAGCGTCACCTAGACGTAACGCTATCTCATACTGCTCAATGGTTAGAACAGAACCCTACTGTTGTAGAGGGCGTCCTTTACGATGTTGCACAGTTGATGCAACTTCTTCAGCAGAAGCACCCTGCCGATATTGGGGCGCTGGTTGCGATGGTGATGAACCTTTTGCACTTGCACCCTGGCGATTCTGCGTATACTCCAGACGGGCAAGTTCATGCGTACGTATCAGGTACAGCGATTGAACTGATGAACCCTTCCGATAACGTCATGAGAGCAGGGCTCACCCCCAAGCATATTGATGTTGAAGAGCTCATCCGTATTCTTGCGGTGCAACAGGATGCGCCGGTGGTTCAGCGTGCTCAACCTGATGATGACACTCTTGGGGTGTTTAGCATGTGGGATCCACGATTGAGCGTAACACGCGTTAAACTTTCTCAAGGTCAGAGCGTTTCTTATACCTTTAAAGGTGCTGCTGCAGTGATTGGCACAAGCGGAGAACTGGCGATAAGCACACCTAACGTTCAGCTCACTCTCGGTGCTACAGAATCACTGTTACATGCTGGCAGCGATACCCCCACCACTATGAGCGGTGTTGGCGAAGCCTACATCGCCGCATACATATAGACTCAGCTACTGAGCCAAAAGAAAGACCCCCATGAATATCATTTTGACTGTTACCGGACACGACCATCAAGGAATTGTGGCAGCTGTTGCCACAGAATTGGCAAAGAATCAGGTAAATATTCTCAATATTTCGCAGACTCTTATGGACGATTATTTCACCATGATTTTGCACGGACGTTTCGATGACGAG
This sequence comes from Rothia sp. P7181, assembly GCF_048513015.1. Taxonomy (NCBI): domain Bacteria; kingdom Bacillati; phylum Actinomycetota; class Actinomycetes; order Micrococcales; family Micrococcaceae; genus Rothia; species Rothia sp. P7181. The sequence continues at coordinate 22,935 of NZ_JBLXXZ010000012.1, read as the reverse complement.
ACTCAAAGTATCCAAGAACTACAAGAGGCTATGCGCAGTGTAGAAGAGGAACAGCGTCTGAAAATTCGTATTCAATCTGAAGCTATTTTCGACGCAATGCACACCCTCTAGGAGTTTGTGATGGTTTTTGATCGTAACGCTAATATCCTCGAAACTCTGCAAATGATTGAGGAGGATAAGCTTGATATTCGTACGGTAACGATGGGTATTTCTCTGCTGGACTGTGCTGACGCACAGGCCGAGGTTGCCTGCCAAAAGATTTACCAAAAAATTACTCAACGCGCACAAAAACTTGTTGAAGTTGTTGAGGGCATTGAAGCCGAACTGGGCATCCCCATTATTAATAAACGTATCTCTGTGACCCCTATTTCTTTAGTGGCTGGGGCGAGCGACGCAACGGACTACGTGGAATACGCGAAAGCTTTAGACGCTGCAGCGAAAGCCACTGGGGTAGATTTTATCGGTGGTTTCAGCGCCCTTGTCGATAAAGGTATGACTCCTGCAGATAGCCGTTTGCTTGAGAGTATTCCACGAGCTCTCAACGAAACGGACGTTGTGTGCGCGTCGGTTAATATTGGGTCTTCTCGAGCCGGCATTAATATGAGCGCTGTCGCTAAGATGGGCGAGGTTATTCGTCAAACGGCAGAAGGCTCAGCTCATAAACATGGTTTTGCGTGCTCTAAACTTGTGGTTTTTGCGAATGCTGTATCTGATAATCCTTTTATGGCCGGTGCATTCCACGGTGTACAAGAAGCTGACACCGTTATTTCTGTAGGAGTTTCTGGACCTGGTGTTGTCAAACGTGCTCTTGAACGAGTCCGTGGCGAATCTTTTGACGCATGCGCAGAAGCAGTGAAGAAAGCGGCCTTTAAAATTACTCGTGTTGGGCAGCTTGTCGGAAACCTCGCTGCAGAACGTTTAGGCGTTCAGTTCGGCATCGTTGATTTATCTCTTGCCCCTACTGCCGAGGTGGGGGATTCTGTGGCACATATCCTTGAGGAGATGGGCCTAGAGAGCGTTGGTACACACGGCACAATTGCTGCTTTGGCATTAGTTAATGATGCTGTGAAAAAAGGTGGCATGATGGCGTGCTCTCATGTGGGTGGATTATCTGGATCTTTCATCCCAGTATCAGAAGATATTGGCATGATTGAAGCAGCTGCCGCACAGAAAATTACTCTTGATAAGCTCGAAGCGATGACAGCCATTTGTTCTGTCGGGTTAGACATGGTCGCTATTCCCGGTGATACGTCAGCATCTACGATTGCTGCCATGATTGCTGATGAAGCGGCAATAGGCGTCATGAATCATAAGACAACTGCGGTGCGTGTTATTCCTGCTATTGGTCTTGAGATCGGGCAGATGGTGGAGTTTGGTGGGCTTCTAGGGCGGGCCCCTGTGATGCCCATCCACGCTGAATCTTCTGAACTATTTGCGGCTCGCGGTGGAAGAATTCCTTCTCCTGTTCACGGTTTTAGGAACTAATATGTGTTGAGCGGTTTGCTCACTTTCCCCATATCTAAAGCGGTGGTGTTCTCTCAAAAGATGAGAGAACACCACCGCTTCATACTGCTTGTGAAGAGTTATATATCTTCTTAGTTGAGGTAGAAGATTTTGTCCTTATTCTCAGCCATGTGCTGTGCGTTCCAGTCTGCACCGCCGTCAAGGTTTGCAGCAAGGAATACTGGTGCGCTGATACCTTGTGCCACAAGATTCTCGATAATGCCTGCAGATAGTGAATGCAAGATTGCGGTGGAGGTGACTCCAGATGCAGGGGTGAACTTCTGAGGCACGCCCTCTAGGCTCAGCACTGCGTCTCCTGCATCTACTTGGTTGTCGATGAGGATATCTGCATGGTCTTTGAGCTTGGTTCCGTCGGGTACACGTGAGGTGACGGTTTCGGTGTATTTAGAGGAGGTGAGTCCTACGACGAAAATACCGCGAGCGCGTGCTTCACGTGCTAGCTCTACAGGGAGTGCGTTACGTCCGGAGACGGAGACTACGATGAGGACGTCTCCTTCTTTGAGTGGTGCATTGTTGAGCACTACTTCAGCGTATCCGGGCATCTGTTCCATCTGCGACCCGAGGGTGGTTGGGCGTGTGGTGAGTGCTTCAACACCGGGTGCGTAGAGTGGGTTGATGAGCATGAGTCCGCCGGCACGGTAGACGATGTCTTGTACGGGAAGGCTGGAGTGTGAAGCGCCGAAAGCGAAGATGTGTGCGCCTTGTGCTACGCGTTCTGCGATAGCTTGTGCGGCTTTGTCGATGGTGGGGACTTCTTCTTCACGAATTTTTTCGAGAAGTGAGATGATTTGTTGGTAGTAGCTATCCAGTAGCTGTGACATGATGACCATCCTTTACGATGTATGAGTCGAATGGGGGTATGTGATGTGGATTGGGGGAGTGTTCTTAGGCGAGGATGCCGAGAAGTTGTCCAATCCAGTGGATGATGATGCCCGGTACGATGGCGTCAGGAACAGTGAAGCCTAGTCCTGATGCGCCGAGGGCGGGCAGGTCGCCGAAGGCGTTGATGTGGTAGGCGAAAGAGATGAGAATCCAGCCGAGGAATCCCCAGAGGAAGCCTCCTAGCCATGCTGCGGTTCGTCCGCCGGTAGAGTTTGCGAAGATTGCTGCGGTACCGGATGCGAAGAATGCAACGATCATGGAGGGGATTGGTACTGGCCAACCTAGTGCAACGCAGATAACCATGCCGGTGATTTGGCCGATGAGACCTGAGATGAGGCCGATGAGTAGTGCGTTGGGGGCGAAGGCGAAGAGTACAGGAACGTCCAGCGCGGGGATGGCGTTGGGGATAACTTTTTGGGAGATACCTTCGAATGCGGGAACGATTTCGCCGATGAGCATGCGGACACCGTAGAGGAGGATGAGCATACCTGCGGTGAATTGCATGGCCATCATGAAGGAGAAAATGACCCAGCTTTGTCCGTCGGAGATACCGCCGTCTGCTACGGGTGCTTCGAAGGCGCTTACTCCTGCGGAGCTGACTGCTGCTAGTGCTGAGCCGAGTGAGACAATCATCATGACGATGGAGGTGGATACTGCAACGTCGCGGAAGAATGAGAGTTTCTCGGGGAGTTTGATGTCTTCGGTGGATTTTTCTTTGTTTCCTACGACCATGCCGAGGTATCCGGCGAGGACGTTGAGGAGGGTTTGTCCGTGTGCGAAGCCGACGTCATTTCCGCCGGTGATACGACGGACGAAGGGTTGTGCGATGGCGGGGGCGAACGTCATGTATGCGCCGTCGATGAGGGAGGCGATGATGACGGTCCATACGGGGCCTAGTCCGAGTTGGTAGATGGCGATGGTGAATGCGCCGGCGTGTACCCAGATCATATGTCCGGTGAGGTAGACGTAGTGCCATGGGGTGAATCGTGCGAGGAGTAGGTGCACGATGTAGCCGAAGAGCATGGTGAGACCAATTTGTGAGCCGAGGGCTGCTACTGGTCCGGTTTGTACTGCTGAGACGACGGCTTCGTCGAAGGTGACGAATGTGGTGATGTTGCTGGCGGGGAACGCCATCTCGAACATCTTTTGGATGGGTGCTAGGCCTTGGATGAGGACTGTTGCACCGCCGGCGATGATAAGTAGTGATAGTGCTGTTTTGATGGTGCCGGTGATGACTTCATCGGCTGCTTTTTTCTGTGCGACTAATCCAATGAACGCAATGAATCCGACGATGATTGCGGGGATTTGGATGAGTTGTACGAAAAAGTCAAGGAGAGAGTTCATTGCTTCTACCTCAAGCTATATGGGGAATGGGGAGTGGTGTGGCTAGTTGCCTGCGGTGAAGTCGTTTACTGCGGCGAGTACTTTGGTTTTGACTTCATTTTTGTCGATGAGGTTGTCGATGAGTACGACGATTGCTTTGGTTCCTTCAACGTTTTTTGCCATTCCGGTGGTGGTGACGACGATGTCTGAGGGTTGTGATTTGAAGGAGCCAAGGTCGATGGCTTGTACTTTTGCGTCGATGTTTTCTGCGTTGAGGAGGGTGCGGATTTGGCTTGCGAGCATCATAGAGGTTCCGAGTCCCATGCCGCATACGGTTGCAATTGAAATCATGATGATTATTACCTTTTCTTTGTGTTGTTTTATTGGGTGAAAACTTCCATCAGTTGAACGTCGCTGCTCGCCTGACGGGCCTTTTCGATGAGTTCTTGTTGTCCGAGGACGTCTGCTAGTTCTTGGATTTTTTCCATGTGTCCGTCGGTGTTTTCGGATGCGAAAGAAATGAGGAAGTCGACGGGGTCGTTGTTTTTGCTGCCGAATTTTACGGGGGTAGCTAGTGTGACGACTGCTGTTCCTGCTTTGAGGACTCCGCTGGTTGCTTTTGCGTGGGGCATGGCAATGCCGGGGATGAAGACCATATATGGTCCGAAGTCTTCGACACCTTTGATCATTGCTTCGGTATATTCTTTGGTCGCTATTCCGGCTTCTTCGTAGAGTTCACCAACGATGCTGATGGCTTCTCTCCAGTCTTTTGCTGTGCGTTGGGCTGAAACAACGTCTGGTACGAAGGTCATTGAGACCACCTCATCTTTCTCAACTGTTACACAAGCCATCATAATGATTGAAAATGACTGATGTAAAGCAAGTTGAGTGAAGTTTTTGCAAAATAATCAAAATTAGTCACTTTGTTAAATAAAGTGATTTCTGACTTTTAGTAACGCGCTTTCTGTGTTAAATGCCGATTTTCTAGGGTAATCTTCTTGGTTTCTAGGGTTTTTGGTGGAGTGTTGGCGAGTAAACGTGGCTGATTGAAAATTATTCTTGTAGACACAAAAAGAATCATATGTAATCATAATTGTGAAAACTTTTGATTAATTGGGTGATGGATTTTGAGAAAAACCCCAACACCAAACACAGAAAGGCCACAACTATGACAACCCCCGGCGCCCACATGAAAGAAGAACTCCTCAGCCAACCACAAACCTGGGCACAAGCACTCGAACTAGACACCTCAGCACTACCCCAAGACGGCACAAAAGTCGCAGCCGTAGGATGCGGAACATCCTGGTTCATGGCACAAAGCTACGCCGCACTACGCGAAAACGAAGGACACGGAATCACCGACGCCTTCACCGCAACCGAAGTACCCACCGAACGCGACTACGACGAATACCTCATCATCTGCCGCTCCGGAACCACCAGCGAAATCATCACCTTCATGGAATCCGTCAAAGGGAAAAAACCCATCACCGTACTTGTTGGAGTCGCAGACTCACCCGTAGCAGAACTAGCAGACCGCGTCATAGACCTCGGCTTCGCCGACGAACAATCCGTCGTACAAACCCGCTTCGCCACCACCGCACTCATGCTCCTCCGCTCCTCCATCCACAGCCGCGACATCTGCCAAAACGCCATCAAAGACTGCGAACGAGCACTATCCGAACCACTAGATCCAGAACTCATCAACGCAGAACAATACTCATTCCTCGGCACCGGCTGGACAGCACCCATCGCCACCGAAGCGGCACTAAAAATGCGTGAATCCTCGCAAAAATGGACAGAATCCTACAACTCCATGGAATACCGACACGGCCCCATCGCTATCGCCTCAAAAGGTCGTATCACCTGGCAATTCGGACAAGCACCAGCAGGCCTTCGCGAACAAGTAGAAGCCACCGGCGCACGCTTCGAAAACCAAGATCTAGACCCCATGGCAGACCTTGCACGCCAACACCTCGTAGCACTCGAAACAGCCCTAGCCAACGAGCTAGACCCCGACCAGCCACGCAACCTCACACGCTCAGTCATCCTCAACTAAACACAAACTGAAGGTAGAGGTAAAAGCCATGAACACATCAGCCGTTGTCGCTATCACGCTCAACCCCGCACTAGACATCACCATCACCATCGAGCACCTCAGCGCAGAATCAACACTACGCATTCCCGCCGCTCAACGTCGCCTCGGAGGTAAAGGACTTAACGTCGCCAACGTCGCCGCCGAACAAGGCTATACGGCCGTGGCTCTAGGGCCCATCTGTCACGAATCTCTCCAAGAGCTTCACCAACGACAAACTGAGCAACGCAACACAACGCACCCCCTCAACGACGGTGTGCACACGGCTTTTACCCCTACCCCCACACCTTTACGTAGCACCTACGCAATACACCAAAAACACGATTCCTCCACCACCATCATCAACGAAAACGGTGCAGAACACCCAAGCCACGTGTATGAAGGAATCCTCAACACCCTAGAAGACACCCTCAAACACTATGAGCACTGTGCCGTAACACTCTCTGGTTCTTTCCCGCCAGCAGCACCCACCACACTCATCAACGACATCAGCACGCTCTGCCAACGCTACGGCAGCACTTTCATCGTAGATACCTCAGGGAAACACCTCCTCGACGCCGCCCAAGCACACGCCGACTACCTCAAACCCAACTACTCTGAACTTCTCGAAGCCACCCAATCAGACGAACTCTTCACCGCTGTCAAAAAACTTCAAAACCTCGGCGCTCAAAACATCATCGTCTCTTGCGCAGAAGACGGACTGTACTTCATCAACCACCATCAGGCATACCGCGCCAAACTTGCTCAACCACTGCAAGGTAACCCCACCGGCGCCGGAGACGCACTCGTCGCAGCACTCGCCACCGGACTCATCGACAAACTTCCCACCGAAGAACTCCTCCGCCGAGCAATCTGCTGGTCTGCCTCAGCGCTCACACAACCTATCGCCGGAGCTATTGGCACCGAATGGGAATCCCTCAACACCAACATCCTGATGGAAAAAATCCGCTAACCCAAACCTTTATCCCCTGAACACAACCACGACAGGAAAGAAAACCATGCCACAAATCAACACCATCGACCTCGTGCGCTCCGCCGACCAAAACCGCAGAGGAATCGGAGCTTTCAATGTCGTCCACCTAGAAACAGCAGAAGCCATCGCACAAGCAGCCGAAACAACAGGCTTACCCGTTATCATGCAGCTAAGCCATAACTGCATCAACTTCCACGGCAACCTCACCCCACTGGGGCAAGCCATGATCGACATCGCACAACTCTCCACCGCAAACATCGCAGTACACCTAGACCACTGCGAATCAGTAGACTTAGCCTGCCAAGCTATCGACCTCGGTTTTAACTCCGTCATGTACGACGGCTCCACCCTACCGTATGAAGAAAACCTCGCCGCCACGGTCAAAGTTGTAGAGTACGCCCACCGCAACGGCGCCAGCGTAGAAGCCGAACTTGGAGAAATCGGAGGCAAAAAAGGCGCCCACACCCCTGGTGTACGCACCGATCCCGCCGAAGCACACGAGTTTGTACAAGCCACAGGGGTAGACACCCTAGCTGTTGCCGTCGGTAGCGAACACGCCATGACCGAACGCACCGCACGACTAGACCACGAACTCATCACACAATTACGTGAATCTACAGGGGTCCCACTCGTCCTTCACGGATCTTCTGGTGTCAGCGATGAGCAGATTCTCCAAGGAATCCGCTCAGGTATGACTAAAATCAATGTATCAACACACCTTAACAGTTTCTTTACTGAAGCTATTGCACAATACCTTCACCAAAACCCAACAGTTGTGGACTCCCGCAAATACTTGGGTGCTGCACGAGAAGCGTTAAGCGCAGAAGCCGCCCGACTATTGAGCGTCTTCGCCGGTTAAAGTGCGTTGAGAATAACCTCAAATAACTAGCTCATAGCGAATGGAACACGACCGACGATGCGCAGCCAACGACATGCCGAAATACTGGAACTCCTCAACGAACGCCAGTGCCTGAGCGTCAACGAAATTATTGACGCCCTAGACATCTCAGCGGCAACAGCCCGACGAGACCTCGACTACCTCGCCGGCGAAGGTCTTCTGCAACGAACCCGTGGTGGAGCACAAAGTAACCAAAACGTCCTCGCCAGCCCTATGAGCCGTAGAGACTCTTCTCACCTACCACAAAAAACCGCTATCGCACGTGCTGCTATCGAGCATCTACAACCTGGCATGATTATTGGCTTTACAGGAGGTAGCACCGTCGGAGAAGTCGCCCGCGAACTATCACAATGGGTCTACCAACACCAAGATGTTGAACTTACCCCCGCTCAACCTCTTCTGACCGTTGTCACCAACGCCGTAGACATCGCTTATGCGCTCGCCGAGAACTCACGTATCAAAATTGTTCTCATCGGCGGTGAAGTCAACAGCTACTCCTACGAAATCACCGGACCTTTTGCGACCGACATGCTCAAAAACATCTCCCTCGATTTGGCATTTATCGGGGTGAACGGTTTTGACCAGAACGGCCCAGGAACAGTGAACGAATATGAGGCCATGGTGAACTCTGCGATGGCAACACGTGCAGAAAAAACTTTTATTGTTGCTGATTCTTCAAAGTTTGGAAAACGCTCATTCTCTAGTGTGGGCGGAGTCGAAAACATCTCAGAAGTGATTACCGACTCTCAGCTACAACCAGAACTTGCTGAGGAAGTCCAAAACCTCGGCTATAACCTCAAAATTGTTGATTTATAACATCCTAAAGGTGTGAATATATACCATGTCTTCTCTTCTGATTCATTCAGCAACCGTCTACGACGGAACCATTGGCGGCGTTTATCCCGATAGCGCAGTTCTCGTAGAGGACGGAAAAATCACCGATATTCTGAGCACCTCTGAATGGAAGACAAAACAAACCCCTGATACACGTATTGTTGATGCGCAGGGCGCTCCCGTCGTTCCCGGATATCTTGATATACATCATCATGGCGGGGGAGGGCATGCCTATGATGAGGCAAATCTTGATACTGCACGTGTTGCACTCAACGCCCACCGTCAGCACGGAACAACTCGAAGCGTCTTATCGTTCGTGACGAACTCGATAGAACATATGGCAGGCGCTCTGAACACTTTTCAACAGCTACTCAAAGACGATCAGCAGGTTCTTGGATTCCACGCCGAAGGGCCGTTTCTTCACCCACAACATAAGGGTGCCCACCCCGAAAAACTGCTCAAGGACCCATTAGCTGAAGACGTTGAGAGACTACTTGAAGCTTCAGACGGGCACCTCCGACAGATTACTTTAGCCCCCGAACGTCATGGTGCTTTATCCGCAATACAACGTTTTACGAGTGCTGGAACAGCTGTAGCTGTTGGCCATACAAACGCCACCTATGAGCAAGCTCAGCAAGCTTTTGCTGCAGGCGCTTCACTCCTGACCCACACGTTTAATGGGATGAACGGTATTCACCATCGTGCCCCCGGTCCGGTGATCGCCGCTTTAGAAGAACAATCTGTGTCTCTAGAAGTTATTAATGACGGTATTCATGTCCACCCATCAGTAGTGCATACTCTTTTCCGTGAGGCTCCAGAACGTATTGTCTTGGTAACTGATGCGATGTCAGCTGCTTGTAACCCGGATGGCTTGTATATTTTGGGTACTTTAGATGTCAAGGTCGAAAATGGTGTTGCTCGTTTAGTACACGGGGATTCTCTTGCTGGCTCTACTTTGACGATGGACTACGCCGTGCAGCACGCTGTACGTTCTGTTGGCGTGGGGTTAGATGTTGCAGTTGCTTCTGCAACGTCTCATGCTGCTCATGCTATTGGTGTGGGGCGAAGCTATGGGCGAATTGCTCCAGGGTATTCGGGAGATATCCTGATTTTGGATGAGCAGACGTTACTTCCAAACCATATTTATGTAGATGGCGTCCCTCAACGATAGTATGTTTGCGTATTTCACCGATGTTTAGCGAACCTCATCGCTGGTAGGTTTGGTAGAAGTCATCGAGATAGTAGCAATTTCTCGTGCTCCTTGACCGAACGCGAAACTGCATATTGTTGAGGTGATAAAAATGACGCCAGCTAAAACCATTGCCCATTGAGGACCTAACCTATCCGATAACGGGCCAACGAGTGAATTTCCGATGAGCATTCCGCCGGTCATGACAACTGTCATAAGAGAAAACAATCGCCCTTGAAACTCTTCTGGTGCAGATTGAACAAATACTAAGTTGCCAACAACTTCTTCTGGGCCATACGCAAGACCCCATATGAACCATAAGATGCAAAACATCAGAAATTGGGGTTCAAAGCCCATCAACATATTGGTGAGTCCGTATATTGTTCCAGATGCTAGAAGCCAGGACCGTGCTCCTCCTCGGAACTTCATTTTGCCAGCGATTATAGAACTAGAAATCGTTGCTACACCATAGCAAGCTGACGCAATCCCAAACTCAAAACTGGTTAGCCCTAAATTTTCGCTCACGTATGGAACTGCAGAAAGAACACCAATAGGAACTGCTGCCATTGAGAAGAACCAGAAAATATACAGGGTCTTTAATGCTGGGATATTTCTGGCTATCTCAATGCCCGCTTTGACCATGTCGATATTCTTTTGGCCTTGATGTTTTTCGGCCCGATTTTTATAGTCTGTATCAAAATTTTTGATGGTGTATATGAGCAAAGCATATACACCATAGAGAATGCCACAGATGACAAGTGTGTGCGAAGCGCCGATAAAACCTACTAAAGCGCCACCCATCACGGGGCTAACTGATTGCATGAAGAATGAGACACCAGCTCTTTTACCGATAAAATCTTGATAGTTCTCTCCAAAGATCAGAGGCAGGCTAGAGTACATCGCAGGCCGTTCTAATGCACCTACGCTAGAAGAAATAAAAGAGATAACCATCATCGCAAAAACACCGGCAGAAGCCCATGTCAGAGGCAACGTTATTAATAGAATAGATTGCAGAATGTTAGAGTAAGCAATGATTTTTTGCCTGTTGAGCTTCTCAACTTGTGGAGAGCCTAATATTCCTACAAGAATTGCAGGAATAGCACCAGAGACTGCAACTAGAGACGCCGATGAGAGCCTTCCTGTTGCTGTATACACCAGAAACGGAGATGCTATTGTTTTTATTCCCTCAGACGCTTCTGAAAGCATGAGAGCAGATAAAATTCTATACTCTAAAAATTTAGAAGATTTGCATGTAACGGCCATTGGTCTTCACTCGAGACTTCTTTTCCTATAACACGGTTGACTATCGTTGAATAAAGGAACACATCATCGCTTCAAAAGCGAGTTTTGCGCTAGCATTCGTTGAAATACGTTTACGTGTTAGCGTCAAAGTATCTAAATGTCCGAGTGCCTGTTCTGGGCTCATTCGTTGCGCATAATCATGTAATTCTGCGGTGAGGTGAGTATTAATCAGTGCAGAACCAGTACCAAGCTGTATCGTTAGCACATCTCTAAATACTGTCTGTAAATCAATCAGAAAACGGTCTAGCGTGTCGGTAGCCATTCGCCGACTACGACGTTTTTGCTCTTCTTCTAACTGACGAATCTGAGCTTTAACATTGGGTGTTATTTTTTCGTCTTCTGTTATTCCAAGAGTTCTCAAAAGTTCTTGTAATTCTCGTTCATGTCGTTCTTTTGACGTATGATCAGCTTCTTCTTGAGCGATGTTTACTAGCTCTTGAGCAGCATGCATTGCTGCTGGAACAGACGAGAGAAAAATAGGCATACGCACGACCTGCTCACGGCGTTGACGTGCTTTATCTGATCGTGCAAGATGGCGGGCAACCCCAATATGTCCTTGTGCTAATGACGCACAATGACGGGCAAGAGCTTCGGGGTATCCCTCAACACCAGCAAGGAGTTTAACCACTTCTTCCCGATCCGGTACTCGTAGGGTGACAGGCCTACAACGAGAACGAATCGTCACCAGAACATCAACGGGGGAGGGCGCACAAAGAATCCAGATGGTGTGTTCTGGCGGTTCTTCAATAGCTTTGAGAAGAACGTTAGATGTTCTTTCTGGCATCCTATCAGCATCTTCGACGATGATAATGCGCCAGCGACCTACCGCAGGTCTATCTTGAGCTTTGGTGACGAGTTCTCGTGCTTGCTCAATTTTGATGCTGATATTTTCAGTAGAAAAGTGCGTCAAATCTGCGTGGGTGCCACGTAAAACGCTATGGCAGGTTTTGCATACACCACATCCGCGTAGCTGAGTATTGGGTTCTTCGCAGAGTAAGGATGCTGCAAAAGCTCGTGCGGCGGTTGAGCGCCCTGAACCGGGTGGTCCGGTGAAAAGCCAAGCATGTGTAGGGCGTTCTAATTGTGCTTGTTGGCGGAGTTGCTCTACGACTTCTGGCTGCCCGATAAGTGTGTCCCAGATACTCATCCTTGCTCCTGAATATGTCGGATGAGGTGGTCATAGATATTTTGGTGCATCTGTTCAATATCTTGTTGCGCATCAATACACACATAATGGTGTGTTTTTGCTGAAGCAGAATGCGGTAAATCGTTGAAAGCTTGCTGTATTTTTTGGTGGAAGCTATCTGGCTCTGCTTCTAGACGGTCTTGCTGCCCGCGACGATGAGTGCGTTGTCGGCTTTTTTCTAAGGGCAGGTCGAGAAGGAACGTAATATCTGGGTGCAGGTTTTCAGTGGCCCAGAGTGAAAGGTTTGTGATGTTTTCTTGGCCAAGTTCTCGCCCGATACCTTGATAGACAGCTGAGGAATCAATGTATCGGTCACATAGCACAATTTTACCTTCTGCTAAGGCTGGACGGATAAGCTGTTGAGCATGCGCAGCACGTGATGCAGCAAAGATGAGCGCTTCGGTCCGTGCGTCAATGGCTGTTTCAGTATGTTCGAGGACGAGCTGACGCAGTTTCTCTCCTATGGGGGTGCCTCCCGGCTCACGGGTACATATAACATCGTAGTTTTCTTGGCGTAGCCGTTGCTCTAGAAGTTTGACTTGGGTAGATTTACCAGCACCATCGCCACCTTCAAAGACAACGAATATGCCGTTACCTAGATGTCCTGTTGCGCGGTGCTGTGCACTATAGTTTAGAGATTCGCTCACGCTTATAAGAGTATCAAAGCAATAGAAATAGGTACTTAGCTCAAAAGTGTCTTCTGCGGTAAGTAATAGAAATGTTTTCTGCTGTTAAAAAGTGTACGTACTATCGTGGATGGTTATGTTCAGCGTAGTCTAATGGGTATGAGTACAGCAAAAGACATTTCTTCAGCAACATATGTGGTGAGTGCCGGCCGTCCAGCCCCAGAACACGATGCACCGGTAAACCCTCCTGTTATTTTTTCTTCGACGTATCGCGGTGCAGGCACTGTAGACCCTGAACACGACAAAGTGTATGCACGCTTTGACAATCCCACATGGAACGGATTTGAAGAAGTTGTCGCTGGTATTGAAGGTGCATCTCTCCCTGGACTTGTCTTTTCGTCAGGAATGGCAGCTATATCTGCGGTTATGGATCTAGTTCCTGCTGGTGCAACAATCCTGATTCCACGTCACGTATACATGAGCTCAGCAACAATCGCTGAAGACTTGCAACGCCGTGGTGTTGCTGAGGTGATTCGCTTAGATATTGAGAATACTCAAGAAGTGATTGATGCTTTAGAGAGAGTCTCTCAAAAATATGATTTAGCTGGAAAAACTCCTCATTATTCTGCTCCTGAAGCGCTTTTATGGTTAGAGAGTCCCACTAACCCGATGCTAGAAGTCGCTGATTTACCCACGATTTTGAGTGCTGCTCAACGGCTTGGCGTACTTTCTGCGGTGGATAATACCTTTTCAACAGGTTTAGTTCAGCAACCTTTAGCTTTGGGCGCTGATGTGGTGGTTCATTCTGCAACGAAGTATTTATCAGGGCATTCTGATGTTCTTTTAGGCATTGCGGTAACTTCTCATCAGCCGTTACGGGAAGCTATTTTGCGTTATCGTACGCTACATGGCGCTATCGCTGGGCCAATGGAAGCATGGCTAGCGTTGAGGGGTATTCGTACATTGTCTTTACGTATGGAACGCTCTATGGATAATGCGCTGGAGCTGGCTCAGCGTTTGAGTAAGCATCCTGCTGTCGCACAGGTGCGTTATCCGGGGCTTCCGGAGGATGCTGGGTATGAGCGCGCTCGCCAGCAGATGAATGGTTTTGGTGCTGTACTGTGTATTGTTCTTGACGCTGATGCGGTGCAGACTCAGCAGGTGGCGGAGCGTTTGCGGTTGTGGACTCCTGCAACGAGTTTGGGCGGTGTGGAGTCCTTGGTGGAGCGTCGCCGTCGTCATCCGTCGGAACCAGAGAGCATTCCTGAGTCGTTGATTCGTTTATCTGTGGGGATTGAGCATGTTGATGATTTATACGCTGATTTGTGTGAAGCTCTTGATGTTTTAGTCAAATGATAGGCTGTGTTGTATGAGTCCTCTATCTATTGTTGTGTATTTTCAGTGGGGCGTATCTGCTCTTTTCGCTTTAGTCGTTGCTGGTTTGTCTTTATGGGCGTTGTTAGATGCTGTTCGAGCTACGGACTATGCTTATCAAAGCGCTTTTAAGCGGACTAAAACTTTTTGGGTCGCCTTAACGGGTGGTAGCGTCTTGGCTTCTGCTCTGGCTCTTTTGACCTTGTCTCAAGGTGGTGTCCCTAATTTGTTCTTCCAGCTTTTTGCGGCTATTGCGGCTGGTGTGTTTTTGGCTGATGTTCGTCCGGTTGTTACGGTGCGTCGCAATAAAGACTATTAAACACAACTAAACGCAAAAAGATTCTGAGGGGTTTATGATGTGCTGTTATCGCGCATCATAAACCCCTCTATTATGTGCTGACTAGTGCATTTATAAGATTTCTTGTGTTTTTTCTTGATGTTCGTCGCGTATTTTCCAGAACTTTTAGGGATTTTTAAGTGGGAATACCTTTGCATGTGTGGATAGTAGTGGAACAATGGAGATATGACTTACAAACTAGTATTACTCCGTCACGGTCAGTCCGAATGGAACGAACTCAACCTCTTTACCGGTTGGGTGGATGTTAACCTCACCGAACAGGGCCGAGCAGAAGCTCAACGCGGTGGCCAAATGCTCAAAGAGCGCAATATCCTTCCCGATGTTGTTCACACCTCTCTACAACGTCGCGCTATCAATACCGCAAACCTCGCTCTTGACGCTGCAGATCGTCTGTGGATTCCTGTCAAACGCAACTGGCGTTTGAACGAGCGTCACTACGGTGCTCTACAGGGCAAAAACAAATCCGAAACTCTCGAAAAATACGGCGAAGAGCAGTTCATGACATGGCGTCGTTCTTATGACGTCCCGCCTCCTGCCCTCGACGATAACGACGAGTACTCTCAGGCGAACGATCCTCGTTATGCTGATATCGAGAACGCTCCTCGCACCGAATGCCTCAAGGACGTTCTAGAACGTATGCTCCCTTACTGGGAATCAGACATTAAACCAGACCTAGCTTCTGGTAAGACTGTTCTCGTTGCAGCTCACGGTAACTCCTTGCGTTCTTTGGTCAAGCATCTTGAAGGTATCTCTGACGAAGACATCGCTGGTTTGAACATTCCTACTGGCATTCCGCTGTACTACGAGTTGGACGAGAATTTCCAACCGCTTAAAGCTGGTGAATATCTTGATCCTGCTGCTGCAGCTGAAGCAATTAAGGCTGTTGCTAACCAAGGCAAAAAATAATATCTAGATTGTTTTCTTCGGCGTCTCTAGCTTGTCTAGGGGCGCCGTCGTTTTATCTGGAAGGGAAATTGCAGGTGAACATTCATCTTTTGATGTTCTTCTAGTTTTCCTTCTACGTCTGTTAAGAATAAGCTGGTGTCTGTGGACCCTATCCTCATTGCTCTAATTTTTATTATGGTTGGTCTTGCAATTGGTGTCTTGAGCATGTGGGCTGTCACTAAAAGTGACCGTGAACGTGCGCAATGGGCAGATATTGAAGAGCCAAGTATTCAAGACGGTGCTGCCGAAGTGCTCGCCGTAATTGGTCGCGCCTATGTGGTGGTTGATGCTGTTGACGGAGTGGTTCAAGCTTCACCCGGTGCATACGCTTTAGGGCTGGTCCGTGGGCACACCATCGTGTGTGAAGAGATGATTGAGATGATTCGTCAGGCTCGTAGCGGTGGTACTATCGCAGAACGTGAAATATCTTTAATCCGTGGAGTAACGACTAAGAGTACTCTTGTCATTGATTTACGTGTTGCTCCTTTGCGCGATGAATATATTTTGGTTCTTGCCGATGACCGCACCGAAATCGCTCGAGTTCAAACCATTCGTAATGACTTTGTTGCCAACGTCTCTCATGAACTTAAAACACCTGTTGGTGCTATTGGGTTGATGGCAGAGGCCATCGAATCGTCTTCAGACGACCCAGAATCAGTAGAGTATTTTTCACAACGGTTACAGAAAGAGTCTCGTCGTTTAGCTTCTTTGGTTCAAGATGTTATTGAGCTTTCTCGGTTGCAGTCTGCTGATGTGGTGCGTCAATCTCAGCTTGTTGACGTCAACGACCTAATAACCGGTGCCATTGATAGAAACCGTATTACGGCTGAGGGTAAAAATATCACGTTGAGTTCTCAGGGGTGGGCTAAGCACTTGGTACATGGAGACCCTGAACTTTTAGGTACTGCGTTACGTAACCTCATCGAGAACGCTATACGTTATTCTCCCGAATCAACGCATGTGACGGTTTCTGTCCGTCAGGATGAAGAGAATATTTATATCTCTGTGACGGACGAGGGCAATGGTATTGCTCGCGAGGAACAAGACCGTATCTTTGAGCGTTTTTATCGTATTGACCCTGCTCGTTCTCGTCAGACCGGTGGTACAGGCTTGGGGCTAAGTATTGTCAAGCACGTGATGGCTCAGCATGGTGGCGAGGTATCTCTTGAGTCAGAGGTTGGGCAAGGATCTACGTTTACGATGTCTTTGCCGATGGTTGATGAACAAACCGAGCATGACTTATTGGGGTCAGAGAGCGTCACCTCCGCGCCGTAGACGAGGTGTGCTCGTACAATTTTTGTAGAGGCTCAAACATTGTTGAGAGCTATATTTTCTGAATGTAAAGGACATAACTATATGGCTAGGATCTTGGTTGTTGAAGATGAAGAAGCCTTGAGCGAGCCTCTGGCCTTTTTGCTAGGCCGTGAGGGGTTCGACGTTCAGGTCGTTGATAACGGTATTGACGCTGTTGTTGAGTTTGAACGTAATGGTGCAGATCTTGTTCTTCTTGATGTCATGCTTCCTGGTCAGTCGGGTATGGAAGTATGCAAGCAACTACGTGCCCAGTCTTCTGTTCCTATCATTATGCTCACTGCTAAAGACAGTGAGATTGATAAGGTACTTGGTTTAGAGCTTGGCGCTGATGATTACGTGACGAAGCCTTATTCTTCTCGTGAGCTTATTGCTCGTGTACGAGCGGTGTTGCGTCGTCAAGGTGACGGTGAGGAGTTAGAAGCTTCTAGCGCTGTCGAAGTTGGCCCTGTGCGTATGGACGTTGAACGGCACATCGTCACTGTTGACGGTGAGACGGTAACAATGCCGTTGAAGGAATTTGAGCTTCTGGAGATGCTCTTACGTAACGCTGGTCGAGTTTTGACACGTTCTCAGCTGATTGACCGTGTATGGGGCTCTAATTATGTGGGAGATACGAAGACTCTTGACGTGCATATTAAGCGTATTCGTTCAAAGATTGAGCCAGATCCTTCAACCCCCCGTTATGTTGTGACGGTGCGTGGCTTGGGCTATAAGTTTGAGTCTTAGGTTTTACGGTTTAATAGGCAGATAAAAAAGCTGGTGGGCATTCACTGTGATGTGAGTGCCCACCAGCTTTTTATGACAGAAGTGGTGCCGTGTTTTAGTGTCCGCTAGATTCTGCTGGTGTTGCGCTTGCGCTAGACATTGTGGCATTGGGAACGAATGGTTTGTACTCTGGTAGTGTTCCGTCAAGTACGGGAATGTTTACCGGTTCGCTATTTCCGTTGGAGCTGACTTTTACGTCAAGTAGCATGAGTCCAGGGTTAGCACCAGCTGGGTCGATGATGAGTTTGTGGGATTCATCTTCTAAACGAATTTCTTTGCCTGCTGGTACGGTGATGTTTTCTGCACCGGCAGGGAAGTTGATGGTGACGGTAGCGTCTTCTTTGCCGTTGTTGAGGATAGTTCCGAGAACTCGCCCGTCAGCGTCTGCTGATTCTGCGATTACCATAATGTTACGTACGGCAATGTCTCCTACGTTTGCTGATACGCCGTCAGAGGGTGAGTATTGGAATGTTGTTGGCTGGGTGTAGATGTATCCACAGCCTGTTGTGGTGAGCGCTGCAAGTGCGATGGTGGTGCAAGCGACTGCACGTTTGAGCGTGGAGGAGACGGCAAACTTCACGGCATGAACTCCTTGATGGTTACGAAGCATAATCGTTGTGCTGAGGTAAATGTGTGTGTCTCAATACAACTGAAAATATTAGGGTCTTTCGTATACAGTCTAACGGTTTAACGACGGAACGTCTGTATCTGCTCAATGGAGGGCGGATGAAAAGGCGGATAAATGCTAAATATAAGGTTTTTGTGGCTTAAAAATTACTTCTGGTGGTTCTTAAATCTTCCCATGATAGACTAGTTAAGCTGAAAGGGGTTTATCCATATGCTTTTTGAGGTTGGCGAAACCGTCGTTTACCCTCACCACGGTGCTGCAACAATCGAAGAAATTAAGATGCGCACTATTCGTGGTGAAGAAAAAATGTATTTAAAACTCAAGGTTGCTCAGGGCGACCTTGTGATTGAGGTACCTGCTGAGAACGTTGATATGGTGGGTATGCGTGATGTCGTTGACGAACGCGGCTTGCAAGAAGTTATTGACGTGCTGCAGGCTCAAGATACTGAAGAAGCCGCAAACTGGTCTCGTCGTTATAAAGCGAATGTTGAGAAACTTGCTTCCGGCGACGTGATTAAGGTTGCTGAGGTCGTTCGTGACTTATGGCGTCGTGAGAACGACCGTGGTCTTTCTGCTGGTGAGAAACGTATGCTCGCTAAAGCTCGTCAGATTCTTTCGTCCGAGGTCGCTTTGGCTAAAGATATTGACGAACAATCTGCTGAGAAAGAACTCGATAAAATTCTCGAAGACGTCTAAAAATCTAGAATATTTATTCTTTTCTATCCGGTAGGCTCATGGCTGTGACTAATACCGATAGTTTTTCTCAGATGGCGGACGACGTTACTGGAACATCTCCAGTAGCGTCGTTCGCCGTCGTCATTCTTGCCGCTGGTTCTGGTACTCGTCTTGGATACGGTATCCCTAAAGCTGCTGTTCAACATTCTGGCAAGACCTTATTAGAGTGGGCTCTAGCTGGCGTTGATGCTTCTGGTGTTGCTTCACGTATCGTTGTTACTGTTCCGACCGATGATACTGCTCTGACGAACATTGCTGCTGATTATGGTGCTCTTACAGTGTCTGGCGGGTCAAGCCGTGCTGAGTCTGTTGCTTTAGCATTATCTGCTTTAGACAATGCTCCCGTGCGTTCTGGCTTTTCTTCTGACGCTCCTTCTCACGTGCTCATCCACGATGCGGCACGAAGTTTTACACCTGTTGAGGTGTTTCATCGGGTCTGCCAGTCATTATCTTCAGGGCAGGCTGCCGTCATTCCCGTTCTTCCGGTTGTCGATACGATTAAGACGGTAGATGCAGACGGTTACGTGCGTTCTACTGTGCAGCGTTCTGTGTTGCGTTCTGTTCAGACTCCGCAAGGTTTCCATTTCAAAACGTTATTGGGCGCATACCGGCAGGCTGAAGAACAAGGTTTAAGCGATGAGATTACCGATGACGCTTCTGTTGCTGAAATGTGCGGTATCCCCGTAAAAACTGTTCTTGGTGATTTCCGTTCACTAAAAATTACTGTTGCTGAGGATTTGGCGTTAGCTTCAGCGTTAAAACTTGCAGATGAGTTATCTGCTGTTTCAGAGAAAGATTGATGTCTAGAATGATAATTCCTCGTACTGGGATTGGTATTGACGTTCATGCTTTTAGCACAGACCCTCAGACACCACTATGGATTGCTGGGCTGTTGTGGGATGGAGAAGTTGGGCTATCGGGTCATTCTGATGGTGACGTTGTGGCTCACGCTGCTGCTGACGCTCTTTTTTCTGCTAGCGGTACGGGGGATTTAGGGTCAAATTTTGGGGTCGACCGTCCGGAACTCAAAGGTGCTTCTGGCATTTTCTTGTTGGAGGAAGCTGCACGGATTGTGCGTTCTTCTGGTTTTGAGATTGGTAATATCGCGGTTCAGCTGGTAGGCAACCGTCCCAAGTTTTCTCCTCGTCGTCAGGAGGCTCATGACGTTCTTTCGAAGGCGGTTGGCGCACCGGTAACGGTTACTGCTACGACGACTGATGGCTTGGGGCTAACAGGTCGAGGTGAAGGCATTGCCGCTATTGCTACAGCATTGGTGTATCCGTCTTCTTCCGTTGCAGATAAAGAGTAACGGGTAGTAACTACTCACACTTATCGCGGGGTGTCGTTGGTTAAAACGTGCGCCTTTGCTCAGCTTTGCATAGACTAAGGGAGTGACTTTGCGTTTTTACGATACTGCTACTGCTTCTATTCGAGATTTTGTTCCTGTCCGCCCCGGACATGCGTCGCTTTATTATTGTGGTGCGACGGTTCAGGGCGCCCCTCATATTGGGCATGTGCGTTCTGCCTTGGTTTTTGACCAGCTGTCTCGGTGGCTTCGCTACCGTGGTTATCAGGTGACAACGGTTCGTAATGTCACTGATATTGACGATAAGATTCTTGTGAACTCTGCGCGCTCTTTTGAAGCGGACTATGAGGGCGAGTACCCTTGTGAGCCTTGGTGGGCTTTAGCGTATCGTTATGAAAAGGTTTTTGCGCAGGCCTATGATGCTCTTGGCATTGACCCACCAACCTATGAGCCTCGAGCGACGGGGCATATTCCGCAGATGTTTGCCTTGATTGAGCGGTTGATTGCTGCCGGCCATGCGTATCCTGCGTTGGATGATTCTGGTGACGTATATTTTGATGTTCGTTCGTGGCCTAGCTATGGTGCGTTGACTCATCAGCATATTGATGACATGCAAGATGCGGCTGATGCTGATCCTCGCGGTAAGCGTGACCCTCGTGATTTTGCGCTGTGGAAGGGCTACAAAGCGGGTGAGCCGGAATCTGCTTCGTGGGATTCTCCGTGGGGCCGTGGTCGTCCAGGCTGGCATTTGGAATGCTCTGCCATGGCTGGCCGTTATCTTGGTTCTCATTTTGATTTTCATGGTGGCGGTTTAGATTTACGTTTCCCTCATCATGAGAATGAGTTGGCGCAGTCTACTGCTGCTGGTGATGCTTTCGCGAATTTCTGGCTTCATAATGGTCTGGTCACTTATGAGGGTGAGAAGATGTCGAAGTCTATCGGCAATACGGTTTCTCCTGAGCAGATGCTTCAGAGTGCGCGGGCTCTTGCTGTTCGTTATTATTTGGGTCAGGCTCATTATCGTTCAGTGCTTGATTATCGTCCGACGTCGTTGGAAGAGGCTACGGCTTCGGTAGAACGTATTGAGGCGTTTCTTGCTGCAACTGTTTCTGAGCATCGTTTGGGTGAGGTTCCTGAAGAGTTTGCTCAGGCAATGGACGATGATTTGAACATTCCTCGTGCACTAGCTGTTGTTCATGAGTATGTTCGTGCCGGTAATTCTGCTCTTGCTCAGGGTGAGGATGTTTCTTCTATCGTTGTTGCTGTTTATACGATGGTTGATGTTTTGGGTCTTCGTTCGTTGATGAGTTTTTCTGCCTCTGGTCAGGGTTCTTCGGCTGCTGCTGAGGTTGCGTTGGATTCGTTGATTCAGGGCATGTTGTCTGAGCGTTCTGTTGCTCGGGAACAAAAAGATTGGGCACGCGCTGATGAGATTCGTGATGCTCTTTCTGCTGCTGGTGTGACGATTAAGGATGGGGCTTCAGGTTCTACTTGGTCGTTGTCGTAGTTTTTTAGTTTTGGTATAGATATGTTCTCTGCTTGTCTCAGGGCGCATATATTGGATATATAGATGTGAAGTCGTAGAGGTTTCTACGCAGGATATTGAGGAATAGTTATGGCTAAGGCTGGGCGTCGTCCTGGAGCGACGACAAAGAAAAAGGGTCCGACTAAGGGAACCGGTGGTAAGAACCGTAAGTCTCTTGAGGGTAAGGGGCCTACTCCTAAGGCGGAGGATCGTCCGTATCATAAGGCGTATAAGATGAAGCGTGCGGCTGAGCGTCGTCAGGTTGGTTTGCATTCTCGTCCGCAGCCTCGTTTGGGTGGTAAGCGTACGAGCGAGGAGTTAGTGACTGGTCGTAATGCGGTGTTGGAAGCGTTGAAGACGGATATTCCGGCGAAGCATTTGTATGTGATGAGTCGTATTGATGCTGATGAGCGTGTTCGTGAGATTATGACGTTGGCGAATAAGGCTGATTTGCCGATGCTTGAGATTTCTCGTGGTGAGTTGGATCGTTTGACGGAGGGTTCTGTTCATCAGGGTATTGCTTTGCAGATTCCTCCGTATAAGTATCCTGATGCTACGGATTTGGTTTTGTCGGTGATGGAGTCTCATCATGCTGGTGAGCTTTCTTCTGCTCCTCTTTTTGTTGCGTTGGATGGTATTACTGATCCTCGTAATTTGGGTGCGATTATTCGTAGTGTTTCGGCGTTCTCTGGTGATGGTGTGATTATTCCTGAGCGTCGCTCTGCTGCTGTGACTGCTTCTGCTTGGAAGACTTCTGCTGGTGCTGCTGCTCGTATTCCTGTTGCGATGGCTACGAATTTGACTCGTGTTGTTCAGCAGGCGAAAGATGCTGGTGTTTTTGTCGTTGGTCTTGATGGTGGTGGAGACATTCTTCTTCCTGAGTTGGAGCTTGCTTC
Organism: Rothia sp. P7181; assembly: GCF_048513015.1. Lineage (NCBI taxonomy): Bacteria > Bacillati > Actinomycetota > Actinomycetes > Micrococcales > Micrococcaceae > Rothia > Rothia sp. P7181. Next base: position 260 of record NZ_JBLXXZ010000012.1, on the reverse strand, counting down.
TGAGCCGTTGATGATTGTTGTTGGTTCTGAGGGTAAGGGTCTGTCTCGTTTGGTGACGGAGAACTGTGATCAGATTGTTTCTATTCCTATTGATTCTGCGATGGAGTCGTTGAATGCGTCGATGGCGGTGGGTATTTCTTTGTATGAGGTATCTCGTCGTCGTGCGTTGAGCAGCTAGTTGTGAGCTGTTTGAGCCGGTTATTTCTTCTTGTATGAGGGGAGGTAGCCGGCTTTTTTGTGTATTTTGGGTGCTTTGAGAA
>NZ_JBLXXZ010000011.1:0-72932 GCF_048513015.1 Rothia sp. P7181 | reverse complement strand
ATCTTGGGGTGTTGTCAATCGTTTATACGCTTTCCACACCACCCACAGTTTTATCAGAACACCTCGAAAGCAAAAAATTATTCTGGAAGCAGTTCTCTGGTGACCGCATCACCTAATAAACGTCCCTGAAGAGTCAGCCCCACAACACCGCGTTTAAGTTGCTCATCATCAATAAGTCCCTGATTTTGTAGCCACCGAAGCTTCCGGTCGAGAGTTTCAGTACCGTGTATATTCGCTAAGACCTCATAAGGGATACCATCGACAGTACGGAGCTCCAACATCACCTTTTCAAAAAACTGTGTCTTGTGATCAAGAATTTCACGAGCTGCTGCCGGTGAATCTCCTTGCCGAAGACGATGCGCATAGGTTACGGGATGTTTAACATTCCACCAGCGTGTACCAGCAATATGAGAATGCGCTCCAGGACCGATTCCCCACCAATCTTGGTTACGCCAATACGAATAGTTATGAGTACTCCGATACTGTGGAGCTTTAGCATAGTTTGACACTTCATACCAATGGTATCCCGCTTCTGTAAGCAGTTCTTCTGCTAACAGATACATATCTGCCATGAGATCTTCATCTGGCATATGATACTTTCCGCGACGAATCTGAGCAGCAAGTTTTGTGCCATCTTCAACAATGAGCGAATACGCAGAAATATGGTCAGGTTCGTAACTAATCGCAGCTTCTACAGAACGTCTCCACTGTTCAAGTGTCTCCCCCGGTGAACCATAAATTAAATCAACAGAAGTCTGTAACCCCTCCTGAGAAGCCCACGAAACAACTTTCGGTACATTCTCTGGAGTATGGGTTCGTTCAAGTACTGAAAGAACTTCAGGGACAACTGACTGCATACCAATCGAAACGCGTGTGAATCCACCAGCTGCAAGCACGCTTAAATCTTTTTCTAATACAGAGTCAGGGTTAGCTTCAGTAGTGACCTCTGCATCTGGGGATAACCCAAAAAGTTCGATGGCATGATGTAGTATTCTGACGAGATCTGCTGAGGGTAATTTTGTGGGTGTTCCTCCCCCAAAAAATACCGTATTCATAGTTCGTTCAGGAACACCAGAACGTTTCAAGACCTGCTGAGCAAAGTCTAACTCTGCTATAGCGTCGTTTGCATACGTAGCTAAACCGACACCTTGCCCAAAATCTTCAGTAGCGTAGGTGTTAAAGTCACAATAGCCACATCGGATAGAGCAGAAAGGTACGTGAACGTACAGACTAAACTCTTGTTCTTGACTAGCTGCGGCAGAATCAGCGGGTATCATCCCATCGCTAGGAGCAGGAATACCTAAAGGCTGCGCCGGAGGGGTCACTTCTTAGACTTGTCCTTAGCTTCTTCAGTTGATGATAGAGCCGCAATGAAAGCCTCTTGAGGAACTTCTACTCGACCGACCATCTTCATACGTTTCTTACCCTCTTTTTGTTTCTCCAAAAGTTTACGCTTACGAGAAATATCGCCACCATAGCATTTGGAGAGAACATCCTTACGGATAGCACGAATATTCTCGCGAGCAATAATGCGAGAGCCAATAGCCGCTTGAATCGGCACCTCGAATTGTTGACGAGGGATGAGAGTACGTAGTTTTCCTGTCATCATCACACCATAAGAATATGCCTTATCACGGTGAGTGATAGCAGAGAAAGCATCTACTTTTTCGCCCTGTAAGAGAATGTCTACCTTAACCAAGTCAGCTTCTTCTTCACCATCAAATTTCCAGTCAAGGGAAGCGTAACCACGGGTACGTGATTTGAGCTGGTCGAAGAAGTCAAAAACAATTTCTGCAAGAGGGATACGGTATCGTAGCTCAACACGATCTTGAGATAGATAATCCATTCCACCCATGATGCCACGTCGTGACTGGCAAAGTTCCATAATCGCGCCGATAAATTCACTGGGTGCAATGATAGTACAAGCAACCATCGGCTCTTTGATGAGGGCGACTTTTCCTTCAGGGAACTCACTAGGGTTCGTGACTCGTCGAGAAGTTCCTGACTCATCAACCACATCGTAGATAACGTTAGGTGCGGTAGAGATGAGATCTAAGTTAAATTCTCGTTCTAGACGTTCACGCACAATTTCAAGGTGCAGAAGACCTAAGAACCCGCAACGGAAACCAAAACCTAATGCAGCTGAGGTCTCTGGTTCATATACTAATGCTGCGTCATTGAGCTTCAGCTTGTCGAGAGCGTCTCGAAGGGCAGGATAGTCAGAGCCGTCGATAGGGAATAACCCTGAAAAGACCATCGGTTTAGGATCTTCATACCCTCCAAGAGATTCCTCTGCTGGATGATGAGAAGACGTAACGGTATCACCAACGCGAGACTGGCGTACATCTTTCACACCGGTAATAAGATACCCAACTTCCCCGACTCCAAGACCTTTCGACGGAATAGGTTCGGGAGAGATAACACCAATTTCTAATAAGTCGTGTTCCGCGCCGGTAGACATCATCTTGATTTTTTGACGAGGGCTTAGCTGTCCGTCCACAACGCGAACATAGGTGACGACGCCGCGGTAAGAATCGTAAACCGAATCAAAAATCATGGCGCGTGCCGGTGCCTCAGCAGAGCCTTGAGGGGCAGGAATCAGCTCAACAATGCGGTCAAGGAGTTCTTCCACACCTTCACCGGTTTTACCAGAGACTCTTAAGACATCTTCTGGTTCAACACCAATAAGATTTGCCAGCTCCTCAGCATACTTGTCAGGCATTGCCGCCGGTAAATCAATTTTATTGAGGACTGGAATAATGGTTAGCTCATTTTCCATCGCTAAATATAGATTAGCGAGAGTCTGAGCTTCAATTCCTTGAGCCGCATCAACAAGTAGTAATGCGCCTTCGCATGCTGCTAAGGAACGAGAGACCTCATATGTAAAGTCAACGTGGCCGGGAGTGTCAATCATATTCAAAGCATAGGCTGTACCATCAACCTCCCACGGCATGCGCACAGCCTGCGATTTAATGGTGATTCCACGTTCGCGTTCAATGTCCATGCGGTCAAGGTACTGCGCTTTCATGTCGCGCGGTGTAACAACGCCGGTCGCTTGAAGCATGCGGTCAGCCAACGTAGATTTCCCGTGATCAATATGAGCGATAATACAGAAATTGCGGATAATTTCTGGTGACGTTGCCGCGGGAACGGGAGCGTTGGCAGCTAGAGGTGACACGTAGGGCATTCCTTTCAGCCGCAGAAACCTGCGAATAATGTGATCATCAAGTATCTAGTTTCCCATGTTTTCTGTTTTTCTGCTGTCTAAGACGTGGTAAACAGTGAAGATAATGGCGGTAATCTCGATAACAAGCAGACAATAATGCTCAAAACAGTTATGTTAAGGGAATGAAGTTTAATATTTCAACGGTGCGCCGTATTATCAGTCTTGCTCAAAGAGCATACCGAGAGTTCCAAAAAATTCAGCAAGGATCAGCGGACTCTGCACCCCGCAGAAGCTCCGATAGCGGTACAACCCGTCGTGAAGATTTTGCAGCTCGCTACCCTGGTGATTATCGTGGCCCTGTACATTTTGAATATTCTCCCCACCTTGACGGAGAGCCAGACCCCGGTGAAGTGGTGTGGACGTGGGTGCCTTATGAAGAAGACCATACTCAAGGAAAAGACCGCCCTGTTCTTCTTATTGGACGAGACGGACAATATTTACTGGCCTTGATGCTGACGAGTAAAGATCATACAAACTCAACTCACCGAGACCGAAATTATATGGATATTGGGGCAGGGTCTTGGGATAAAAGTGGCCGCCCATCTGAAGTGAAACTCGATCGAATCATTCGGGTAAGTCCTGCAGATATGCGTCGAGAGGGAGCCGTGATGGATAAAGCGACTTTTGACCGTATTCATCAGGCACTAGCTCGCCGTGGTGCGTGAGAGGATTCTCAAACAACACGGTAATTGTGGGGAATAACTCTGCTGACTCTGCTGTAAGTTTCTGCTAGAGTTTTCTATGTGTGTCCGATGGTCATCGGGCACTGCTGATCGGTTGCCATAGGCATCCCCACGCCGCTCAGTCGATGATCGATCAGCGTAGCCCTCACCGACCAATTAGACAAAAAGAAAGTTTTAATCGTGGCTAATATCAAGTCCCAGAAAAAGCGCATCCTCACCAACGAGAAGGCTCGCCTTCGTAACAACGCTTACAAGTCCGAGCTTAAGACCGCTATCCGCAAGGTTAACGAAGCTGTTGAGGCGCAGAACGTAGAAGAAGCAACTGCTGCACTTCGTTTTGCAAGTCGCAAACTGGACAAGGCTGTTTCTAAGGGCGTTCTTCACAAGAAGACCGCTGCTAACAAGAAATCAGGTCTTGCTGTACGAGTAAATAAGCTTTCCTAATTTCACTTATCGTCCCTTGGTGCGGTAACTGTCTATTAGCGAAGTGATGGGTAGTCCCCGGTAAGTTAACTTACCGGGGACTACCCATATCTATGTCCCTTTGGAACTACTATGAACGACTCATCGTAAGAATCGCTTTTTCAAGAGCAAATAAGGGGTCTGTACCCTCCCCTTTAAGCTGAGCATCAACTTCTGCTAAAACACGAAAAATCTCAGCTAAATCTTGCTCCGAAAAACGCCGTGAATCGCGTTGAGCTTGTTCAACCTGCCACGGCGCCATTTTCAACTCTGAAGCTAGAACGGTAGTATTCCCGCGGCTCCCATAAACTTTAGCAATATGACGCATACGAGCAGCTAAAGCCCCAACAAGAGGAATAGGGTCAACACCTGTTGCTAAAGCATGACGTAAAAGAGTCAATGCTAACCTACTATTACCAGAAACCACTGCATCAGAGACTTTAAACGCTGTGACCTCTGTTCTTCCCCCATAATATTGATGGACTAGTTCTTCTGTCACAACATCAGGCGCATCACTCATCAGCTGAGAACACGCAGAAGCTAACTCTGCGGTATCAGCACCAGTAGCAGCCACCAGTAGCTGAATAGCTTTAGCATCGATAGTTTTTCGATGATCTTTAAACTCCTGAGAGACAAACTCTAACTTCTCACGATCTGTCTTAAGCGGTTTACACTCAACGAAGGGAAAAGACTCTGAGGAACGGAAAAAATCAACCAACTTCTTCCCCCTGCTGTTCGAAGCATTATGAGACAACACCATAGCTATATGCTGCTCAGGATGTTGAAGATAAGCCATCACATCATGAAGAAAATCCTCACTCATCGAAGAAAGCTGATCTACTTCAATAATCTTTGAGGTACTAAATAACGATGGGCTAGAGGCCGCAGCAAGTTCCCCTCTTCGATAATCCTTGGCAGAAATCTCTACACGATCAGCTTCTGGATAGCGTTCCATAAACTGTGCACGAATCCGTGTCTTTGCACGCGAAATAAAATATTCTTCACTACCCCATAACAACGTAACTGGCGCCAACTGAACTGAACGCCACGACAATGCAGAACTAGTAGAAGATGAACGAGACTTCCTCGCCATAAGATGTGCCTTTCAACGCGACCAAGAGATAAACCCTATTTTCTCATAGAAACCCTAAAGAACTTTTCTTTGGACAACATCACGCAAAATGAAATACCAGTTAGCACCATAACAACACCGGCCACAACTATCACGCTCAGACTACCAGAAGGAACCGCTATTGAACTGAACGGCAAACGTGTAATACCTCGTGCAATCAACACTAATATATGGGCAGGATACCAACCTACCTGTAGCAAAATATCAACCATCCAAAACCATTGACACCACGAACAACATAAGACACACAACCCCACAACACTTAGCGGAAGAACACAAACACTAGCAAGCATATTTGCAAGAACCGTATACGGAGTAATCGTCTGCGTCATAAGAACAAGCACTGGTGCACACCATAACGAAGCTGATAAAGGAATCGCTAAAAGCTCCGACAACCATAACGGAAAATACGACGAAAAAATATCTACCAAAACTGGTGCAAATACTATGAGCGCCCCTGAAGAGATGACAGAAAGAGAAAACCCTACGCTCATCGCCAACTCAGGAGAATACACTAATAGAACAATGACACTCAACGACAAGAGATGCAACGGGTATTTTATGCTACCCCGTAACACGGTATAAGCGCCGAGAGCACCCATCACCCACGCTCTCAGTACCGAATCCTCCCAACCAACAACGCCAGCATAAAAGAACGTCACCATAGAGGCGCAGAAAATACCATAAGAACGGCTAACCCTAAAATACGTTAAAAATCGATAAAACAATACAAAAATAAAAGCAATATTTGCACCAGATACAGCGGTTAGATGTGTTAACCCCGAAACTCGAAACTCCTGCCGGTTCTGAGACGGAAGCTGGCTATCATCACCATACCCTAGCCCTAAAATCAATGCACTCTCCGCAGCACCTACCGTACCTGAGGCATACTGTGCCACCTGTTCTTTAACCCTTTTAACAGGAGAAGACACAGGCTCCGATAACGGATACACCTTAGCTGAATTTAACCGAAACTGAAATATAGAGCTTTCTGGAACACCAATAACCTTCACAAAAGTCCCCTCCTCAAGGCGCTCTGAGGAGAAAAACATCAGGGGAAGATTCAACACCTGAGGCTGCTTTAAAGAAGGGGCAAAAACCTTTTCAGCATGAAAATACACAGCATAACGGTGAGAAGATACCTGCGAAGAACGTTGGACACTCCCCCAAAAACGTGTAGAACCACCCTCAACTTGCTCAAGAACATGAACAGAACTTGTAATATCCCTGGCAGACAAATTCAATCCCTGACAGCAAACCGCTAAAAACACACTACACAGCGTCAAACATACTGGGAAAAGTACCCTCAAATATGGTGATACAAGAAATAGCCCGCATACAACACAACATGCCACGCCCCCGCATACAACAAGAACATCACCTGATAACCCAAAACCTGCATAGCTGATTAACGTATAAACCCAGATACACAGTGCAACCAAAACTAAACGAACATCATGATATGAAGAAACAATACGTTCAGTCGACGCCATCATTAAACTCGCACTAAAGGCCGAAGACGTTCAAGAAGTGCTGGACCAATACCCGAAACACTCTCTAACTCATCAACATCACGAAAACCTCCATGAGCCTGACGAAACTCAATAATTTTTTGTGCCGTCGCGGGACCTACCCGAGGAAGAGTTTCTAACTCCTGAGCAGAAGCAGTATTAATATTAACCAATGAACCAACAACATCACCTGTTTGATGATTCTGCGGAGAAACCCCTTGAACAGCATCAACGGCCTGTCCCTGAAAAAGAACACGTACCTGCTGACCATCCGTTATCTTTGACGCCAAATTAATAGAATCTGGATCGGCATCATCTACCAGTCCTTGCGCTGCTGAAATAGCATCAGCAACACGACTTTGATCAGGAAGCTCATAAAGTCCCGGAGACTTCACCGCACCCACAACATGAACCCACACAGAAGGAGCAGACCCCGAAGAGTGAACACTAGCTAAAGGTTCCTCCACAGAAGAATACACCTCAGAAGAAGAAACTTCTTTTTCATCAATAGATGACTCATGACGTGAAGAGGAAAAGAACGCCAGTACACTACATACCGCTAAAACAATGCATAAAAAAATGGCAACGGCCCATGGTATCTTCCAGCGTATCACCCGATGCCTATACCGCTCTTGACTATCAACCTCAGGCTCACCTATATCCTCATATAAGCTCGCAGATCGTTCCCTACCATCAATATGACGAGCACGATAAAGACGATACGCAGGGGCATCATCTAACGAACACCGATCCGTATCAGAAGATAAATATTGAGAGGACACATCAGAAAAACTTTTCATAGACCTGAGTCTAAAAAAGCGCACAAAAAAACATCAATCTCACGAAAAAATGTGGATAAATCTCTACTCTAATCTACTCGTGCACAGGGTATGGTGCACCCTGAGAATCACTAATACACCACAACCGCCAACGCCCCAAGCCCTGCATGAGCAGCAAGAACCGTCGGCAACGGAGTAAAAAAATCAGGATGAATACGATAAGAAGAAGCCCAACGTCGGGCCTCCAACTCCTGCGCACAATAATGAACAGCAACAATACGACCACGAGGAGAAGGTGTTGCTACTTGCTCCAGCTGATACTGTTCAGCCCCTTTACAGACAGAACGCTCAGACACCACCTCTGCTAGCAGGGACTGCGCTCGCTCCAACGAACGAGGACGATGAAGATACATCAGCTTCCCCTCACGAATAGTTCCTACTGGACGAATCTGCAACATTTGTCCTACTCGTGCAAGCGCTGGATGAACTCTTCCACCGCGGCGTAACGCGTCAAGAGTTGGCACGTAGAAAAAGATATCCGTATTTTCAAGCATTTCCACCGCTACTTGAGATAACTCAGCAGCATCGAAACCTTGCGAAATCATCGTGTGCAGATATGAGACAACATGGCCTAGAGCCATACCCACAGTCTGAGAATCAACGACATACACAGGGATTGGACTATGTGTAGCAGCTGTACAAGCAAAAGAATAAGCGCTCGAAAGATGTCGAGACAGATGTAGGGAAAGAATAGCCTCGTAACCTTGAGCTGCGAAACTCTCATAGACACTCCGGAAACGTTCTGGAGAAGGAGCTGAGGTATGTACTTTTTGCCCTAAAACATGAGCAAGAACTACGGCTTCTTGTTCTTCTAAAGAAGGTTCAGCTGACTTTACAAACTTCTCAGAAACTAACTGATCATCGATAAAGACGTCTAAGGGAATCATCGCAAAACCGCCAGAATCTACGAGATGACAAAGAGTACTTTTATCTAAAGCAGCTGAGGAATCCGTCACAACAGCAATACGGCGCACCATTCTTCTCCTACCTCCCTAGAACTTAAAAACATATGTGGGTGTGAAAGTCATACTTCCACACCCACATACATAACTCTACTAGGCGGTTACGATGTTGACGAGTTTAGGTGCTCGAACAATCACTTTAACAACCTGAGAATCGCCGATAAGACGTTGAATCGTCTCCGAGTTCAAGGCTTTTTGCTCTAGCTCTTCTTCACTAATTTGTGGAGAAACCTCAAAACGGTCTTTGACCTTACCTTTAATCTGTACGATAGCAGTCACCATTTCATCAGCAAATAATGACTCATCGACCTGTGGCCAACCAGCAGTCAGTACAGGAGCGTCATGACCTAGAATATGCCACATATCTTCTGCGGTATATGGTGCATACAAAGAAAGCAAAATAGCAATAACTTCAGCTGCTTCGCGAACTGCAGGATCAGCCGGTCCCGTACCAGAGTCAATGACCTTACGTGTCGCATTCACCAATTCCATGGTTTTTGCGACCATGACGTTAAATTTACCGCTTTCGATATTTTCGGTAGCATCACGAACCGTGCGGTGTACAAAGTACCGCAGATTCTTATCTCCATTCTGATAATCGACGTCAGGTTCTGAAGTAACGTCTGCGGCAATACGCCATGCACGAGCCAAGAACTTCTGTGCACCACCGGGAGATACATCAGACCAGTCAATATCATCTTCTGGTGGAGAGGCAAAAACCATAGTTGTGCGAATAGCGTCAACACCGAAAGTATCGAGCTGTTCACCGAGGTTCACACCATTACCCAAAGACTTAGACATAGCTTTACCACGGTTGAGGACCTGTCCTTGATTCATCAAAGAGGCAAAAGGCTCATCAAAATCAATCATGCCCAAATCGCGAATGACCTTGGTGAAGAAACGAGCATATAGTAGATGCAAAATTGCGTGCTCCACACCACCGATATACATATCAACTGAGCCCCACTGCTGGACAGCTTCTTTGTTGAACGGTGCTTGGTCTTCATCTGGTGAGAGGTAACGGAGGAAATACCACGAAGAATCCACGAAGGTATCCATCGTGTCAGAGTCACGTTTAGCGCTCTTTCCACATTGTGGGCAGTCTACAGTATTCCATTGTTCGGCTGCTGCTAGAGGAGATTGACCTTTAGGAGCGAGTTCATCACCCTTGAGGTCTTCTGGTAGACGAACAGGAAGCTGATCCTCAGGGACAAGAACTTCTCCACAATCATCGCAATGAATAATAGGAATAGGAGTGCCCCAGAAACGTTGACGAGATAGCAACCAGTCACGTAGACGGTAAATAACTTTACCTTCACCTGTTCCAGCAGCCTCAATCATCTCGATAGCTTTCTTGATGGCTTCGGTTTTATCAAGTCCCGTGAGTTCACCAGAATTGATAAGTTTCCCGTTGCCGGTGGTAGCAACACCTGAAATAGCTGGGTCTTCTTCCCCAGTATCTACCACCGTTACGATAGGAAGATCAAAGGCCTTCGCGAATTCGAGGTCACGCTGATCGTGAGCTGGAACAGCCATAATTGCGCCGGTTCCATAATCTGCAAGAACATAATCGGAAGCCCAAATAGGAAGTTTCTCTCCGGTTAGCGGGTTAAACGCGTATCGTCCGGTAAAGATACCACTTTTCTCGTTCTCTGTAGACTGACGATCAATGTCAGAAAAAGCTTTAATCTTTTCACGGTATTCTTCGAGGGCTTCTTTCTGGTCTTCTGCAATGATTTCTAGAGCAAGCTCTGAATCTGCAGCAACAACGAAGAAGGTCGCACCGTATAGAGTATCTGGACGAGTGCTGAAAACAGTAATGGAGGTTTTATCTTTTCCTCCGCCTGCTTCAACATCAAAACGAATCTCTGCACCTTCAGAGCGCCCAATCCAGTTTTTTTGCATTGCCAAAACACGATCTGGCCAATGACCTCTGATTTGTTCCATATCGTCCAGAAGCTCTTGAGCATAATCAGTAATCTTGAAATACCACTGATTTAGAGACTTCTTGGTGACTTCAGATTTACAACGTTCGCATGCGCCATCAACGACCTGCTCATTTGCGAGAACAGTCTGGTCTTTGGGGCACCAATTCACCTGTGAGAACTTACGATAGGCAAGTCCTTTACGATAAAACTGTTGGAACAGCCATTGAGTCCAACGGTAGTATTCGGGGTCTGAGGTGTGGATGCGTCGGCTCCAGTCCACCATAATACCGTAGCGTTTAAAAGACTCAGCCTGAGTCTCAATGTTCTTATATGTCCATTCACGTGGGTGGGTATTGTTCTTGATAGCAGCATTTTCTGCTGGCAGACCAAAAGAGTCCCAACCAATAGGGTGAAATACTTCAAACCCCTTCTGTTTCCAATAACGAGAAGTGACATCGCCAACAGCAAAAGCTTCTGCGTGCCCCATATGAAGGTCACCAGAAGGATAGGGGAACATATCGAGGACATACCGTTTTTCTCGGTTTTCATCACCTGTTAGGTTAAAAATCTTAGTTTCTTCCCAATAGGGTTGCCATTTTTGCTCAATAGCGCGGAAGTCATACGACTTTTCCGTGTTTTTAGTAGCTTTCACCTCAGCTGACACAGCGATTTCCTTTGGTTGTTGAACGTCGGTACGATGAGCTTCAATGTGCTGTGTGTTATGCACATGCGACAAAACTTTAAATGCTCTTAGACTTATTTGTCTTTAGTCTATCGTGAAAACACCTTATAGATGACCAGCCCATCAGTTAATGTTGCCATAGTCTTAAAGGTACAAGAATTTTAAGAGCATACTAACCAGAAAGCGACATCGTACTCATGGGTGTAACCGAACAGAATATTTTTGAAGTTCCTCCCACCTCCTACCCCCATGGGACAGCCCAACACCTCACCATCAATGGACTATCTACCTGGTACTGGGAATACGGAAACCCCGAAGGGGAACCTCTACTGTTAATCCACGGTTTTAGAGGCGACCACCACGGACTAGAACTTATCGGCTCATATCTGTCTGAATACCGCATTATTATCCCTGACCTACCAGGATTCGGCAGAACAGAACCCTTCCCTTCTGACCAACACAACATAGACGCTTACGGACAATGGCTACATGCTCTAATACTTACACTCAGCAATGAACATCGCTCTATCTACCTTGTCGGGCATAGTTTCGGTTCCATTATTTGTAGCTATACAGCATCCACCTACCCACAACACATCAAAAAGCTATCGCTCATTAACCCCATCAGCCAATATCCGCTCAAAAGCTCTGCTCAATTGCTCACCCTCGCGGTTCAAGGATATTACTGGCTAGGTGCGCACCTTCCTCCAATCTTTGGCTTGCCTTTATTACGTTCAAAAAGTATCACACGCGTCATGAGCGAAATCATGATGAAAACAAAGAATCCACTCCTACGATCTTTTATCAATACTCAACATCGTCTCTATTTTGGTTCTTTTGCATCCGCCCAAAGTGTGTATGAAGCCTACCAAATCTCAACACAGCACACTGCCGCAGAATATATTGCTCAGGTACCCATTCCCGTACACATGGTAGTTGCAGAAAAAGATGACCTAGGTACACTCGAAACACAACAAGAGATGTACCAGAAAATACGTCGAGGGAAAATGGACATTATCCCCGAAGTTGGTCACCTGATTCATTACGAGACACCCCGATACGCTGCACAACTCATTCGGAGTTTTATCATGGAAGAGAGCGCATGAGACTCATTATTGACGCCCGCTATACCCGATACGGCTTTCACGATGGTATTAGTCGCTACACTGCATCGTTACTGGAAGCGCTCAAAAAACTTCACGATGAACAGCACCCCCTCTGCGCTGACCTTGAGATTATCATGGCTATTAGTGACATCAGGCAGCTTAAAATGCTCCCTGATATGGACTATATCCTCGTCTCATCTCCCACCAATATTCGTGAGCCATTTATCGCAAGAACACTTAATAAATATCATCCAGACGTTGTTTTCTCACCCATGCAAACTATTGGAAGTTGGGGCAAAAAATTTCATCTAATCCTCACCTTGCACGACCTCATCTACTACGAACACCCAACTCCCCCAAGCTTTTTACCGCGTCCTATCCAATGGGGATGGAGACTTTTCCACCGCTCTTACACACCACAACGTTTGCTCCTCAACCGTGCCGACGCTGTGGCAACCGTTTCTCAGACAAGTGCCCAGCTGATTCGACAACACCACCTCACCAAAAAACCCTTACACATTATTCCTAATGCTGCTGCTACCGGCAGTATTGTCAGCGAAGAACAAGCCCAAGACCGTATCGCGCACCGTCAAAAAACTCTCCTCTATATGGGCTCTTTTATGGAATATAAAAATGTTGAAACTCTCATGATAGCCATGAAAGACTTACCAGAGTACCGGCTATTGTTGCTTTCTCGTATCAGCGAACAACGTCAGCAAGAACTACACCAATACGTGACCGATAACATCGAGTTTTGCTATGGAGTCAGTGACGAAGAATATCAACAACTTTTAGCTACAAGCACCGCATTGCTCACAGCCTCTCGAGCAGAAGGATACGGACTACCTGTTGTTGAAGCTCAAGCACAAGGATGCCCCGTCGTCATCAGCGATATCGATATATTCCACGAAATTGCCCCTCACGGATTACACTGCAACCCAGAAGACCCCCAAGCATTTGTACAAGCTATTAGAACTTTAGAAAATACCGCACACTATCAGCAGGTGGTTCGCGAAGGACTACGCGATGCACAACGATTTTCATGGAAAGAATCAGCGCTACAACTTCTTAACGTCGCCACCAATATGACACGAGCTAATACCTAGAAAATATCAAGACCATCGCAACGAATCTGTACCGGCTCAGCTTGACGTATGGACTGCGAAGCACGCGTCGTTCGTAGATGATGAGTAACTTCTGGAGCAATACCAAAACTAAAGAAAAGAATGGTTCGATACTGGTTGGACTCTTCATCTTCCTCAGACCAGTAAAGACTATGGTCGCAGACTTCCAAAGGCCCACGAACAATTACTTCATCCGGTAAAGATAGTGAAGAAACAAAAGACTCTACCGCTCGTTGAGTACCTGTAATAGCTGCTGTACGGACAGCAGGCGGTAAAGAAAGCTCTTGACGCTCTGAAAGTTCTCGAAGCGCAAAAGCCGGTGAATCCCAACGAACTAAAGATTCTAAAGCCCACGACTGAGAAGCCGTACAAATCACGGTGCCCCCCTCCGCAGCAGACCGAACCAACGCAGACGCGTTGAACCAAGAACGCAAAGCAACTTCTGGAGCACGCAAAGAATCTCGGTGTAACATCGAATCTGCATCAAGCAATAAAGCGGCACTATAACCACCTTCTGCCACAGGCTCTGCACCAGATGTTGCAATCACAAGTGCAGCAGAAGAACCTACCGAACTGCGGACATGATCTCCGCCTGAAGAAATAATCGGAACGCCGGGGAAAGCCCTTCCTAGTTCTTCTGCCGTACGTAAAACCCCTTTAGCGCTGCTTCGCCACGACTGAGAGCCACATTCAGGGCAACACCATTGCTGGATAAGGCGCCCACACCAAGTACAATTTGGTATAGATTCAGAAGACGTTACTGAAACACTGCCACGGCATTCTGGGCACCGAACTGGCATTCTACAACGCTGACATGATAACGACGGAATATATCCAGAACGCGCAACTTGAACTAATACGGGGCCTCTTTTCAATGCTGCACGAGCAGTTTCAAAAGCAAGATGAGGAATACGAGCCTTAGCCGCTAAAGGATCACGTGCTAGCTGATAGTCATCTCCTACCGGTACAACCCGCGGAGCATGAGCACGCACTATCTCACGATGGGCACCCAAGAAACTAGCCCATCGTGTGCGAACTAATCGAGCAGACTCACTACTGAGACAATAACTAGCAAAAAGAGCTGCACACTGTTCTTGAATTGCTCTCAACGTCAAAACATCACGCACATGACAATATGGGGCACGTTGTTCTATATGGTTAGCATCGCCATCGTCCCAACACACAACTAGTCCGAGCCGATGAACGGGAGCATAAGCTGCCGAACGTGTGCCAATGACTAAAGAAACTTCACCAGAACGTACTTTAAGAAAAGAGCGATACCGCTCTGAGGGTTTATCGTGCGCCGTAAGACGGACAAAGCTCTCTTCATCTATATACTCTAAAAGTGCGTGGGTTAAACGTTCTAAAGATTTTTTATCAGGGACAACAGCTAAAGCGCCTTGCCCCGATGCAATAGTATTAACTAGAGCAACAGCAAGAATGTCTTCCCAAGCTGCTGAGGCGGTGGGCAACGTATTCATCACTGCCCGTGTAGGTACAGCAGAACTGGTATCATCGAGGAATTCTAGTCCCCCGTCATAAGGCTCAAAAAGAGCAGTGTTGAGTTCTTTTTTAAGATGGATAGAAGGTGCTTGAGAACGAAAGAACTCTGGAGATTGTGCAAGAAATTTCTCTTCCACACCAACTACTCGTGTTGGAATTGCTAAACGTAAAACATGCGGAAGAATATTTGCATAACGATCAGCAAGAGTTTCTGCCAGTTGAAAAATCTCTGGCGATACTAAAGAAACAGGCGAAATAATCTGATCGATATATCGCATGCTGCCGTCATATTCACTGCTATCTTGACGAGATTTAATGTATCCCATCATGTTCTGCCCGTTGAACTGAACTTTGACTTTTACTCCCGGTTGAGCGCTATCAGCTAAAGATTCAGGAACTAAATAGTCAAATGCGCGGTCAAGATGCGGGACGTCTGTTTCTAGTATCACCCGCGCAACAGGGAACTGCTGAGCAAGAGGATGTTCTTGCCTCAGCATATTGGTGATATTGAGGGTCCCCGCAAACAAATCTGTTTGCAAGGACCCTGCAGAAGAAACGTTCGTCATAGAACCTAGTATATTTAGAGATTTGCTGCGGCGCGTAGTTCTTCTACGCGGTTTGTTCTCTCCCACGTAAAAGTTTCTTCTTCACGGCCGAAATGCCCGTGAGCTGCCGTCTTCGCATAAATTGGGCGGCGAAGCTCCAAATCACGAATAATAGCTAAAGGACGTAAATCAAAGACTTCGCGAATAGCCTGTTCAATGATGACGGGATTCACTTTTTCAGTTCCAAAAGTCTCAACATACAGTCCGACAGGAGAAGCTTTACCAATTGCATAAGCAACCTGAACCTCTGCACGATCAGCAAGTCCGGCAGCAACAACATTCTTTGCTACCCAACGCATAGCGTATGCGGCAGAACGATCAACTTTTGACGGATCCTTACCGGAGAACGCCCCTCCACCATGTCGGGCAAATCCCCCATAGGTGTCAACAATAATTTTTCGTCCGGTAAGTCCCGCGTCACCTACTGGGCCGCCCTGAACGAACTGTCCAGCAGGGTTGATAATAATTTTGGCCTGAGAACTGTCAAAATCAAGATCTTGCAGTACCGGCGAAATGACGTGTTGACGGATATCAGCTTCAAGCTCAGCTAAATCATAGTCTTTAGTGTGCTGTGTAGACACAACAACAGTATCTACTGAAACGGGAGTATTTCCGTCATATCCGAGAGTAACTTGAGTTTTTCCATCAGGGCGTAAACGTTCAAGAGTTCCATTTTTACGTACAGCCGTAAGCTGTTCAGACAATCGATGTGCAACCCAAATTGGCGCGGGCATGAGGACTTCAGTTTCGTTTGATGCGTACCCAAACATGATGCCTTGGTCTCCAGCACCTTGACGGTCTAGTTCATCTTCAGAACCGGTACGGGTTTCTAGAGAATGATAAACACCAGCATTGATATCAGGAGACTGTTCACCAATAGATACCGACACACCGCAGAACTCACCATCAAAACCGTGGGTGGAAGAGTTATATCCAATATCAAGGATGGTCTTACGTACGATAGAGGGAATATCGACGTACCCCGTAGTTGTGACCTCGCCGGCAACATGCACTTGGCCGGTGGTTACCATAGTTTCAACAGCCACGTTTGCATGAGGGTCTTCGGTGAGAAGAGCGTCAAGAATTGCGTCTGAAATCTGGTCACAAATTTTATCAGGGTGACCTTCAGTAACAGACTCGCTGGTAAATAAACGAAGATGAGAAGGATGAGAATTCACGTATTTACTCTACTTAGTTAGACGGGATAAAAGAAAAATATTAATTTTTGTGCACATATTGCGCTATATGGAGTAATAAGGCTTGAGCAACGTCTTCTTTTGAGCCACTCACCTCAATGGCAGTAGCTAAATCTTGTGAGAGTAGCGTCACCGTATTGGTGTCGGTACCAAAGCCAACTGTCTTTCCTACCTGATTGATTGCAAGATAGTCGCACCCTTTTCTTTGTAGCTTTTCACGACCGAGCTCTAGCACAGTCTTTTCTTGGCTACCCGTTTCGGCGGCAAAACCAACAATAATCTTCGGCGCTTGAGGATCAGAGCGCTCTTTTCGCTGAACCATCTCACGCAGAATATCAGGATTTCTGACAAGCTCTATCGTCGGGGCTTCGTCGTCATTCGCCGTTTTCTTAATTTTGTATTCTGCATAATGCGCTGGACGAAAATCAGCAACTGCAGCCGCCATGATGAGAGCATACGCTCCCTCACTATGGTGATGAACTGCTTGGCGTAGTTCTTCAGTTGTTGAAACGTCAACGCGCTCTACAGTAGAGGGAACGGGCACTTGTAGATGGGCACCAATAAGAGTAACCCGTGCACCGAGAGAATGAGCTACTCGTGCCAAAGCTACGCCTTGTTTACCAGAAGAGCGATTACCTAAGAAACGTACCGGGTCTAAAGGCTCTCGAGTTCCACCTGCAGTAATCACAATGTGTTTTCCGGTAAAGGGTTGGTTGCCTGTACCGTCTGGAACATTGCGGTTGAGAACATTGAGGGCTTGTTCAAAAATATCTTCAGGTTCTGGCATTCTGCCAATACCTGAGTCTTTTCCCGTGAGCCGTCCAATTGCTGGTTCAATAACGTGGTAACCGTATTCTTGAAGTTTTCGAACATTGTGCACGGTTGCAGGATGTTCCCACATCTGGGTATGCATTGCTGGAGCAAGAATCACTGGGGCGTGGGTGGTAAGTACTGTTGCGCTAAGAAGATCATCAGCGCGACCAGAAGCTAACCGTGAGAGAAGATCTGCTGTAGCAGGTGCAATCACAATACCGTCAGCATCTTCTGCTTGCTTGACATGGTTTACTTCAGGTACTCGCTCAAAAACAGAAGTTGCTACAGGGTTGCCGCTGAGAGCTTCAAAAGTTGCTTTACCTACAAAGTTTAGGGCAGTTTCTGTGGGCATCGCGATGACTTCATGCCCTGCTTTTGAAAAAAGACGAAGGAGGGACGTGGCTTTATACGCCGCGATGCCTCCTCCGATGCCGATAACTATACGCATAGTGCGCTCTTCTTGACAGAAGCCGAAAACCTTATTCGGAGTCTTCGGCGTCTACGTATTCTACGATAGGTGCTGATTCAGAGTATTCTTCAGTGTAGAACCCTCCGGTCAAGAAAGCTGAAGGAGCTTCCTCAGGGATGAGATCACCGTTTTCATCGAAGGTTCCCTCGTTAACGTGACGAGCTTCAATTAGGCCTTCGTTAATTTCGCGCATTGCAACAGAAAGTGACTTCTCGTTAGGTTCACTATCGACGAGAGGACCTACGTGGTCGAAAAGGTTTTCGTGCATCTGAGAGTAGTATGCGTTAATCTGGCGGGCACGACGAGCGCCAAAAATCACCAGACCATACTTAGACTCTGCTTTTTCAAGTAGCTCATCTGCGCTAGGGTTGATGATTCCTTCTTCATTGTGTGCGTTAGCCACGAATACTCCCATAAGATTGACAACCAGCAAGCTTCGTAGAGAGAAACTTGCCTAAGACAAAAAATAAGTATATCTAAAAGCCCGATAAATTGCACTCTACGATAAAAAATATTATGAGGGGTGAGAATCTTCAGTGCAAAGATTCTCACCCCTCGTAGAAGTTTTATGCTGAGGTTTTTTCCAGACCCATAAGCTCAATAATCTCTTGAGCAGCTTGTGCAACGGTGTCGTTAACTACCGTATGATCAAACTCGGGTTCAGCAGCCAACTCAATTTTTGCGGTATCTAGACGTTGTTGTTGCTCTTCAGCAGACTCTGTACCGCGTCCAACTAAGCGTCGAACAAGTTCTTCCCAGCTTGGTGGAGCGAGGAAAATAAGTCGAGCTTCTGGCATGCTGTTACGCACTTGACGA
The DNA here is from genome assembly GCF_048513015.1 of Rothia sp. P7181. NCBI lineage: Bacteria > Bacillati > Actinomycetota > Actinomycetes > Micrococcales > Micrococcaceae > Rothia > Rothia sp. P7181. The sequence goes on along the minus strand of NZ_JBLXXZ010000011.1, from coordinate 53,875 downwards.
GCACCTTGTAAATCAATCTCCAATAAGACGTGTTTTCCCGACTCAAGAGCACGAGTGACCATATTCTTCATGGTTCCATAACGATATTTATTATGAACCTGTGCCCACTCAAGCATTTGGCGGTTCTCTACCATCGAATCGAATTCTTCATCGGACACGAAATAGTAGTGTACGCCTTCTTCTTCACCAGGGCGCGGATCTCGTGTTGTAGCTGAAACTGAGAACCATACATCTGGATAATTCTCACGAATATACTGCGAAACAGTACCTTTACCTACGGCGGTAGGTCCTGCTAAAACAGTGAGTCGAGGTGTAGTGCTCTCAGTCATTGAAAACCGCCTTTAGCGTTCGAGGAAGTCGATTAATGCGCGTCGCTGGTGTACACCTAATCCGCGTAAACGGCGGGACGGCGCGATATTGAGTTCTTTAAGAATTGCGTTAGCGCGAATCTCACCAATGCTTGGAAGGGCCATTAGCAAATCTGTTACTTTTAGTCTACTCACAGCTTCTTCATTATCAGCACGTTTGAGAACTTCTGCGATAGTTGTTTCACGTTTTTTGAGAGATTCTTTGACCTCAGCGCGAATGGTGCGAGAAACTTTAGCTTTTTCGCGAGCTGCTGCGCGTTCTTCTTCGGTGAGTGGGCGGAGTGCCATGCTAATTCCCCTTAGCGTAAATGTGACGTGTTATATTTGCGAACCTGTCTTTTGGTGGTTTGTTCAGCACCCGATACGAAGGTATGCAAGGTGCTGAACAAACCACCTTTGACGTGTATTAATCTAACACTTTAGGGGACGTTACTGGATATTTCTACTAGATGATACTCAGATTAAGTCAGATTATTTAGACCAATCACTCCTAATAAACGACGAATTATTATATTCTGTCATTTAAATTATTTTTGAGATTTTCTTGCGAACTTTCAATCGCATCAATAAGCCCCTCAACAGACGGACCCCGAGACAAAACCCCACGGCTAGAATTCACTAAAACCTGCGATTGGCAACCAGAAAAAACCTCATACAATTGTTCAGCCGTAGCACCCTGAGCACCATACCCTGGAGCTAAAATCGGACCGTTAAAACCAGACAAATCAATCGATAGTACATCTAAAGCATCAGCCACTGTCGCACCAACAACGAGACCACAAGAGCCCATCCGTTGCCACGACTGCTCAGCATTTCTCTCCTGAGCAGAACGAATCACCTCAGCAGCAACAGAACGCTCTCCCCCACGATGCTGGACGCTCTTACCCTCAGGATTAGACGTCAACGCCAGAACAAAAACCCCACGTCCTTGAGACTCAGAAAGTTCCAAGGCCGGAGATAAACTTCCAAACCCAAGATATGGACTAAGAGTCAGCGCATCACTTGCAAGAGGCGAAGAATCATCCAACCACGTATGAGCATAAGCACTCATCGTAGAACCAATGTCTCCACGCTTCGCATCAGATATCACCAATAGCCCCAGACTCTGCGCCTGTTTGATACAACGCTCTAAAGCCAAGAAACCAGCTGAACCATAGCTCTCAAAAAAAGCAACCTGTGGTTTGACGGCAGCAACTTTTCCAGCACATGCCTGAAGAACTAACTGCGAAAAACGCTCTACACCATCAGCGCTAATAGGCAACCCCCATTGCTGCAAAAGCTGAGGATGAGGATCAATACCCACACATAACGGCCCATACTGCTCCATCTTCTGAAACAGCACATCGCCAAAACCTACACACGAATTACGCATCAGCCAACTCCTCAGACTCACTGAGACGACGCATCTGCTCAGCCTTTAACGAAGCACTATGTTCTTGTAAAGTCATCACATCCCAGCTGTGCTCACGCATCGCCTGAATAGCCTGTACTGTCGCCCCAAACTCCGAGACTGTTGTCATCACAGGGCAACCAACAGAGGTTGCTGCGGCACGAATCTCATACCCATCACCACGGGCATTCTCACCACCGGAAGGCGTATTAAGAATCAACGAAATTTCACCCTCAGTAATCATCTGAACAATGGATTTCTCATCTGCTGTAGTTTCAGCAATCTTTGGAACAACCACCGAATCAACACCATTACGACGTAACACCTGTGCCGTACCACCGGTAGAAATAATTTCAAAGCCAAGACTTTGCAACATACGAACATAAATAATCGCATGACGCTTATCCCTATTAGCAATAGAAACAAAAACCTTGCCTTCAACAGGTAACGCCCCACCAGCAGCACTCTCTGCCTTCGCAAAAGCCGTATCAAAATGTCGATGTAAGCCCATCACCTCACCAGTAGAGCGCATCTCAGGGCTTAGCAACGAGTCCACGACCACACCTTCAGGGGTACGGAAACGACTAAAAGGAAGCACTGCTTCTTTAACCGCAATAGCAGTATCTGAAGGCAAAGAAGCTCCATCCATGGTGACCGGCAAAACACCTTCAGACTGTAGCTGAGCAATACTCTTGCCCATACCAATTAACGCTGCTGCCTTAGCTAATTGAACGCCTGTAGCCTTTGACACAAAAGGAACCGTACGCGAAGCACGAGGATTAGCCTCAATCACATACAAAACATCAGATTGCACCGCAAACTGAATATTAATCAGTCCACGAACGTTGACACCACGAGCAATCCTAAGCGTTGCTTCCTTCACCTGAGCAATAGTGTCAGGGCTCAAAGTAATAGGAGGTAAAGTACATGCTGAATCGCCAGAGTGAATACCAGCTTCTTCAATGTGCTCCATCACGCCACCAAGATAAAGTTGCTCACCATCATAAAGAGCATCCACATCAATTTCGATAGCGTCTTCAAGGAACTTATCAATCAAGGCAGGTTGTGAAGGCGAAACCTCGGTGGCGTTCTCAAGATAACGAGCCAATTGTTTTGGCTCATAGACAATCTCCATGCCACGACCGCCCAAAACATAGGAAGGACGAACCAACACTGGATAACCAATCTCATCAGCAATACGACGAGCATTCTCAAACGTAAAAGCGGTACCATTCTTTGGTGAAATCAGTTCAGCTTCTTCAAGAACTCGAGAGAACTCACCACGGTCTTCTGCTAAATCAATAGATTCAGGTGAAGTTCCAAGAATTGGCACACCGGCTTCTTTCAATGCCTGAGCTAGTTTCAACGGAGTCTGCCCACCCAACTGAACGAACACCCCAAGAAGACCACCAGTACGACGTTCTGCATCAATAATTTCTAAAACGTTCTCGAGCGTGAGAGGCTCAAAATACAGACGGGTTGAAATATCGTAATCAGTTGACACTGTCTCCGGATTGCAGTTAACCATCACCGTCTCATATCCCGCTTCACGCAACACCAGTGAGGCGTGAACACAAGAATAATCGAATTCGATACCCTGACCGATACGGTTAGGACCAGAACCCAAAATCATCACAGACGGCTTTTCATGAGGAGCAATCTCATCTTCCATATCGTAAGAAGAATAATGATACGGAGTAAAAGCCTCAAACTCTGCAGCACAAGTATCAACCGTTTTGAAGACCGGACGAATACCTAAGGCATAGCGGATACCTCGAACAACTTCCTCTGAGGAACCCACGATATGTGCAATCTGCGCATCAGAAAAACCATGTCTCTTCGCCAGACGTAGAGTCTGCTCATCAAGGTTTTTATGCTCACGAATATTCTCTGCTACTTCATTGAGCAACACCAACTGGTCTAAGAACCATGGGTCAATACCAGTAAGCTGGTAGAGCTCCTCAACCCCAAGACCAAGAGCTAACGCTTGTTGAACATAGTGGATACGCTCTGCCGTCGGACGGGCACAAAGCTGACGTAACTGATCGAGGTCTTCCTCGGTTGCAGAAGAAATATCAAAACTGAATTCTGCCCCCTTCTGCTCCAAAGAACGCATTGCTTTTTGCAGAGCCTCCGTAAAGTTACGGCCTAATGCCATCGCCTCACCGACCGATTTCATCGTTGTTGTTAGCGTGGGGTCAGCTGCAGGGAACTTCTCAAATGCAAAACGCGGAACTTTAACAACAACATAATCTAAGGTTGGCTCAAAAGATGCCGGAGTCTTCTGCGTAATATCATTAGGGATTTCATCTAAGGTGTACCCCAATGAAAGCTTTGTCGCAATCTTTGCGATAGGGAACCCTGTCGCTTTAGATGCCAAAGCAGAAGAACGAGACACACGAGGGTTCATCTCAATGACGATAACGCGACCACTATGAGGATCCACCGCAAACTGGATATTACATCCACCCGTATCAACACCCACCTCGCGAATAACGTTAATAGAAATATCACGAAGCTTTTGGAACTCACGGTCAGTAAGGGTCAACGCTGGTGCAACAGTAATGGAATCTCCCGTATGCACACCTACTGGGTCAAAGTTCTCGATAGAACAAATAACAACAACGTTATCGTTCTTATCACGCATCATCTCTAGCTCGTATTCTTTCCACCCAAGAATAGATTCTTCTAAAAGAACCTCACTCGTGGGGCTGTACTGAATACCAGCACCGGCAATACGGTATAAGTCTTCTTCGTTATAAGCCATACCAGAACCTAAACCGCCCATCGTAAAGGAAGGGCGCACCACCATCGGGTAACCTAGTTTTTCAGCTGCCGCCAAAGCTTCTGGCATGCTATGAACGATGACCGAGCGAGCAGACTCACCACCAGCACGTTCTACGACACCCTTGAACTTTTCTCGGTCTTCACCAAGATTAATAGCTTCAATATTCGCACCAATCAGCTCTACCTGATACTTTGCCAAAACACCTTGGCGGTCAAGGTCAATTGCGGCGTTGAGGGCTGTCTGCCCACCAAGAGTTGGCAAGATCGCGTTAGGACGCTCTTTTTCAATAATTTTTTCAATAACTTCTGCGCTGATTGGTTCAATATATGTTGCATCAGCAAACTCTGGGTCAGTCATAATCGTCGCGGGGTTTGAGTTCACAAGAATCACTCGGATTCCTTCTTCCTTGAGAACTCGAAGCGCCTGAGTGCCGGAATAATCGAACTCGGCTGCCTGCCCAATCACAATAGGGCCAGAACCGATAACGAGCACAGAGTTGAGGTCTTTTCTACGTGGCATTGTTTACAAAATCCTTTGTGAGTTTCTTAGTTCTGGTGTTGTTTCATCAAATCGATAAAGCGATCAAAAAGATACGCTGCATCATGTGGCCCAGCCGCAGCCTCCGGATGATACTGCACTGAGAAGGCTGGAATATCTAAGCAACGTAATCCTTCAACAACACGGTCGTTGAGGCCGATATGAGAAACCTCAACACGACCAAATTCCTCACATGGAGCCGTCACCACCTCATCAAGAGGTGCGTCCACTGCAAAGCCATGGTTTTGGGCCGTAATCTCTACTTTGCCTGTTGTCTTATCAAGAACAGGTTGGTTAATCCCACGATGACCGAAAGGCAACTTATATGTACCAAAACCTAAGGCACGACCTAACAATTGGTTACCAAAGCAAATACCAAAGAACGGAATAGAAGAACGAAGAACCTGTTGTAGAAGTTCAACCTGCTGGTTGGCAGTAGCGGGGTCTCCTGGGCCATTTGAGAAGAACACGCCGTCAGGTTTGACCGCCTGAATAGCCTCAAAGTCTGATGAAGCAGGCAAAACATGAACACGAACACCACGACGTGCGAACTGTTCGGGAGTCATCGATTTAATACCTAAGTCAAGAGCTGCTAACACCCCTTGAATGGGGCCCTCCCACCCGAAGTCTTGCGGCTCAACGGTATACGCTTGTTCAGAAGAAACACTCTCCGCTAGCTGTCGTCCCTGCATCGGCTCAGACTCTTGCACCATCGTCAACAGCTCAGATACCGGACGTTGTGCGTACTCCCCCGAAAAAATACCAGCACGCATTGCCCCAGCAGAACGTAAATGACGGGTGAGGGCACGAGTATCAATCCCCTCAATACCTACAATTCCCTGCGCTGAAAGATAATCGTCGAGAGAACCTTCACTACGCCAATTTGAAGGACGTCGAGCAGCATCTCGTACAACATAACCGGCAACCCACACTTGACGTGATTCCGCATCCACAGCGTTAACACCAGTATTTCCAATATGAGGAGCAGTCTGCACCACAATTTGACCAGCGTAAGAAGGGTCAGTGAGAGTTTCTTGATAACCGGTCATACCCGTAGAAAAGACGGCCTCACCCAGAGTCTTTCCTACTGTTCCATAAGCCTGTCCATGGTAAACCGTGCCATCTTCTAATACGAGAAGAGCGGGCTGGTGCTGAGTTAGATTAGACATCAACTAACTTCCTTATATAGTGTTTTGCGATAATTCGCATCAATCATTGAGGGCTAAAGAGCTGGAAGATAATCCTTCGCCTGAGGTGCTCTTCGAAGAATTTCTTTCTGAATATTTTCTTGTTCTTGCGGGTGCAATAGCCTAAACCCCGTATCGACAGCAGTGCTATTGAGCATCCAGGAGATGATGAGAAGACCATCCTTCTCAACAAACTTTCCGTTAATGCCTGACTCTTGGCGTACTGCAATAACATCGCGATAAGGAATCCATAGGTGTTGTGCACCTTCTCTGGCTAAAACAAGTCCTTCATCAAAAATGAATAACTCAGCCCGAGATTTAACACCTAAAGTGTGCACTGCAACGCGGGCTAACCAATCCCCTAATAGCGTTGTAACAATATACGTCCCAGAAACAACCGCATCAGGCGGTAACTCATCGTAACGTTCTGGTACCGGTGCTAAAGGGCCTAGCTCACTTTGACGTCTTTTACGTGCCGACCAGCCACGCCACATCAAAAGGCAAGCTAAGACAACAACACCGATACATACAAGCGTGGGGAAAAAATATTTTGACATAGTTTAGAGGCTGTTCCCCTCTGCTGGTTGTCGGCGCGGCGTCGCTAAAGACCCCTCTAAAACAGTAGGATGACCGGCAAAGAAGGTTGCACGAACAGCACCTGGAACTTCTAACCCCTGGTACGGATTATTCTTACCTCGTGTCGCCTGTTCAGCTGAGTTGATAACGCGTGTTGCTTGAGGATCATAAAGTACGATATGTGCTGGCTCGCCTGGTGCAATGGGACGTCCTTGACCTGTTGCACTGCCAATACGAGCAGGACGGAAACTCATAATTTCTGCAACACGCTCCCAACCAATAAGACCAGTATCAACAAGCGTTTTCTGAATAATTGATAATGCCTGTTCCAAACCGGTCATACCATTTGCCGCGCAAGCCCATTCGCAATCTTTAGACTCTACTGGGTGCGGAGCATGATCTGTGCCAATAATATCGATCGTTCCATCTGCAACCGCCTGACGGAGAGCCATAACGTCTTCTTCGGTTCGCAAAGGAGGATTCACCTTATATACAGGGTCGTAGCTTCGGACAAGTTCTTCGGTCAAAAGTAAATGATGAGGTGTTGCTTCAGCCGTCACCTGAACACCACGAGACTTAGCCCAGCGCACAATATCTACTGCCCCACGTGTTGAAAGATGGCAGATATGCACACGAGAATTAACATGTTCAGCTAAAAGAACGTCCCTAGCGATAATGGATTCTTCAGCTACAGCAGGCCATCCTGCTAAACCAAGTTCTGCTGAAACTTTTCCTTCATTCATCTGAGCGCCTTCGGTTAACCGAGGTTCTTGCGCATGTTGAGCAATGACTCCGTCAAAAGTCTTGACGTATTCTAAGGCTCTACGCATCAGTGCCGGATCCCATACACACATACCATCATCAGAGAAAACCCGTACTTGAGCACGAGAATCTGCCATCGCACCGATTGCTGAAAGACGTTCTCCTTTGAGACCTACGGTTACTGCGCCAACAGGATAGACTTGCGCCCAGCCTGCTTTTTTTCCAAGATCATATACTTGCTCAACAACTCCTGCACTGTCTGCCACAGGCTGAGAATTCGCCATCGCAAAAACCGCTGTATAGCCACCTAAAGCAGCTGCTTGAGTTCCAGATTCAACCGTTTCAGCATCTTCTTGGCCCGGTTCTCTCAAATGGGTGTGCAAATCGACAAGACCAGGCAAAGCAATGAGCCCCTGTGCTTCAATGGTGTGAGCATCATCAGCTGTCAATGCTGTACCTATCTGCACAATCTTTCCGGCCTCAATAAGGATATCTGCTGTATCTTGGCCAAGAATAGAAGCATTTTTAATGAGGTATTTCTGTGTCATATCTTCTCGCTATGGGTGAATCTGTGTGTTATTTGAAGAGTAAAGTTCGCTGCCGTCTTGGCCAGTCATTAGCATATAGAGCACCGCCATGCGCACAGAGACTCCGTTATTGACCTGGCGAAGAACCCACGATTGTGAAGAATCTGCTGCAAGAGAACTAATCTCAAGCCCGCGGTTCATTGGGCCCGGATGTAGAACGGCTGTCTGTTCTCCCGAACGTTCTAAAGCTTTGAAACGTTCAGGGGTAAGCCCCCATAATCGGGCGTATTCTTCAACGCTAGGGAAGAACGCAGCATTCATACGTTCTTTTTGAATACGAAGTAGCATTACCGCATCAACACCATGCGCTAAGGCCTGATCAAAGTTGTAGTACACCTGAACTGGCCAATGATCAATATCATGAGGTAAAAGAGTAGGCGGTGCTATAAAAATAACCTCTGCTCCTAATGTGTGTAGAAGCCAGAGGTTTGAACGAGCAACACGAGAGTGAAGGATATCGCCAACAATAGCGACACGCATTCCCTCAAGTGCAGAACCTTGAGTCGGAATACCTGATAGCTGATGCTGGAACTGTCGAAGTGTCATCGCATCAAGAAGGGCTTGTGTTGGGTGAGCGTGTGTACCGTCGCCAGCATTAAGAACTGGAATATTGGTCCATCCAGCTTCTGCTAAACGCTGAGGTGCCCCTGATGCGCTATGCCGAATCACAAACGCGTCAGCATTAATTGCAGCTAAGGTCTGAGCAGTGTCTTTGAGAGATTCCCCTTTAGAAACAGAAGAACCTTTAGCAGCAAAATTAATGATGTCGGCGCCGAGGCGTTTTTCGGCTGTTTCGAAAGAAAGTCGAGTACGAGTAGAGTCTTCAAAGAAGAGATTTACCACGGTACGGCCCTGTAAGACAGGAAGTTTTTTCACCTCCTGCCGGCCCACTTCTGCCATATAATCGGCGGTATCGAGAATACTTATCGCTTCTTCGCGAGTTAATTCTTTAGTGTCTAGTAAATGACGCATGGTCTTTTATTCTCCGCTATTAGGGTGCAAAATCTCAACGCGATCGGTGCAACCGTCAATTTCTTCGAGATATACACGAACAAGTTCTTCAGATGAGGTGGGAAGGTTTTTACCAACGTGGTCTGCACGAATAGGTAATTCGCGATGTCCCCTATCAACGAGAACAGCTAGACGGACACAAGCAGGGCGACCATAGTCTTTGAGAGCGTCTAAACCTGCTCGAATCGTTCTTCCGGAGTATAAAACATCATCGACGAGCACGAGATTTTTACCGTTAATACCGGATGCTGGTAGAACTGTTGGTAAAGGAGTCTTCTCAGGTTTTGAATTGAGATCATCTCGGTATTTTGTAATATCTAATTGACCGAGGCATAGCTGAGGATTAAAAGACGAATCAGTGCGCGCAATCTTTTCTGCTAAGCGTTGCGCTAATGGTGCGCCCTTGCGCTGAATCCCCACAAGGACAAGATTTTCTGCACCACGATTTCCTTCAAGGATTTCGTGAGCAATACGTGTCAAGGCACGGTTAATATCGGCTTCGTTAAGAATGGTGCGACCCATCACTGGGTAGAGTTCACTCATCTGCCGGCCTCCTTCCCCGCCTCACAGGACGGACTTAAAGGTTGCTTGCTTTATGGAGCAATCTATCATGTTTTATCTTGGCAAACCTGCAAGAAGAGATGTTTTGAGAAAAGTTTTTGAGAAAAACGATGAAGTTATCCGGTAAATCAGCACGTCACCACGCATAAAACGGTGGGGTGGCCACATAGTGTAGCCACCCCACCGTTGAAAGATACTTTTATGCAAGAAGCGTAGGTTTAACTTGACGCAACCGCTCCAAAAGACCATTGATGAACTTAGGTGAATCGTTAGTCGAAAGCACCCGAGCCAGTCCCGTTGCTTCTGAAATAGCAACAAGATCTGGAACCTCATCATTATAGAGAAGTTCCCATGCTCCGATACGCAAAAGAATGCGATCTACGCTAGGCATACGGTCCATGGTCCAGTCCTGAGAGTACGTTTCGATATACTCACGAATCTCTTCGTCATGTTCTTGTACACCGCGCACAATCTGCTCAGAGTACGTAGAAATCTGCGCGGAAGTATGTAAACGACGACGAGTCAATACGTCTAGAATCTCATCATCTCGTTGCTCAGCTTCAAAAAGAACTTCAACTGCTCTCAATCGAGCTTTAGTTCGTGAATTCACGTATTTTATGCCCTGTTCTTCTAGTCGTTTACACGACCAAGATACTCACCGGTACGAGTATCAACCTTAACTTTAGTGCCAGTCTCCAAGAAGAGTGGAACCTGAATCTGAGCACCAGTCTCAACTGTTGCAGGCTTTGTGCCACCGGTAGAGCGGTCACCCTGAAGGCCAGGCTCAGTGTACGTAATCTCAAGAACAACAGATGCAGGAAGCTCAATGTATAGTGGCTCACCCTCATGCATCGCGATAGTAGCAACCTGAGACTCAAGAAGATAATTTGCTGCGTCACCAACAACAACCTGAGGAACATTAATCTGATCGTAAGTTTTTACGTCCATGAAAACGTAATCATCACCATCTTGATAGAGATACTGATAATCAGAACGATCAACAGTAGCAGTATCGACCTTTGCGCCAGCGTTAAACGTACGATCGACAACTTTGCCGGAGGTTACATTACGCAACTTGGTACGAACGAACGCTCCACCTTTTCCTGGCTTGACGTGCTGGAATTCGATAACCGACCAGAGGTTACCATCAATCTTAAGTACAACGCCGTTCTTAATGTCAGCGGTAGTAGCCAACCGACTCTCCTTCAAATATATGGGAATTATCAATAATCAAATGATTCTTAGCCATTGTAACGCTTCAACGAGATAAAGACAGCTGTATTGGACGAAGAAACATAAAATAGATGCTCCCCTGTGCCAGAACACACAGCCTTCATCATATAGATGAGGGTCTATAAAGCCTACGAGGTAGAAGAAACTTCCTGATACGTTGCAAACAACAAAGAATCATCAGGAACTTCATAAATACGAGGTGAACCATACCCCTCAAGAAGGACGAAACGAAGCAAATTTCCACGAGCCTTTTTATCTCGGCGCATCGACTCAATGAGCTGCTGCCAACGGTCCCCACGATAACTCACCGGAAGACCCACCGACTGACAGATACGACGAGTACGCTCTACCACTGACTCATCAACATACCCTGCAGCCAAAGATAACTCAGCAGCAAAAACCATGCCTACCGCAACTGCCGCACCATGACGCCACTGATAACGCTCAACTCGCTCAATAGCATGACCAAAAGTGTGGCCATAATTCAGGAATTCTCGAAGGCCAGATTCCTTTAAATCCTCAGAAACAATACGAGCTTTAACACGGATAGAGCGCTCAATTAAATCACGAATTACTGCAGACTGAGAATCACGTAAAGCATCAGGATTGCCTTCAATAATATCGAGAATCTCAGGATCAGCAATAAACCCACATTTAATGACCTCTGCCAGCCCCGTCAATAATTCATGAACGGGCAAAGTCCGTAACGTTCCTAACTCGCATAAAACAGCTGCCGGAGGGTAGAACGTCCCTACCAAATTCTTTCCCTCAGCAGTATTAATCGCTGTTTTTCCACCGATTGCAGCGTCGACCATGCCAAGTAAAGTTGTCGGGATATGAACAACCTTCACACCACGCAACCAGGTGGAGGCCACAAAACCTGCCACATCGCTGACTGCTCCGCCACCAATAGAGATAATTGCATCAGAACGAGTAAAATCATTCTTCCCTAACACCTGCCAGCAAAAACCTGCTACTTGAAGATGTTTTCCTTCTTCTGCGTCAGGTATCTCTGCGCTGAAAGAGTCATAACCAGCCGAACGTAAATCTTCCATGACCAGTTCACCGGTAGAACGCAAAGCCCTCGGATAAATCATCAACACACGGCGAGTTTGAGCACCCAGAATCTCAGGTAACTGAGCTAAAAGATGATGTCCAACAAAAACATCATAATTTTCTTGCGGGGTATCTCCCGTAACCGAAATAACGGTTGGCTCCATATTATTGCTCATGCTGTTACTCCCCCACGAGTACGTAAAATAAATTGTTGAACTTCTGCAGCAATCTCTGAAATAGGACGAGACCCCCGAACATCCAACGTGTAGCTTGCTAACTGTTCATAGCGTTCTTTGCGTAGTTGAAAAATATCATTCCAACGCTGGATAGGATCCCCTTGCAAAAGTGGACGCGTCTTATTACCTAAAATTCGTGGGCGAACAGTATCAGCATCCACCTTCAGATAAATAACACACTCATTTTTGAGTTTCTGTGCAACCTGCTCACTCATGGGTGCACCACCACCCAACGAAAAAATACTATTGCGATACTGTGGAGACTCAAGAACTTGAAAAATAGTTTCGCTCTCAACTTTACGAAAATATTCTTCTCCTAAAGTATCGAACATTTCTGGTATCGATCCATATTGTTCGGTAATGAGCTGATCTGCGTCTAAAAACTGATACCCATAAAAACGGGCACAGTGCATCCCTATATAAGACTTTCCAGCAGCCATCGGACCAATAAAAACTACTGGCCGACGGCGATCTAAGAACTCTTCTTGAACTTCACGAACATGCTGAGGGTCCGGTGATGAGACACTAACACGCTCTGGAGAAAGACGCTGCTTCGACATAGGCGTCTAACGGTCCCAACCGGCAACGTTCGACTCCCAGCTCAAAGACTGCGGAATAGCAGCAAGATAAGCATCCATATTCCGTCGAGTCTCAGTCACAGAGTCCCCACCAAACTTCTCTAAAGCAGCTTCAGCAAGAACCAGTGCAACCATCGCTTCAGCAACAACACCAGCAGCAGGTACCGCGCATACATCTGAACGCTGATGGTGAGCTTTTGCAACCTCACCAGTAGAAGTATCAATAGTTTTCAACGCTTTAGGGACTGTAGCAATAGGCTTCATCGCAGCACGAACTCGCAAGAGGTCTCCGATACTCATACCACCTTCGATACCTCCGGCACGATTTGAATCACGAGTAACACCGTACTCATTCACGCTTATCTCGTCGTGCGCACGAGTTCCCGGACGAGAAGCTGTCAAAAACCCATCTCCAACTTCGACACCCTTAATGGCTTGAATCCCCATTAATGCAGCAGCAAGACGTGCATCAAGACGACGGTCCCAATGAACGTAAGAACCAAGCCCAGGAGGAAGACCGTAGGCAAGGACTTCAACAACCCCACCAAGAGTCTCACCATCTTTATGAGCCATATCTACAGCCTGAACCATCGCAGCAGAAGTGGCAGAATCAAAACAACGTAATGGGTCAGCATCAAGTGCCCCAACATCAGAAGGGCATGGACGAGGAGCATCTTCTGGAGTGCATACATCAGCAATAGCTGTTGTATGACTTACCAACTGCACTCCTAGAGCTTTGAGAAGCTGAGAAGCAACAACACCGAGAGCTACACGAGTTGCCGTCTCTCGTGCGGAAGCTCTTTCTAGAACAGGTCGTGCTTCATCAAAATCATATTTCTGCATTCCCGTAAAATCAGCGTGCCCAGGTCGAGGACGAGTCAATGGCGCATTCCGTGCGCGTCCTTCGAGTAGTGCAGGATCTACAGGGTCAGCGCTCATCACATCAACCCATTTTGGCCATTCCGTATTCGCAATCTCTAAAGCAACAGGTCCACCCAGTGTTTTACCATGACGCACCCCACCTAAAATACGAACCTGATCCTCTTCAAACTTCATACGTGCTCCACGCCCGTAACCGAGACGACGTCGAGCCAAAGCGTCACGCACCATCTGCGAGGTTAGTTCTACACCTGCTGGGACGCCCTCAATAATACCGACAAGAGCTTCACCGTGAGATTCACCGGCTGTGAGCCAACGCAACATGCTCTGACTTCCTTTACATATGTAGTGTGATAACCAAAAGGTTCTTCCCTAAGCACTAGAGTACCCAGAAAATAAACTGAATAAAATTTTTGATGTCTTCACATGAAAACTGTGTTAACCACAAGAACCAAAATGTTCCATCGAATAAACATTAAGCGGTAGCTTATTTCGTGGTAACAACCCAATAGCTGAACACATCGCATTCATCATCTGAAGCTGTTCAGGTAACGTCTCTTCTAACGCATGACCTGTAAAAAGCTTAATCTGGTCGATAGCCTGATACAGTAGCATATCTAAACCAGAGACAATAACTCCCCCAGCATCTTCCCAACGCGAGGCAATGGTAGAAGGCCACGGGTCATAACTCACATCGAAAAGTACACCGTTCAAAGAAGACCCCAGCGTTGGGGCAAATTGATCAGCCACTCCTGCCGGCAAAGTTGAGATAACGGCTTCATAAACCGAATATTGTGAAGCAAAATCTTCAAAACGACAGATGTTAAGACGTATCTCCAGTTTCTCGGCTAGCCGAAGAACAGTTGCCGCGCGCTCTACAGAACGCACATAAAGATCGACCTCAGTAGAACCCAAAAAGGACAGTGCCATCAATGCAGAGGTAGCAGTTCCGCCACCACCAAGAATAGCCCGTGGCGAGTCGTCTGTAGATACGCGAACACCAGCATGGTGCAAGGCATTGACGATGCCCGAAACATCAGTATTATGCCCTATAGCTCGTCGAGAAGAACCTTCACCTCGCCAATACACCGTATTGACAACATCAAGAACCTTCGCAAAATCAGTCAGTTCATGAAGATTCTCAATCACGGCGTTTTTCAGCGGCATCGTTACAGAATAGCCAACCACATTTTCGGTTAGAGCAGGTAAAAACCGTTCTGGAAGTTCCTCAATAGAGGTTTTCCAACGACCATAATCAATCTCATACCCAAGATGCTCATAGGCAACCTGATGAAGGCTCGGAGAAAGCGAATGCTCAATAGGGTTACCTAGAACAAAAGCTTTCTTCCGAGTATTCATCGAATCATCTATTTTAGGTGCACTTGCCATCATGTTCACGACACCATCTATCGTATTCTTCAACGTTCTTCAGATGCTGACGATAGGTCTTAGCAAACTTTGTTTCGCCAGTATCAAGATTGACAGTCACCCAGAAATAGTAGTCATTCTTATCGGGGTTTGCTGCGGCATCAATAGCGTTAGTACCCGGTGAACCAATAGGGCCAGCAGGAAGGCCTTTGTAATAGAAAGTGTTGTACTTATTTGACGGGTCTTGCTTTTGCTCATTTGTAATGTGAACGGTCTTCTTCCCTAGACCATAAGCAACCGTAGCATCGGACTGAATGTACCCGCTAGTTTCCCCATCAGGGTTATTAATACGGTTTTCGATAGCCCCTGCAATAGCCTTATAGTCAGGCGTAATACCTTCAAATTCCACGATGGAAGCTACCGTTAGAACATAAAAGGCTTGCTCATCGCCCTTTACACCAGCATCAGATAATGCTTTCTTCGTCTCATCGACAATGCTTTGCATAATATCTTTGATGTCTGTTCCCTGGTCAAAACGATATTCACCAGGATGCATCCAACCTTCTAGAGAAGGGAAATTAGCAGGAACGCCAAGACTCTGAGGGTTCTGATTAAACTTATTGAGTTCATCTCGTGAAACACCAGTAGCTTGAGCAATAATATCTAGAGATTCTTCGATACGAAGAGTCTGAGCCAAAGCAATATACACTTGATTAGCTTCGTTCAAACGGAGAAGAACATCAAGTGCTGATTGGCTGCTCATCTCTTCTTGAAGGTTATACTCACCAGGCTGAATATACTTCTTCTCTCCCATATCACTGTAGACAGAGAGGAAACGGTCAGCGTCAGCAATAACACCCATTTTCTCTAGCTGGTTTGCTACACCAATAGTAGAAGCACCAGGGGCAACCGTGAAGCTCACGCTTGTCCCATTACCGGAACCACTAAAATCTTTGCGTTTGAACCACCCTAGCTGAGGGCTAATAATTGCGATAATCATGACCACGGCAATGGCAAAAACAAGTCCTGCACTGAGCATGGTATTGCGCCTGCGAAGACGAATTTTACGCCGTTGTTCAGGAGTGAGCAGATCATGCTCAACAACTAATCCGAGGATACCCTCACGTTCATCTTCTTCAGAGGGGCTCAAAATCATTTTGAGGTTCTCTGGCTCATCACGGTGAACTGAACGTTTCGGCGATCGGCTCGAGTTCGTTTTATTGCTCACTCAAGTTCTCCATATCGTTTTTCGTCTGTGGTGCTGAGGAAATCTCCTCAGCGCATTCTATTGTCTGAGGCTCCACTAAAAATCCAGCAACATGATTGCCTGCTTTCAGTGTGTCTAGGCAATACTGCAAGATATTAACTGCAGCTACCTGATCCACCATTGTCTTAAAATCTCGTGACGATACCCCAGCCTCATGCAAAGTGCGATGAGCACTGACCGTCGTTAAACGCTCGTCTACTAACCATACAGGAATGGAATATCCTTCTGCTACAAGTTCAGTAACGAGATCTTGTGCATAAGAACGAGCCATAAGCGTTGATGATGATTCTCCACCGCGCATGGTCTTAGGTAAGCCCACGAAAATTTCGGTAACTTCGTGGACTTTCACCAGGGTACGCAAGACTCTACGATCAGAGTTCTTTTTAAGGTCTCGACGTAAAGTCTTGAGCGGCGTCGCTAGAATTCCATCTCTATCGCAGAGGGAGAGACCGACGCGAGCGTTACCCACGTCGACTCCCATGCGCACTCCTGGTGTAAAAGTCATAGGTTAAGCACTGACTTTCGCAAGTTCAGAACGAATAGCGGTGAGCGCATCCTCAACCTTTGTTGGGTCTTGTCCGCCACCTTGAGCCATATCGTCCTTGCCGCCACCGCCGCCACCAAGGATGCCTGCAGCAACACGAACCAAAGCTCCAGCTTTAACGCCGTGTTCACGAGCACCTTCATTAGTTGCCACGAGAACAACCGGGCGACCATTATTAACAGCTGTTACTGCAACAACAGCAGGCTCTGAGCCTAGACGTTGACGCAAATCCATTGCAAGATTACGTAACTCATTCACTGATAGTTCACCAGCATTATGAACGAGAGCTCGGATTTGTCCGATGAGTTCTGCTGATTCTACTAGTTTTCCAGCTTCAGCCTGAAGTTTTTCAGTACGAAGTTTCTCCAGCTCTTTTTCAACACTCTTCAGTTTTGTCAGGGTCTGAGAAAGACGTTCTGGAAGTTCAGCAGAAGATTGTACTTTCATCATGCCTGTCAGCTGGTTAACAAGAGTACGTTCTGTTGCCAAATGGTTAAAGGAGCTATATCCGACAAGCGCTTCAACACGACGGTTACCAGAACCAACAGATTGTTCTGAAAGCAATGTCAAAGAACCAATCTCTGCAGAGGATGACACGTGGGTTCCTCCACAAAGTTCACGAGAGAAATCTCCACCAATTTCGACGACACGTACGGTATCACCGTATTTTTCACCGAAGAGACTCATTGCGCCGAGTTTCTTCGCCTCATCTAACGGCATCTCTCGTGTCACAGTCTGTAGGTTGTCACGAATTGCGGTGTTAGCAACTTCTTCAACTTCACGCTGAACAGACTCAGATAATCCTTCACCCCATGCAAAGTCGAAACGTAGGTAGTCTTCTTTATTGAAAGAGCCACGCTGCGTTGCTTCATTTCCAAGCACTTGGTGCAATGCTGCGTGCACAATATGTGTACCAGAGTGAGCTTTTTCACCATCGCGACGGCGACGTTCGTTCACCTGTGCAACAACTTCAGCACCAGCTAGAGCTTCGCCTTCACGAACAACACCACGATGCACGCTCAAACCTTTAACAGGTTGCTGCACATCATCGATATCAATCACAAAACCGTTACCACTAATCACTCCGGTATCAGCTGCCTGACCACCTGCTTCAGCGTAGAAAGGAGTCTCATCCAAAACGATTTCAATGCGGTCCCCTGCCTGAGCAACAGGAACAGTAACACCATTAACCAAAATAGCGCGTAAGACAGTCTGTGTTTTGAGCTCTTCATAACCGGTAAATACGGAGCCGCGTTCATTAGCAAGTTCACGTAATGCAGAAAGATCTGCGAAAGCACCCTTTTTGGCTTTAGCATCTTTTTGGGCGCGAGTACGTTGCTCTTCCATGAGCTCACGGAAAGCTTTTTCGTCGACTTTTACTCCAGCTTCTTCAGCCATTTC
This sequence comes from Rothia sp. P7181, assembly GCF_048513015.1. Lineage (NCBI taxonomy): Bacteria > Bacillati > Actinomycetota > Actinomycetes > Micrococcales > Micrococcaceae > Rothia > Rothia sp. P7181. The sequence goes on along the minus strand of NZ_JBLXXZ010000011.1, from coordinate 35,546 downwards.
TAGCGTCAAGTCGATGGGGAAACCATAGGTGTCATGCAAAGTGAAAGCTTCAGTTCCAGAAACAATAGAGCTTCCCTTTTTAGCTTCTTTAACAGCTTCTTCGAGACGTTCAGTACCTGACTCAATAGTTCTTAAGAATGCTTTTTCTTCCGCATACGCAATACGTGAAATACGCTCAAAGTCTTCAAGCACGACGGGGAATGCGCCACCCATTGCATCGCGAGAAGCTGGGAATAGCACTGGCAAGCATGGCTCAGTAACACCTAAAAGTCGCATAGCTCGAATAGCGCGACGCATCAGGCGGCGGAGAATATATCCACGACCTTCGTTAGAGGGGGTCACGCCATCAGCAATGAGCATCAGTGAAGAACGGATATGGTCTGCAACAACACGCATCCGAACGTCATCTTCATATCCTTCATCTTGAGCTGTTTCAGAACCGTGGTATGTCTTGCCTGATAGTTTTGCTGCAGCATCAAGTACCGGACGAACCTGATCGGTTTCGTAGAAGTTTTCAACGCCTTGTAATAGCATTGCAAGACGTTCAACGCCTAGACCCGTATCAATATTCTTCTCGGGTAGATCCCCAAGAATTTCAAAGCTATCTTTTCCAGTACCTTCACCACGCTGGTATTGCATGAACACAAGGTTCCAGATTTCAATGTAGCGATTATCGTCAACAGCAGGGCCACCATCTTTACCGTAGGCAGGCCCACGGTCATAGAAGATTTCAGAGTCAGGACCAGCAGGGCCAGGCTGTCCGGTAGACCAATAATTTTCTTTCATACCCATACGCTGTACGCGTTCGGCAGGTAGCCCGACGGTCTTCGTCCATAGCTCGTAGGCCTCATCATCGCCTTCATAGACGGTCACCCAAAGACGTTCTGGGTCAAGACCAAACCCGCCTTTTTCAACAGAGGTAGTAAGAAGTTCCCACGCCCAAGGGATCACCTCTTTTTTGAAGTAGTCGCCGAAAGAAAAGTTGCCAGCCATCTGGAAGAACGTTCCGTGGCGAGCTGTTTTACCTACTTCTTCAATATCGAGGGTGCGGATACATTTCTGTACGGAAGTTGCTCGACGATAAGGAGGAACTTCACGACCCAAGAAATAAGGAATAAAAGGAACCATACCGGCGATGGTAAACATTGCACCTGGCTCGTTGGAAACAAGCGAGGCGGAGGGAACGACTGTGTGACCGCGTTCTTTAAAGAATTCAAGCCATCGCTTTGATATTTCCTGTGAAAGCATGAAGCTATATTCCTAACCTATGATGATGAATAAATGTTCTAAAAATGTATAAAAGGCTACTAGAGCCGATAACGTTTAAGACCCGCTAGAAGTATGACCTTCAAAAAAGTCTTCACCTAGCTGACGGTCACGTTGAACTCTACGTTCCGTGCCGGCCAGTGGCGAAGGCGTATTATGCGGTGTTAGTTCAGCACTGTCAGAGTTCTCAGGTACTGCCCATGTGTCTAAAGAACCGGGGCGAGCCTCATTCTTTTGTTCTTGAAATCTTTGTTGTAGCTGAGCTTCGTGTTCTTGCATCCCGCTTTTTACTTGAGCAGCAAATTGAGTTGCTTTTAGTACAACCTTTTGAAGAGGTTGCCCCCACGGAGAATCAAAGAAGCGTGCCACTTGAGCCTTCCGTCCAGAAGCTGAAGATAACTCTGATGAAGTTCGTTGTGCCAATGCTTGGCTCACGTCTGTTGTTTGGTTGATACGCTGCGCCAGATAACCAGCTACTGCCCCACCAGCTAATAATGCCGCACTTTTCCAGAACCCCATTATGGACGCTCCTTCGGTGTTGCAGGTGGTGTGTTTTGTTTATCTGAACGCATAGCTTTACGTACACCATAAGAGAATGACGCAACCTTAATAAGAGGTTGCCCAACCGTTGATGTCACCAACGAGGAAAGAGCAGACACGTTAGCTGAAGCGTCAGAAACGTTATTGGTAATGTCGTCTACTTTTTCTAATTGGGTATTGGTGGTTGTAACAGTTTTCGTCACTTCCCTAATTAAAGGAGTGGTTTCTCCGTTGAGAGAACGAATCGTTACTACTAGTTCGTCAAAAACTTTCCCTAATTTAATGATGGGTAAGGCTAGAAGCGCTACAAGTATTGCAAATACTGCCGCAGCGATAAGCCCGGCAATGTCTCCACCGCTCATAGATCCTTCTTTCCTCGTGTGTACGATGTGCGCCTCAATATCAGAAATTAAGAACACGAATTGATAACAATACTACTGCATGGAATAAGATACAGACGATTTATTTTCGGGTTATCGTATTTTCTCATCTTTTTCGGAGCACACATTAACCGCAGAAAACGACGGTTGAATCAAAAACTGACGCATTAAAACGGACAACCCGTGCCCTCTTCCAGTGATGGAAAGAGCACGGGCTGTACGAACGTATGCTTATGCCAAACGTGAGTAGTATTCAACGACAAGCTGCTCTTCGCAGATGACCGGAATCTCTTCACGCTTAGGTAGACGATCGAGCTTAGCGTGGAGCTTCTCAATCTCAACGTTGAGGTATGCCGGAGTATCAGGCAAAACATCTTTGTGTGCACCGGTAGCAGCTACCTGGAAAGGAGCCATCTTTTCAGATTTAGGGTGAACGTGGATGAGCTGACCTGGCTTCACACGGAAGGAAGGACGGTCAACACGAACACCATCAACCATAATGTGGCGGTGAACTACAAGCTGACGTGCCTGAGCAATGGTGCGTGCAAAACCGGAACGCAAAACGAGTGCGTCAAGGCGAGTTTCAAGAATCTCGACCATGTTCTTACCGGTCTGGCCTTCAACGCGCTTAGCTTCGAGGTATACGCGACGCATCTGAGCTTCACGAATGTTGTACTGAGCGCGTAGACGCTGCTTCTCGCGAAGGTGGGTTGCGTAGTTGGAATCAGCCTTACGACGGTTACGACCATGCTGACCGGGGCTGTAAGGACGACGTTCGAAGTACTTTTCTGCCTTAGGAGTCAGCGCAATACCAAGAGCACGAGAATGACGCACGGTACGGCGGGTGCGGTTATTTTTAGCCACAATTTACCTTTCATAGCGGTTGGTAGCACACAAAACAGCTAGTGTGCCGACCATTTGTTCTGATGGATTGGCCTCCAAAATATCCGCACACGATTTTATGCGGTGGAGAGTGTGAAGCAGCCGCACTTCAGACACTGCAACCTATTTGGTGATCACATCGAAATGTGCGTTTTAGATAGGCTTGCCAACCACGGTTCTACCTTACCTCACATGTGCATAAACACCTACACATCTTAGGTGTATTTTTTCACACCTATTTTTCATGATTTTTCCGTGTGGCTTCACTAGATGAAGACCCTCGTAAAATTTTTACAATAGCTCTCAAACGACGAGCAATATTCTTTTCCTCACCATACTCAGTGGGGTGGTAATATTTCCGACCTACTAAATCATCTGGCAGATATTGTTGTTCGGCTACAGCAAAAGGAACACTATGAGGGTAAATATAATCACGCCCATGACCCATTTCAGCTGCCCCAGGATAATGGCTGTCACGAAGGTGCACAGGAACGGCTCCACCTTTACCGGCTTTCACGTCCCCTAGCGCCTGAGAGATACTAGCAATCACAGCATTAGATTTAGGTGCTGTCGCAAGGTGAATAGTTGCTTGAGCAAGATTAAGACGAGCCTCTGGCATACCAACTAGTTGCACAGCCTGTGCGGCATTCACTGCAGTAGTTAAAGCGGTAGGATCTGCCATGCCAATATCTTCACTAGCGTGTACGACTAAACGACGGGCAATAAAACGAGGATCTTCCCCCGCCGTAATCATCCTTGCAAGATAATGCAATGCGGCATCAACATCTGAACCACGAATAGACTTAATGAAGGCACTAATGACGTCATAATGTTGATCACCATTACGGTCATATCGAATAGATGCTTGGTTCAACGCCTCTTCAGCATGTTCTAAAGAAACCACGATAGGGCGTGAACTTTCAGATTCTTCTATCACTTCTTTAAGAGATAGTTTTTCTTGCCCATAAGCGGTAGCTACAGCTGCTTCTAAGGCAGTTAACGCTTTACGAGCGTCACCTTTTGACAAAGCGACAAAATGTTCAAGTGCATGTTCTGATATCTGGACGTTTCCAGCGAAACCGCGAGAATCTTCAACTGCTCGAAGTAATAGTTGACGAATATCATCGTCTTGTAAAGATTCTAAAGTGAGCACTAAAGACCGTGACACCAGCGGAGAAATAATAGAAAAGGACGGATTCTCCGTAGTTGCAGCAACGAGAACAACCCAACGGTTCTCAACGCCAGGAAGTAAAGCATCTTGCTGGGCCTTAGAGAACCGATGAATCTCGTCTAGGAATAATACGGTAGTTGTTCCATACATGTCACGATCTAATAGAGCTTGTTCCATGACCTGACGAACGTCTTTAACACCAGCTGTTATTGCAGAAAGTTCAACAAATTTTCGCCCACTACCCCTAGCAATAACATGCGCTAGAGTAGTTTTTCCCGTACCTGGAGGGCCCCATAAAATGACAGACTGGGGCCCAGCTGGTCCAGCTGACTCTCCCGCTAAAATCCTCAAAGGTGCGCCCTGATGAAGAAGTTGCTTCTGTCCAATCACCTCATCTAAGGTACGTGGGCGCATCCGCACTGCCAAAGGTGCCTGAGTAAAAGATCGACTCGCTTCAGGAGCAGGTTTTTCGTTGCCATCATCAAGGGTAAAAAGAGAATCTGTCACGTTGCTATCCTACCCTTCCCCACCATTGCGGAAGGACTTTTATAGCTCATCACTATCAAGAATAATAGTTACAGGACCATCATTGATGAGGCTAACTTGCATGTCAGCACCGAATATTCCTTGAGAGACTTCTGCACCTAATTCTTCAAGATACTGAACGCAACTATTAAATAGAGGCTCTGCCAGTTCTTGTCTAGCAGCAGCTGACCACGAAGGACGGCGTCCACGGCGAGAATCTGCATATAAGGTAAACTGCGACACAGCTAAAATGGGTGCCCCAATATCTGAACAGCTTTTTTCACCCTCGAGAAGACGCAATTTCCATGTTTTCTCCGCAAGTTTTTTGACAATCTCAGGGGTATCAGTGTGAGTGATACCAACTAAAACTAGTAACCCCGCACGGTCGATAGCACCAACTTGTTGTCCACCTACACAGACCTCAGCCTGTTGTACACGTTGAATCACGACTTTCATAAAGATTTATCCTCTCTTGTGAGAGTATTGAATTGTTACATGTTATTTTAAACCTTTTTAGACTATCGTTAAAGCATTCTTTCGTACTCAAATTCTAAGGATGAACAATATGCCGTCACCGAAAACAATCCAGCTATTCCTCATGGATGGGGTCGTTGACGGTCGTGTTAAAAGCACCCTCGCAAATTGGACAGGGTTAGTTTATAAAATACCTCGTACTTTTATCCGCGGTGCACAAGATATTCCGGCACTTGAACAAACTGGTGTTTATTTTCTTTTTGGTATAGATGAATCGGACGGGCAAGGTTCTGTATACGTAGGACAGGCTGGGACTCGTCAAAACGGTAGAGGTGTTTTAGGTCGTATAGAAGAACACTGCCATGATGCTAATAAGGACTACTTTAATCAGGCTGTTGTGATGACAACTTCCAATAATTCTTTCGGGCCAACGGAAATATCATATTTAGAACATCGTTTTACACAGATAGCAAAGGACGCTCGTCGATACCATGTAAAGAACGGGAATCTTCCTAGTCGAGGGAACATCACTGAAGAAAAGCAAGCTGAGCTGGAGGAATTCATTAGTTACGCAGAATTGGTAATGGGCTCTTTAGGATTCTTTGTTTTTGAACCACTTGTTCGTCCGAGAGATACTCCACAAGAAGAGACACAAAAACAGAAAGCACCTGTCCTTGAGTTGAAGGAAAGGGGTGCTGTTGCTACCGGACAGCAAACGTCTGAAGGTTTTGTAGTCTTTCGTAATTCACAAATTCGCTCTGAAACTACCCGAACTTGCCCACCAAGAGTTTTTCAGCAACGTGAACGTCACCGCGCACATATCTGTGAAGGAAAACTTACTGAAGATATTCTTTTCTCCAGCCCATCAGGTGCTGCTGAATTTGTCGTAGGCGCGTCCATCAGTGGAAACCGAGCTTGGAAAACTGTTGATGGCACACCTCTCAAAGACCTGTAAAGCCGAGATAAAAAGGCTAATTTTCTACTTCTCGAATATCTCGCGTAGTTCCCATCGCACGACCTTTGACCCAATAGGCGTGAGAATGCATAAAAGTTTTAGAAACTGAAGTCTCTTTAAGAAGATATCTTCGGGTGGGCAAAAGAACTTTAGCCTCACAGACAAGATGAGGGAACCACCCTTCCCAATCCCAGCTTTTTGTTTTCTCCAGCATTGCTTCTGGGGTAGGTTCAATCCAATGTACCGTAATATTTTCTCCAGAGCATAACGGGATGCTTTCATCGCTTTCATGCCACCGAGATAACCAAATCTGTATTGGAAAACGTCCCTCTAAAACCTCAATCACCGAATTAATATAAGGAATACCTGCAGCGTCACCAATAAAGACAAAACCTTGAGGTATCTTAGACGGCACTTCAAAAGGGTGTGACCCATAATAGGAAAACTCAAAGGTGTCACCAACTTCGGCATGAGTAGCCCAATAACTACCCGGACCATATGGTGTGTGGAGAAGAAAGAATAAGGTAAACTCCCCTGTCTGTTCATCCACCTCAGTAATGGTATATCCTCGCATTTCCTCTCTATTCGGGTTCTCTAAAGAGGGAAACCAACACCGAAGATACTCTCCCTGTACGGGGTGAACTTCTTGAACAAATTCTGGGGAGCTAACTCGTAATGCGAGCATACTTGGGCTGTGCTGCCAGATGCGACGTACCGTACATGAATAATCTCCTGCACGCAAAACTTTTAGAAGCGCACCGCATATACCGCGTCCCATGAGATACCCCTTCTTCTAATTATCAACGAAAGCTAATGAGTCCAGTATGCCAGAGAAGAAGACTAAAAGTTAGGTAAACCTTATTTTTATCTATGGGTATCAGATACGAAAAAGGTTTGGGGTGCAACATATGTTGCACCCCAAACCTTTTATCTCAGAGGTAAAGAGTCAAAGATTATTTTTCGTCTTTTTTAGGTTTTGCATCAACACCAGCTTCTTTACGCTGTTGTGCAGTAATTGGTGCAGGCGCGGCCGTTAGCGGGTCAAAACCATTGCCAGTCTTCGGGAACGCAATAACATCACGGATGGAATCAGTGCCACCCAAAAGTTGCAGAACACGATCCCAACCAAAAGCGATACCGCCCATAGGAGGGGCACCGAAGGAGAACGCATCAAGAAGGAACCCAAACTTTTCTCGGGCTTCTTCTTCCCCGATACCCATCACGGCAAAGACGCGTTCTTGAACATCACGCTGGTGAATACGGATAGATCCACCACCAATTTCGTTACCGTTACATACGATGTCGTATGCGTAGGCAAGAGCTTCACCGGGATTCTGATCAAAGTTTTCTAAGAACTCAGGTTTAGGTGAGGTAAAGGCGTGATGCACTGCAGTCCACGAAGAGTTGCCCAATGCCACATCGCCAGATGCTGTAGCGTCTGCGGCTGGTTCGAACATGGGTGCATCAACAACCCAAACAAAGGACCATTCACCATCTTTAATCAGACCAGTTCGATGCCCAATTTCAACACGCGCAGCACCAAGCAACGCGCGAGAAGCTTTAGCTTCACCTGCAGCGAAGAAGATACAATCGCCAGGATTAGCGCCGGTAGCTTCTGCCAGACCAGCACGTTCAGCTTCAGTGATGTTCTTTGCAACAGGGCCAGTAAGCTCACCGTCTTCTTGAATTAGGACATAAGCTAGTCCCTTTGCACCGCGCTGTTTAGCCCACTCTTGCCATGCGTCAAGAGTGCGGCGGGGCTGGGAAGCACCACCAGGCATAACAACAGTGCCAACATAAGGAGCCTTAAAGACCCGGAAAGTTGTGTCTTTAAAGTAGTCTGTTAGTTCTGTTAGCTCCAAACCGAAACGTAAATCAGGTTTATCTGAACCGTATTTTTCCATAGCGTCTTTGAACGTAATACGTTCAATTGGGCGTGGAACTTTGACGTCGATAAGGTTCCATACCGCCTCAACAATGCGTTCACCAAGATCGATAATATCTTCTTGATCAACGAAAGAGGCTTCAATATCAAGCTGAGTAAACTCGGGTTGACGGTCTGCACGGAAGTCCTCGTCACGGTAGCAACGAGCAATCTGGTAATACTTTTCAATGCCACCTACCTGTAGGAGCTGTTTGAAAAGCTGAGGAGATTGAGGAAGTGCATACCAAGAGCCAGGTGCTAGACGAGCAGGAACAAGGAAGTCTCGTGCACCTTCGGGGGTGGAACGAGTTAGAGTAGGCGTCTCAACTTCAGTGAACCCATCTTCTGCAAGAACATTACGTGCAACACGGTTTGCTTCAGAACGTAGACGCATTAGGCGTGCTGGTTCTGGACGACGCAAGTCAAGGTAACGGTACTTGAGGCGAGCTTCTTCACCAACTTCTACGTGTTCGTCAATTTGGAATGGTAGCGGTGCAGCAGTATTGAGCACCTCAGTTTCTTTAACCTCAACTTCAATCTCACCGGTTGTTAGTTGAGGATTTTCGTTACCTTCTGGACGGCGGGTTACTTCACCAACAACTTTAAGAACGTACTCATTGCGAAGGTGCTCAAAGTCTTGTTCATCGTGGAAAACGCACTGTGTGACGCCCTCACGGTCACGTAAATCAACGAACGCGACACCGCCGTGGTCGCGACGGCGGGCTACCCATCCGGTTAATGTGACAGTCTGTCCAATGTGTTCGGCGGTTAGTTCGCCGAGGGTGTGTGTGCGTAGCACTCGATTCCTTTCCACGGGTACCACCTATCTTCAGGTGGTATGTTCACGAAAATGTGATAGTCATTCTAATCATAATCTTAATATTCCTCAGCGAATGAAGAACTGAAAAATATTCAAAGAGTTGTTTTTTCACTCAAGAACTCATATGAGGTTCTTCATCTTTTAGGAGTTCTCTGTGGCTACTACACGCACAGTGAGGTCTTCGACTGATGGCATCCATTGTGCAGGATTCACTGGGAGTTGTTCTCCGGAACGAATGTCTTTTACCTCATGAGTCAAGCCACCGTCTTCTGTCTCATATGTAAACCAGACAAAAGGAATGCCACGTTTTTCTGCATATTTAATTTGTTTACCAAATTTGGTTGCTTGTGCAGAAACTTCGCAAGCGATACCTCTTGAGCGTAATGCCACGGCAACGTCTTGCGCTTCAGACCACATGTCTTCATGTGTTAGAGCAATCAATACGGCAGAAGGAACTTTACGAGTTGGTTCTGCCATGCGCTCTGCAATGATACGTGAGACAAGGCGGGTTACCCCGATAGAAAGACCCACACCGGGGAAGGTTCTCTTACCGTTAGAAGCTAGTGATTCGTAGCGACCTCCAGAGCAGATTGAACCAAGTTTTTCGTGTCCAACAAGAACTGTCTCATAGACGGTTCCAGTGTAGTAATCTAAACCGCGAGCAATTGACAGGTCTGCAATAACACGCCCAGGGGCACGTTTAGTTGCTTCACCAACAACTTGTTCTAGTTCGGCAAGGCCTTCTTCAAGAAGTTCATGTTCAACACCTAAAGCGCGTACTTGTTTAACAAACGAGGTATCTTCGGCGCTGATTTGAGCTAATGATAGAGCTGCTTGTGCTTGTTCGTCACTGGCTCCGAGCTCATCTTTGAGAAGTTGCGCTACTGCCTCTGCCCCAATTTTTTCGAGTTTATCGATGGAGCGGAGCACCCCTGCCGTGTCGTCGAGCCCAATTCCACGGTAGAAACCTTCAGAGAGTTTTCGGTTATTGACGCGTAGCTTAAAGTCACCAATGTTCAGTTGTGAAAGTGCGTCTACGACGACTAGAGCAAGTTCTACGTCGTAGCGGAAAGGCAATGTTCCATCGCCTACAACGTCTACGTCAGCTTGGGTAAATTCACGGAAACGACCATCTTGAGGTCGCTCTCCTCGCCATACTTTCTGCATTTGGTAGCGCATAAAAGGAAAGTTGAGGTATCCGGCGTTCTCTACAACGTATCGTGCAAAAGGTACGGTGAGATCAAAGTGAAGAGCTAGTTTTTCTTTGTCTTTTTTGGTGCTGTTGTGTGCGGCGTCTTCGTCAAGTAGTCGAGAGATACCATAAACTTCTTTATCGATTTCGCCTTTACGCAGTAGCTGCTCTACTGTCTCCACCGAACGAGTCTCAATAGGTGAGAATCCATGAAGCTCGAAGGTGGTACGGAGAGTATCCAATACGTGATTCTCTACCAGGCGTTCCTCGGGAAGAAATTCGGGAAAACCAGATAGCGAAGCCTTACGAGCCATGTGTTACTCCTATATATACGACTAGATGAAGCCGGATGGTGTTTATTAGTTCTTTACTCTAGGGTACTCGGTTGTTTTGCTATCACCCAACATCAACAGGAGTCATCTACATAAAATGTAGTTTGAAACTCATTCTCATAGAGGTTTTCTCACGTGTTGCGTTGCTAGTTTTTAAAGCTAAAGGTATTCTAAAGATGTACGCATTCACGGCGAATTGAGCCTCTGATACGCAGAGGAACTAGCCGAAGAATGCGGCTTTTGTTTGTTTAACGCGCTTGTGCGCCTCATGTGAAAGAGTTATAGCGGTGACCACACAATCCGACGACAACACCCCAGTAGACCTCGATAAAGCACGCCAGTTTGGCAGAGTATCCGACGACGGACACGTTTTTGTCATTGTCGAGGGAGAAGAATACGCTGTCGGCCAGCTTCCAGAAGCTACCCCCGACGAAGCCCTCGCATATTTTGCTCGTAAGTTTGAAAATATCCAAGCTCAGATTTCACTTCTTGAAGCACGCGTTGAGCATGGCGCGGCTGTTGCTGATTTACAGAAATCTGTAGAACAGCTCGGTGCTCAGGTTGCTATTCGCAACATGGTTGGCGATTATGCAGACCTACAGCAACGTCTCATTGCTATCACCGGAAAAATTGCTGAACGTGCAGTCATTGAAAAAGAAGAACAAGCAGCAGCACGCGAAGCAGCCCTTAAAGCTCGTGAAGAAATCGTGAGCGAAGCAGAGTCCATTGCTTCTCAAGACATTGAGAAAACCCACTGGAAAAACTCTCATGCTCGCATGAACGAACTATTTGACGCGTGGAAAACCACTCAGCGCACTCACCACCTACCTAAGAGTGTAGAAGATAGTTTGTGGACTCGTTTCCGTTCTGCTCGCACAACTTTTGATAAGCACCGTCGCGCACATTTTTCCTCTCTCGATGAGGCGAATGCCAAAGCTAAACGGATTAAAGAAGCGCTCATCGCAGAGGCAGAAGAACTTTCTACTTCTACCGATTGGGCAGCAACAGCAACAAAATACCGTGACCTCATGGACCGTTGGAAGAGCGCTCCTCGTGCTTCACGTCGTGAAGATGACGCTCTTTGGACTCGTTTCCGTGCCGCACAAGATCGTTTCTTTGAAGCTCGTAAAGTAGCTCATGCAGAGCTAGATAAAGAGTTTGAGGCTAACCTTGAAGTCAAAGAAAAACTTCTAGAAGAAGCACGAGCCATTTTACCGGTGACTGATGTGAAAGCTGCAAAAGCTCAGTTTGAAGCTATTGCAGACCGTTGGGATGCAGCCGGTCGTGTACCTCGTCATGCAGTACGTCGCGTTGAAGGCGAACTTAAGAAGGTTCAGGACACTATCTACAATGCAGAACATGCTAAGTGGTCTAAGAGCGATCCTGAGAAGAAAGCCCGCGCAAACTCCATGCTTGCTCAGCTAGAGGACTCCATAGCAGGCCTTGAAGAAGACCTCAAGAAGGCGGAAGCAACAGGCAATGCTCAGAAGATTAAAAAAGCTCAAGAAGCTCTCGATGCACGTCGTACATGGTTGAGCACGCTTCAGGCGTCTTCTGCAGATTTTAACGCCTAAAAAATTGTTTTCGGTAAGGAGATCATGAGCAACTGGCACGCTCAAAAAACCTATACTGAAACCCCTCACGGAAAAGGCTCCCCTGATGTTTTTACTGGGGAGCCTTTTCTGTGCGAAGTTTCGGACGTATTGGTTGCTTAGCTACCAAAATTAATAATTTAGTGAACCGTAGTCCGTGTATCGCTCGAGCCGCAATCCGAGGGTAGAAAAAATTCAGATTAATATAGGCAGACAAGAAGATATCCACAAATATTTTTACTACACATAGTTTCACTCAGAACTACCGCATAATGGGCGTATGAGTACACCACCAGCTTATTCTCAGCAACCTAGCTCTCTTCTTCAGACACTACCTTGCCCCTTGTTCGTCGAGAGCCATCCTCAACATGTTTTAGGTGTCAGGACTCAACAAAGTCTTAGACCTCCAACAACACCTATAGTGTGTTCTTCACTAAGTTCTGAGCAACAAATGAAATTATATTGTTCTCAGCTTCTGAGCAAAGAGACTTTTAACGGCACTCTTCAAGAGCTACGTGTTCTCGCCCAAGAGTATCAATATCAGGAGGTACTCCCCCATATTTATGCTCCTTCAGCGTTACGTATCACTCCTTTATTAAGAGCTAGCGCCTTAAGCCTTATCCTCCCTCCTCGATATTTTGCCAGAGGTAGAATTTCTCGTTATAGTGCAGCATGGATATGGGGTTGCACTCCATCTGCCTTTGAGAATTTCTATATAGATTTTGACCGCTATTCAAGAATTAACACTCGTAAAACTAGGCAAGAGAACATCATTACGCATCAAAACCAGTTTTCTTCTACTGATTACCTAGCCCTAGGCAAGGTACACGTTACGACTCCGCTACGAACCGCTTTAGACTTGCTCATCTATCACCACGATGAAACTATCGCTCGTCAAAGTGTCGAACGATTCCTCAACACTCCAAACTTTTCAGGATGTTCTATCGATACTATGCACACATACCTTGAACACAAGAAGTATGTACCCCACCGTCAAAAAGCTCAACAGGTCCTTCAACAAATATCCCAGAACATCCCGACCTCACACCCTATGAAAGTTTAACTGGTAGAAGATTTTTCGTGTACGGGCTTTGCTCCTGTGAGACGATACGCCTTATAGACTCCTTCAACATTCTTAAGAACATTAAGAACATGATCCAACATATACCGGTCACGTACTTCCACCGAAAAACGGTTAATCGCGAAGCGATCTTCGCTAGTCAGTACTCGAGCATGACAAATATTAATATGGTTCTCACCGATGGCTCTGGTCAGATCCATCAATAAAGATTTACGGTCTATTGATTCAACCTGAATATTGACTCGATAGACAGCCTGAGAACTTGACGCCCATTGAACCTCAGTTAATCGTGGTTCGTCCCCCATATTGCGCATATTAGGGCAGTCTGTTCGGTGAACCGATATTCCGCTAGTACGCGTGACGACACCAAGAATTTCATCCGGTGGAACAGGGTTACAGCACTTAGAAATTTTCGTCAAAATACCATCTGCGCCGGGAACAACGATTCCATTATCGCTAACTGTGCGACGAGAAGAGAACATATCTTCATCAAAATCGGATGGCAACACGTCAAGGTTATCGTCCTCATCGCCATAGTAGATATTTACAAGGTTTGAGATGACATCTTGAGCTTTGATATTTCCTTCGCCGATGGCATGGTACAAAGAAGCACCATCATTTTGATGGAAAGTATGGGCTACTTGCATCAATAAATCTGCAGTCAGCATCTTTTGCAGAGGCAACTCATGCTGACGCATTGCCTTAGTTAGTGCGTCACGGCCTTTATCAATAGCTTCTAATCGGCGACCTTTAGCAAAATACTGACGAATCTTTTGGCGAGCTTTAGAAGAACGCACAAATTTTAGCCAGTCTTCACTAGGTTCTTGCTGAGGGCTCTTTGACGTACGAATCTCGACAACATCGCCAGAGTTTAATCCCGTATATAAGGAAGCTATCTTTCCGTTCACGATAGCTCCAACAGTTTTCTCGCCGACCTCAGAATGGATAGCATAGGCGAAATCTACCGGTGTGGCTCCAACAGGTAAGATGATGCCGTCACCGTTGGGGGTCATCACCACAATCTCGTCAGTCTCTAAGTGATAAGCTAACTCTTCAAAGAACGCTACAGGCTCTGGTGTTGAATTCGATATCTCTGCGATATTTTGTAAAATTCCAGCATTAAAAGTAGAAGATTTATTCTCTGATTTTTTACGGCCAGAAGCATCAATTTTTCCAAGATCTTCACCGCGAGAAGCAGCCTTATATCTCCAGTGTGCAGCAACACCATATTCTGCTTCTTCATGCATCTTATAGGTTCGTATTTGAACCTCGAGAGGAAGATTTCCTGGACCAACAAATGTTAGATGTATCGATTGATAATGATTATTTTTAGGAGATTTAATATAGTCCTTAAAGCGTCCCTGATCCGAGGTCCATAAGGACATTACATGCCCTAATACGCCATAACAAGTGTCTTCATCATCGACAAGGATACGAACAGCTAAGATGTCATGAATTTCGTCAAAGCTCTTATTCTTCGACTTCATTTTCTGATGAATAGAATAATAATGCTTAGGACGCCCATGGACAGTAGCCTTAATACCAACTTTAGCAAGACGCTGTTCAATCGTCGTTTTGGCTTCATCCAAATATTTTTCAAGCTTAGGCGTACGGTCCCCCACCATGCGCACAATTTCACGATAAATCTCTGGAGACATCGCAGCAAAAGAAAGATCTTCTAGCTCCCATTTAAGAGCGCTCAAACCAAGCCGGTGTGCTAAAGGAGCATAGATTTTTAGAGTCTCTTCAGCTTTTTTAGCTGCAGAGCCAGAGGGAACAAAACGCCACGTGCGAGCATTATGCAACCTATCAGCAAGTTTGATCAATAAGACGCGAATATCTTTGCTCATAGAAAGCACTAATTTACGAATCGTCTCTATCGAGGCGTATTCCCCATAAGTTACTTTATCTAATTTCGTGACGCCATCAACAAGATAAGCAACTTCTTCGCCAAAGTCTTCGATGAGTTGTTCTTGCGTATACGGAGTATCTTCTACGGTGTCGTGAAGTAGCCCGGCCACAAGAACAGGGCCAGTGGCTCCCATCTCTGCAAGAATCGTGGTGACGGCAACGGGGTGAGTAATGTAGGGGTCACCGCTTTTACGTTTTTGCCCTTGGTGATATTTATCGGCAACGGTAAAGGCCCGTTGTATTACGTCAAGATCCTCTTCGGGATGAAATTTTTTAACAGTTCGAATCACTGGGGCAAGTACTGGTGAATAACGTGTAGGACTTGTTCGTGAAGTCTGAATGGAACGTCCGAAAACATGACGAGTGGGAATACGCTCTGAAGCAGACATCACCCGATGCGATCCGCCAAGAGTCGTAGGAAGAAGGTTACCAACAACCTTTTGTGAAACAATATCTTGTGCTGTGTGTGCTGAATCCGCCATAGTGTTCATCCTTCCAAGGCTAGTATGGCTATTTTAGCCTTATATTGTTCGCACTATAACAAAAATAAAAAATCGGTAGCTATTTCTTTTCATAGCTACCGATTTTTTAACAAAAACTATAGTTATTGTCTAATCAACGTTAACGATCCAATGAAATCGTGTTGACTTCAATGCGTATTTCGTTGAGAGAGCTCTGCTCAGAAGTCTCAGAAGCATCTTCTGGTTCAATAACTTTTCCAGAACGAATATCTTCTACCATCTGTGTATGCTCACGAATTTCTTTCTCACCTAGACGCAACGCCGCATACATTGGTGCAGAAACATAGAGTGTTCCAATCGTTCCCACAATAATGCCGACGAATAAAGCTAACGAGAGGTCTTGTAGAGTTCCAGCACCAAGCATGAACGCACCGATGAAAAGAATTGCACCAACAGGTAATGCGCCCACAACAGAAGTGTTAATGGAACGAACAAGAGTTTGGTTCGTTGCAAGGTTAATCTGTTCACCATAGGTGAGGTCACGGCGTTTCTCAATGCCTTCGGTATTCTCACGAATCTTATCGAAAACTACCACAGAGTCATAGAGTGAATAGCTCAAAATGGTTAAGAAACCGATGATTGCGCTAGGCGTCACTTCAAAGCCTACTAAAGCGTAAATTCCGATTGTCACGATTACGGTGAAAAGCAATCCCGCAATAGCAGATAGAGACATCTTCCACGTACGGAAGTATAAAGCCATGCCGATAAGAGCAAGAAGGACGAACGCGACAAGTCCGTAGAGTGCTTGTCTGGTCACATCGGCGCCCCACCTTGGCCCGACAAAGGACGAGGTGACGTCGTCTGCAGAAACACCGTACCCCTCTTGAAGGGCAGTTTTTACCGCAAGAGTCTCTTCATCGTTAAGCTGGCTCATTTGCGCCCTGATAGTTTTCGCAGCGATATGAGTCACTCGAACGTCAGAGGCTTCAGGGGCGTGCTCTGCAATAATTTTTTGCCCTACCGAAATATCGGTATTTGAAGTATCAGAAATCGTAAACTCTGAACCGCCTCGGAACTCAATACCTAGATTGAACCCTCCTTTGACGACGGGGATGAGAAGGGACAAAACAACGAGAACCATTGCAATGCTTAACCACAATCTACGTTTTCCAACAAACTGGTATGAACGCTGTCCAGAATGTAAGTCGTTACCAAAACGAGCAAGTGCGTTAGCCACAATTACCCCTCCTTCTGTGTGCTCTGAGAAGCCTCTACTTCTTGAGCGTTTTCTTGAGCGCGAGCAGCAGCTCGACGACGTTCAGCGATACTCATTTGCTCAGATTCTTCTGCAGTGCGCAAACGACCAGCGCCTCGATATAACGGTGTAGCACCAAGGGCAACAGGGTCTAGACCAGAGAACCGTCCACCCTCACCAAAGTATCGGGTACGAGCAAGAAGCGTCAGAACAGGATGTGTAAAGAGGAACACAACGATGAGGTCGGCGATAGCGGTCAAACCTAAGGTGAAAGCAAATCCACGAACCGAGCCGACGGAGAAGATGTACAACACTACTGCTGCAAGGAGGTTGACTGCTTTAGAAGCAAGAATCGTGTGTTGAGCACGACGCCAGCCATGATCTACTGCAGCGGGGATAGTGCGACCCCCACGAATTTCATCACGGATACGTTCAAAGTACACGATGAAGGAGTCAGCAGTCTGCCCAACAGCGACGATTAAACCAGCAATACCGGCAAGGGAAAGACGATAGTTCATAGACCACCCAAGCAAAATAATTGCCAGATAAGAGATAACACCAGCAACAATCAGCGATGCAATCGTCACGAACCCTAGTAAACGGTATTGGAAAAGTGAATAGACGAAGACCAATAGCAAGCCGATAACACCAGCAAGTAGCCCCATCTTGAGCTGGTCAGAGCCTAGTGTTGCAGAAATCTGCTGTTCAGATTGAATGGTAAAGCTGATGGGCAAAGCACCGTATTTGAGCTGCTGAGCAAGAGACTGTGCACTTTCTTCCGTAAAGTTACCGGTAATTTGTGGGTTACCGTCGGCAATCACTGCTTGAGCTACCGGAGAAGAAAGAACTGCGCCATCGAGCATAATCGCAAAACGAGCGCGTGGGTCTTGCTGGTTTTTTCCGTAGATTCCGTAAAGGCGGGTGGTGATGTCTTTAAACTTTTCGCGGGCCTTCTCATCAAAATTGATGTTTACACCCCATTGTCCCGTTGAGACACCATTACTGTTAGCAACCTGTGAGGCGGTTGCGTTAGATATATCGGAGCCACTCAGCTCTACAGGTCCTAGGATATATTTTTCATGCCCAGATACTGCACAAGCCACAATAGCTTGGTGAGGGTCTTGATGCTCTGCGTTAGGGCTTTTCCCGCTTGTGCAGTCAGTTGCTTCATATTCACGCCAGAGTTCTGGGGTCACCCACCGCACGTCGGAACCGTCTGTCGCTTCTCCATCGGGGTGAGGAAGTTGGTCATCAGCCAGTTTTTTATCATCAGCAACAGGTTCTGGAGAAGTTGAGTAAATTACTGCGCGGAAGTCCATTTGTGCAGAGGCTTGAATCAGCTCACGTGTTTTTTGATCGATAGTTCCTGGCACCGAGACAACAACATTACGCCCTGATTGGGTCGTCACTTCTGCTTCGGACACACCTGAACCGTCAACACGTTGACGAATAATTTCGACAGCTTGCTCTAGTTGTTCAGCAGAAACTGTTTGGTCTTGCGCCCCGTTGACTTTAGGCGCAAGAATCATTTGTGTTCCGCCAGAGAGGTCTAAAGCGAATTTAGCTCGCCATGACCCTCCATAGGATGTGCTAGCAAAGATTCCAGCACATAAAGCCACGACTATCACAGCCATGGCGATAAGCGCTCTACTCGCTTTAGCTCGTTGGCTTCGCTTAGCCATACCGCCCCTTTACTCTCCCGACCTACATGCGTTAACTTCTTGATACTTAGTAAACGATGTGCTCAACATTTTTATTCGTATTTAGTGGAACTTTTCTTCTAATGGTGAGTATCTACAATGTTTGATAACGGTGCATGTCATCACTAAAACCAAGAAATATTTATCAGAAAATACTTCTTGGCAGAAAAGTTTCCACGCTCTATCGTAGTTCACGAACGAATAATCCGCATACGCTGATGAGTTTGCAGAGCATAAAATCAGACATATTTATGAAGATATGGCTTCATTCATCTTTTGTACTACTGGTGAATACAGACATGTAGCAACGAGGCTGACAATATATCAACAGTTACCACGGTAAAGTAATGACTAATGATATTCGTGTTACCTAACGGTAAAGCACTTTATTTGCCTGAGAATGCGAAGAAATGGATTGATTCTCAGCCAAAACGTGGGAGCTATCGGCGATAATATTTTTCATTGTCCCTTTTACCATCAAGAAGACTCAAGAGAAAAGTAGGTAACAAAACCCTCCCGCTCCTGAATAAACCAACTAATCAGGGGCGGGAGGGCGTTACCCCCGACCTTATCACAAAGGAAAAACATCATGACAGATAAACAAAAAATTGCATTATTTGCAACCATCGGCGCAGTAGCATTCCTCATCCCAGCCGTACTAGGTCACCCCTGGTATTTCCTCCTATCAGCCGTCATGGGAGGAGTCGCCTACACCGCCCTAAAAACCAACAAATAAAAAAGAGGCGGGGCTGAGCACCACACAAAAGTGATGCCCAGCCCCGCCTTGTATATTAGCCAAGCTGAATAACAATAACCTGACCAACGTCAATTACATCGGGGTTAGCAATACCGTTAAGCTCAGTAAGGCGATTGGGTAAAACCACATATTTATCTTATGAGAGTTGTTCTGGAGGTTCTATCCCCAGATGCTCCCAAGCAGCTGAAAGCGCTACTCTGCCTCGGGGTGTACGACCAATCATCCCCTCACGGACAAGATAAGGTTCTGCGACCGTCTCTACTGTTTCAACTTCTTCGCCTACGGCAATAGCAAGAGTTGATAGCCCAACAGGACCACCACCAAACTTATGAATAAGAGATTCAAGGACGGAACGATCTAAGCGGTCAAGCCCCCGCGAGTCTACTTCATACATGTCAAGAGCTCGTCCAGCTTCTACGGCGCTGATATGAGGGATGTCGTGCACTAATGCCCAGTCTCGTACACGACGCAGAAGACGATTAGCGATACGAGGAGTGCCACGAGAACGTCCTGCAATTTCCGCAAAACCTTCAGCGCTAATATTCATATCCATCAGCCCTGCCGAACGGCGCAACACTTTTTCCAGTTCTTCTGTTGAGTAATACTCTAAGTGTCCGGTAAAACCGAATCTGTCTCGTAGAGGCCCCGGCAAAAGACCAGCCCGAGTAGTTGCCCCCACTAACGTAAACGGTGGAAGTTCCAGAGGAATAGACGTAGCGCCAGCACCTTTCCCGACCACAATATCCACACGAAAATCTTCCATCGCCATATACAGCATTTCTTCTGCTGGACGAGACATACGGTGTATCTCATCTAAGAATAAAACTTCACCGGGAGTCAAGGAAGAAAGAATAGCAGCCAAATCTCCGGAATGTTGGATGGCTGGCCCTGAGGTGATACGCAAGGGCGCGTCCATCTCTGCGGCAATAATCATCGACAAGGTTGTCTTTCCTAAACCGGGAGGTCCAGATAACAGCACATGGTCTGCTGACTTACCGCGCAGTTTTGATGCTTCGAGAAGTAGTGAGAGCTGCTGTCGGACACGTTGCTGACCTACAAAATCATCTAATGATTGGGGACGCAAAGCGGCTTCAATCATTTTTTCTTCAGGTTCTTCTTCTAACCCGACGAGCCGTTGCTCTCGATATTCAGGTTCTGTTGCGCGATGGTTCACCAAAGTATCCGTTCTTCATTCTTGAGGCGATAATGTTCGTGAGTGCTAATGACAGGTGCTGTGTTGTTGCCCTAATGTTGCAAGGACTTCTTTGAGGGCTTGTGGCACAGATAGCTTCTCAGGATGCGCACTCTTTTTGAGGTAGGATTCCACCGAACGTTCTGCATCTTTTTCGCTCCACCCTAATCCTATGAGCGCTTCGAGAACGGGAGATTTCCATGCTATGCCAGTGTTAAGCGGTAGCTGATCGGTGTCGGAGTTCGCGTTGAGAATCAGCTTTCCGGCAAGTTCTAAAACAATTCTTCGAGCAGTTTTAGGGCCGACACCAGGAACTTTAGTGAAGGCTTTATCGTCTCCTGTGGCAATAGCTCGTTCAATATCTTGGGCCGTATGCACCGACAATGCTGCTAAGGCGATACGCGGACCGATACCAGAGACAGAGAGCAAAAGGTCAAAGGCTTCACGTTCAGCCGGTTCTAAGAAGCCGTAAAGAGTCATGGAATCTTCACGAACGATAAAGCTTGTTAAAAGAGTAGTTGTCTCCCCTTGCGAAAGCTGAGAGAGTGTTCGAGCTGGGGTATGTACCATCAGCCCCCAGCCATTGACGTCAAGGATGAGGCTATTGAGGGAAATCTGAGTCACGGTTCCCGTGAGGGTGCTAATCATAATCTCTATCTTATTCGAATATATGTACTATTTCCATTGTCCTCGCCCACGACGAGCACTTTGAGCTTCTGCCGCTTTCCACGCTCTTTGGGCTGGGGTTAGCGCACCCATCTGAGGACGAGGCCGCGAACCTTGATGAGTTTGCACGCCAGCGCTCATATCAATACCAGAGCCGACCGTTGCACCACGCCACCCATGACAAATAGCAATAGCTAAAGCATCTGCGGCATCAGCAGGTTGAGGTAGCCTCTCTAATTTAAGGATACGCGTGACCATTCTTCCGACAGAAGCTTTATCTGCTTTACCGGAACCAGTCACAGCCGCTTTAACTTCTGAAGGAGTATGAAAATATACGGGAATGGAACGTGCAGCAGCAGCAGCAATCACAACACCAGAAGCATGAGCCGTGCCAATCACCGTATTGACTTGCTCTTGCGCGAATACTCGTTCAATGGCTAAAGCATCTGGCTGATACGCTTCTAGCCATTCTTCTGCCGCCTGAAAAACAGTGAAAATACGTTGGTCAAGTTTCTGGGCGGGGGCGCTTCCTGCCACACCAACTTTCACATAGCGGGCTTGGCGGTTAGCGGTCATATCAATAACACCAAAACCGCACCGTGTCAGCCCTGGGTCTACTCCAAGAATACGGGCAGCGCCCGGAACTCGCGGAATACTCGCAAGTTTCGGGCGCTGTGTTGTGGATAGGGGCATTGTGCCTACTATCTCCTTAGTCTGCGTTAAGTTCTTCCATAACAGCTTCGTTAATATCAGCGTTAGAATAAACGTTCTGAACGTCGTCAAGTTCTTCAATAGCATCTGCTAGTTTGAGGAATTTGCGAGCACCTTCAGCGTCAATTTCGACATTCATGGTAGGACGGAAAACAGGGTCGTCATTGTTATATTCAAGTTCTGCTTCAGTCAATGCTTGGCGGATGGCTGGAAGATCAGTTGCTTCTGATACGACAGTAAAAATATCGCCTTCATCAATAACTTCTTCAGCTCCAGCATCAAGTACTGCCATGAGGACGTCGTCTTCGGTAAGGCCTTCGGTCTTGGTCACCTCGGCAACGCCTTTACGTTCAAAGAGGAACGCTACAGATCCCTGATCGGCCATAGTACCACCGTTACGAGTAACGGCAGTACGAACTTCTGCTGCTGCACGGTTACGGTTATCGGTCAAACATTCAATGTAAAGAGCTGTTCCTTGAGGTCCGCGGGCTTCATACATGATTTCGGTGTAGTCAATGGTTTCACCGGTGAGACCAGCACCACGCTTGATAGCACGGTCAATGTTGTCGTTAGGGACAGAGTTTTTCTTAGCTTTAGAAACAGCGAGGTCTAGTGCAGGGTTACCAGATACGTCTGCGCCACCCATACGAGCTGCAACTTCAATAGCTTTGATAAATTTGGCAAATGCTTTTGCACGTTTAGCGTCGATAGCTGCTTTTTTGTGCTTGGTTGTTGCCCATTTGGAGTGACCTGACATACGTTGTCTCCTTTTGTTGCTGTGCGCTGATGTGGCTCATCAGCGCAGGTTCTCTTTAGATACTAGGTTCTATTGTAAACAGTTTCAACGACACCGCATTAACGGGGTCGATTCATGGCGCTTTCACGTGCACGGTCAATAGTCGTGTCATCTATTGTTTGAGGGATAAATTCCCCATATTTTTTCTTGGCAGCTTCTGCAATTAAGAAGTCAGCCACGGCAGGGTTCTTCGGCAAGAGTGAGCCGTGTAGATAGGTGCCGATGACATTGTATTTGCGAGCGCCTTCGGTGCTGTCGGTGGTGTTGTTTCCTTCGCCTTTGGTGACGGTGGCTAGGGGGCGGGTGCCGTCGGAGAGTGTGGTGATTCCGGAGTGGTTTTCGTATCCGATGAGTGTTCCGAATTCTTCGGATTCTTCGACGATATTTCCAATCAGTCGTTCTTCTCCGCCGACGGTGATGGCGTCAAAGATGCCGATGCCTTGGAGTGTTTCTCCTTGGTTGGTGCGGAATTCTTGTCCGAAGAGTTGGTAGAGTCCGCAGATGACGAGCATGGGTGTGCCGTTTTCTGCGAGTTCTTTGAGTTTGGGGGCGATGGCGTGAAGGTCCTCTTGGATGATGCTTTGTCCGGAGTCTTGTCCGCCTCCGCCGAGGATGATGTCGGGGTTTTCGGGGAAGGTGTCGGAGGGGTTGTAGTCGATGATTTCGGGGGTGTATCCGTGGGCTTTTGCTCTACGTGCTAGGGCGAGGGTGTTGCCCCAGTCTCCATAGATGTTCATATCTTGTGGGTAGAGTTGGACGATGGTGAGTGTTTTGTTGCTCATTAGGAGATGTCCTCTACGTTGGTAATTTTGGAGAGTTCTTTGCGGATGGCAAGCATAGCGGTGTAGGTGCAGAAGATGCGCATGGGTTTGCCGTGGGAGTTTTTGATGAAGTGTTCTAGTGCTTCGGTGAGGTTTTCTTCGACGTGTTCGGTGGTGATTTCGTCGTGTTCTAGGCGTAGTGCCATATCCCATGCGCGGGTTCCGGAGACGGTGTTGACTCCGGTTGTTTGTAGGCTGTGGAAGTCTACGTCCCAGAGCCATGAGACGTCTCTGCCGTCTGCGTATTGGTCGTTGATGGTAATCATGGTTGCGTAGTCTTGTGCGTCTGCGCTGGCGAGGGAGAGTCTAAATCCTGAGGGGTTTTTGACGAGTAGTAGTTGTAATGTTTGGCCGTTGATGTTGAGGGTTTCGCCTCGTCCAAAGGCGGGTGTGATGTGTTGGAGTTCTTCGATGAGTTTTTCTTCGTTGAGGTTTTCTCCCATGACTGCTTGGGTGAGTGCCATTGCTGCGGCGGCGTTGTAGATGTTGTAGACGCCGTAGAGGTTGATTTTTCCTTGTGCGGTGTGTCCGTTGAGGGTGAATGTTGCGTTGGTTCCGTTGAAGTCGTTGAGGGTGACGGTGGCTTCTGGGAGGTTTTCTTTAGTGCTGGTTCGTTGTTGCGAGCGCATTTCGTCGTCGGATGGGAACATGGTTCGGAGTTTTTGGCTGAGTCCGAAATAGTTGGTGTGTGTTCCTGTTTTAACGTGTTCTGCGATGCTGAGGATGCGTGGGTCTTCTCGGTTGAGTACGACGGTGTTGGTGGTTGCTTCTGCTACGGTGGTGAGCATTTTTCGGGTGGTGTCGATTTCACCGAAGCGGTCGAGTTGGTCGCGTAGGACGTTGAGTAGTAGTGCGTAGTGTGGTTTGACTTTTTTGACGAAGTGTACGGCGTGGGCTTCGTCGAGTTCGAGGACGGCAATGTCTGCGTCGAGTTTTCCGGTGAGGCTCATTTCTGCAAGGAGTGAGGCGGCAACTCCTCGAACGAAGTTTGATCCTGTTTTGTTGGTGAAGACTTTGAGCCCTTGGGCTTGGAGTAGTTGGACCACCATTTTTGTGGTGGTGGTTTTTCCGTTGGTTCCAGAGACGACGACTACGCCGTGAGGTAGTTTTGCGAGTTCTTCGGGGACGAAGTTGGGGTGTAGTTTTTCCATGACGAGTCCGGGGAATGCGGATCCGCCTCCGCGGAGTTTGGTGGCGTAGCGTACGCCTTGGCCGATGAGTCGTGTTATGGGTCTAGACATGTTTTTTATTTTATAGGTGTTTGGTTGAATCCTCCGGTAAGGGATAGGGCTGTTATGTGTGGTTGTTGTTTTTTGAGGGTGTGGACGATGAGTGCTGAGCGTTTTCCGCTGGCGCAGTAGAACACTGGTGTGGTGTTGTTTTTGAGGTGTTTGGTAAGGGTGTTGTTGATGTTTTCTAGGGGGTTTGGGGTGTTGTTGATGAGGGTGAGGAGTTCTTGGTGTGGGATGTGTGCGTGGTCTTGGTAGTGTCCGTTGTTGCGTTCGTGGTGTTCGCGTACGTCGATGAGTGTGTAGTGTTCGGGGTGTTGGTTGATTTCGTGGAGTGCGATTTCGGGGACGTTGAGGGGTTGTGGTGTTGATTGTTGTATTTGTTGGAGTGTTTCGGTCAGTGGTGTGGGGGTGCGGTGTGGGTCGGGTGTGATGTTGAGGGTTTTGGTGGTGTGTGTTCGGCTGTCGTACATCCAGAGTTTTCCTAGGAGTGGTTCGGGTACTCCCGTGATGAGTTTGATGGCTTCGGTGGCCATGATGGAGCCGATGGTTCCGCAGAGGGATCCGAGTACTCCTGATTGTGCGCAGGTGGGGATGGAGTCTGCTGCTGGTATTTGTGGGTAGAGGTCTCGGAGGGTGGTTCCTTGGGTGTGTTGGGTGGTGTTGAGGTGTTTGGGGTGTGCCCAGAAGAGTGAGATTTGTGCGGTGTATTGGGAGATACTTCCCCAGATGAGTGGTTTGTTGAGGTGTTCGCAGATGTCGTTGGTGAGGTATTTGGTGGCGAAGTTGTCGGATCCGTCGATGATGAGGTCGTAGTTTTTGATGATGTTTTCGGCGTTGTTTGCGTTGAGTTTTTCGTGGTAGGTGTGGACGTTGGTGTGTGGGTTGAGTTCGTGGATGCGTTGTTGTGCGGAGTGTGTTTTGGGTGTGTTGATGGTGTTGTTGTTGTGGATGATTTGGCGTTGGAGGTTGCTGTATTCGACGGTGTCGTGGTCGATGATGCCGAGGGTTCCAACTCCTGCTGCGCTGAGGTAGAGCAGTAGGGGTGAGCCGAGTCCTCCGGCTCCGATGCTGAGGACTTTTGCGTTGGCGAGTCGTCGTTGTCCTTCTTCTCCGATGCCGGGCAGGGTGAAGTGTCGCCCGTAGCGGAGTTGTTCTTGTGTACTGAGTTGTTTTTTGGGTGTGGTCAGTGGTGCCAGTGGCATGGTTGGGGTGCTTTCTTCGTTGAGGTTAGGTGGTGAGGTCTTCTTGGGTGGGTGCTCCGGTGAGGATTCGTCCTTCGGTTGGTGATGAGGCCTGCGCGTGGGTTCGGGTGGGGATGCGTCCAGCATGGTAGGCGTGGTATCCGGCGTGTACTGCGTATTTCATGGCTTCTGCCATTGCTACGGGGTTTTGGGCTCGGGTAACGGCTGAGGCGAGGAGGACAGCATCGCAGCCTAGTTCCATTGCTTGTGTTGCTTGGCTGGCTGTTCCGATGCCGGCGTCGATGATGACGGGAACGTCTAGTTCGCTGGTGATGAGTTGGATGTTGTGTGGGTTGAGTATTCCTAGTCCTGTGCCGATGGGTGCGCCAAGGGGCATGACGGCGCTGGCGCCTGCATTTTGTAGGTGTCGTGCGGTGATGGGGTCGTCGTTGGTGTAGGCGAATACGGTAAAGCCTCGTTCGGCGAGTGTTTCGGTGGCTTCGATTAGTTCGTAGGTGTCGGGTAGGAGTGTTGTTTCGTCTGCGATGACTTCTAACTTAATCCAGTGTGTTTGGAGTGCTTCTCGGGCAAGTTCTGCGGTTAGTAGTGCGTCTTTTGCGGTGTAGCAGCCTGCGGTGTTCGGCAGAATTTTGATGTTGTTGCGTTTCAGAATGGAGTAGAGAGATTCTTTTCCGCTGGGGTTGTATCGTCGCATGGCGACGGTGGTCAGTTCTGTTCCTGAGCTAAGGAGTGCTTCTTCGAGGTGTTGTAGTGAGGTGATTCCTCCGGTGCCCATGATAAGTCGTGAGTTGAGGTCTACTCCGTCGATGTTCAGTGGTGGAATGTTTGTTGGTGTCATGTTCTTTTTATCTCGAGTTTGTTGTTTGTGCTGGTGGTGTTATCCGCCTTGTACGGCGGTGATGATTTCTAGCCTGTCATGGTGGTTTGCGGTGGTGTGTGCCCATTGATTGCGTGGTAGTACGGTGTCGTTGAGTGCTACGGCGATGCCAAGGGGTGTTCCGTCTTGGGCGTTTCCTTGGTCGTTGAGGGCGGTGTTGATGGTGTCTTCGACGAGTTTTTTGATGGTTTGTGGTGTCGTATAGGTGTGTTCTGCACCGTTAATTGTGAGGGTGATGTTCATTGGGGTTTTCCTCCGTTGGTTTAGGGTTTTGTTGGGTTGGCGTGAAGCGTTGTGGACGGCAAGCGTAGAGGTCTTTTCTGTCGTCTTCGGTGAGGGTTTCGGTGATGAGGTGTTCTACGAGTTCTGCTGCTCGTGGTGAAAGCAGTATTCCGTGACGGAAGTAGCCGTTTGAGAGGATGAGGTTTTTGAGTGGTTTACCGTGGTGTTCGATTGTGCCGATGAGGGGCAGGTCGTCGGGTGTTCCGGGGCGTGCTCGTGAGATTATTTCGTAGAGTTCGAGTTCTGTGATGGCGGGGATAAGCTCTCTTGCATCACGTAGTAGTTGGTATATTCCGCCAGCGTTGATACCGGGCATATGGTCTTCACGTGATGTTGCACCGATGACGACGGTGTTGTCTTCACGGGGAACGATGTAAACAGGTTGGGAGCGGACGATACCGCGAATTGTTGAGGTGATGAAGGGCCGCTGGTTTTCAGGTACGCGGAGACGAAGCACATCACCGTAGACGGGTCGTAAAGGGAGTTCTTTGAGCGCTGGTATGCCCTGAAGTTCTAAGGTTCCGAGGCCGTTAGCGACGATGATATATGTTGCGTGGAGTTCTCCGGTGTGCTGTTGCCCTGTCGTGGGGTTTTGGTATTCCCAGTAGATGCCGCGGGCGTGTGTTTGGTCTGCGTCGAGAAGAATTTTTTGGGCTCTCACAGGGTAGAGCTGTTCGTGTAAGAGGTGTATGAGCCCTTGGCAGTACCAGCGCGGGTTAATCTGGTGGTCGCCGGCTATTTCCACGACTCCTGCAAGACGCGAGGAGAGGCTTGGTTCTTGAGAACGAGCTTTTCGGATGGATATTTTTTGGGTTTCTAAACCTAGCTCTTGTTGATATTGTTGGAGGTCTTCTAGAGCATTTTTATCAGCATGATCGTAGGCGCATACGAGGGTTTTTGTTTCTTGTCTACCAACGTGAATACCGGATTCTTCTTGAATGTGTTGTGCAAAGTATGGGTATAGTTGCGCTGCCCGTTTCATCAGCTGAACTAATGGTTCTTGGCGAAATTGTGTTTCAGATGCTGGGGCAAGCATTCCGGCGGCTGCTCGTGTTGCTTCTGAAGCGGGCTGTGGGTCTAAGACAGCAACGCTATACCCTATTTTTTGGAGACGGTACGCGGTCGATAATCCGATAATTCCTGCACCGATGACTGCAATATCTACTGTTGAGGGTGGTTCTTTGGATAGTTCGGGTATATATTGATGAATAGTTGAATCTTCATCGTGCGGGTTAAACAACGTCGCACCCATGACGAACACTTCCTTCCGGCGGCATAACCCGCATCAAGTAAGACGGTCGGCTCTCTTAGCCCTCTCAGCGTCGTGAAGATATATCTATTGTGATATGGCGCGATATATCTGACGCTCCCGTAGGTCACTCTAAGTATAAGCCTCAATCTTTTTGATACAAGGAGACCTCAAAACTATGTCCGTTTATGAACAACAGCCTTTCGCTACTTCTTTCGTGAATTCTTCTTCAACGCTTCGTCGCGAGCGCCTTGAAAAGCTTCACAAAGCACGCTTGTACTTGTGTACGGATGCGCGTTTATCTCGTGGAGATTTAGAGTCTTTTCTGGATGAAGCCTATAGTGGCGGTGTCGATATTATTCAGCTGCGTGATAAGAAGATTTCTGTGCAACAGGAGCTAGCAGCTTTAGAGGTTCTCAAAAAGGTGGCGCGTCGTCACGATAAGCTTTTTGCGGTCAATGACCGTGCTGATGTTGCCGCTCTTATGGGTGCTGATATTTTTCATCGAGGTCAAGACGATCTTTCTGCGGTGCAGGCGCGCAGGTTGTTAGGTGCCGATGTTCTTGTAGGTGCTTCAACACATGGGGTGTCTCAGGGGCAGGAGGCTGCTGCCGATAAGAATATTGATTATTTTGCGTGTGGGCCGGTGTGGCCGACGCCGACGAAGCCGGGGCGTGCAGCAACAGGCGTGGAGTATCTTGAGCAGGTTGCTCAGTTTGCCGGTCAGAAACCGTGGTTTGCTATTGGTGGCGTTAACGTGGATACGGTGTCAGAGGTTTGTCAGGCAGGTGCCTCACGTATTGTTGTGGTGCGTGCTTTAACCGAAGCTGCTGATGTTCGTAGCGCAGCAAAACAACTGAAGGGTGCGTTAGAAGTTGTTTAGCTTTCTCTAAAGAGTTTTGGTTGTCGTTGAAAGGTATTCTTCCCACCCTTGTTTTACGAGAGTGTGTATCTGTCCTAGTGTCTGTGACATGGTTTTTGTGTGGGCGATAATCGGTAAGAAATTGGTGTCGCCAGACCATCGTGGGAGGATATGCTGGTGTAGGTGATCGGCTATTCCGGCTCCCCCAATTTTGCCTTGGTTCATCCCAATATTGAATCCGTCTGTTTTGCTGACTTGACGTAGCACACGCATCGCTTGTTGGGTGAGAATCCCTATTTCGGTTAGTTCTTCGACGGTTGCGTCATCGTAATATGGGATATGCCGGTAGGGCAGAATCAGCAGGTGCCCTGGGTTATATGGGTAGAGGTTTAAGATGGCGTATGCGTATTTACCTCGATGAACAATCAGAGATTCTTCGTCGGAGCGTTCGGGAGCACTACAAAAGGGGCATGTCTGTTCTTGGTAGTCTTTTTGCCCTCCGCTGACGTATGCCTTACGGTGAGGTGTCCAAAGCCGTTGGAAAGCATCTGGGACTTGTGGCAGTTCAAAGCTATCGGTGGTGTACTCCATGGTCTTTAGTGTACCTGTAGGCTCATACGCTCTATGTGAATGTTGCTAAAAGATTCTTGTGGATGCTACCGGATAAGTCTTTTCCGGTAGCATCCACACAGATTATGCGAGTGTGATACTCCTAGCAGAATAGGTTCTAACTATTCTTCAAGTAGTCCACGTCGACGTAATAGTGGTTCAATTCGTGGGTCTCGTCCTCGTAACTGTCGGAAAGACTCTGCCGGGTCTTGGCTATTTCCTGTTGCGAGGATAGCGTTTTTGAAGGTTTCACCGTTGTGGCGGGTTGCTCCCCCGGATTCTTCAAACCAATCAACAGTTTCTGCGTCCATCATCTCGGAGTAGATGTAAGCATAGTATCCGGCGGCGTATCCTCCACCAAAGATGTGTTTGAACATTCCGGTAAGGTAGCGCGGAGATACTGGGTATTGGTCGAAGCCATAACGTTTGAGCACTTCATCTTCAAAGGCTTTAGCATCTTCACAACTGTCGATGAGCCCGTCTTCAACGCTACGGGTGTGCCATGCCATATCGAGGAGGGCGGCTCCTAGATATTCGCTGGTGGCAAATCCTTCTCCCCACTGTTCGCTAGCGCGTAGCGCATCAATATGTTCTTGTGGGAGTGTTTCTCCTGTATCAATATGGCGTGCGTAGTTCCCTACTACTGCTGGGTGGAACATCCACATCTCATTAACTTGTGAGGGATATTCAACAAAGTCACGGGGAACGTTCGTACCAGCAACAGAAGGATACTTAGCGGTACTTAACAAGGAATGTAGTGCGTGGCCAAATTCGTGGAAAAGTGTCCGTACATTATCAAGGGTCAGTAGCGCCGGTGCACCTTCAGCAGGTTCTGCAATGTTGAGGGTGTTGAGCACTACTGGCACTTGTTGGATGCGTTCATCACGTGGTACGAGGTCGTTCATCCATGCTCCGCCTTGTTTGGTGGCGCGAGCATACGGGTCAAGAGCAAAAATACCGATAAGAGTGCCGTTCTCGTCTTTGACCTCCCATACCCGCATGTCGGGGTAATAACTCGATAGTTCGGGGTGTTCGGTGAAGCTGATTCCGTAAAGAGTTTCAGCGGCGTAGAAGACGCCTCGTTCTACTACAGAGTTAAGCTCAAAGTAGGGTCGTAGAGCTTGTATATCGACACGATATTTTTCTTCTGCCACACGTTTGAGGTAGTAAGGTACGTCAGCAGCATGGATGTCTTCAACAGGCACTCCCGCAACTTCTGCCATGGTTTCTAGTTCTTTACGGAAGTTTGCTAATGCTTGTGGCAACATTTTTTCAAGCATCGCTAATGCTTCATCAGATTTTTGTGCTACAGCTCGGCGAATGGTCAGTTCTGCGTGGTTCTTTGCTCCGAAGAGTGCTGCTCGTTGCGCTCGCAGGTATGACATTTTTGCGCCAGTTTGGATGGTTTGTGGTGTATCTGCGCTACCGGCATCTCGAGTGTGTGCTCGTCCACGGTTGATGGAGTTTGCATAATATTTTTCGCGGGTCGCGGGGTTCTCTAGTGATTCAAGAAGTGCCGGTGCGGCAAAGAGATCTTGAGGTAGCAGGAACGCTCCTTCGTGTCCGTTTTTTGCGGCGTTGAGGGCAAGACGTTCTCGGGTGCTTTCGTCGAGTCCTGTAAGTTCTTCTTCGTCGTGGATGAGAAGTGCTGCTTGTTGTGCTCCGGTCAGCAGTGCTTTAGAGAATTCTGCACTCAGTTTTGCTAGTTCGGCCTCGAGTGCTGCGAGCTGTTGTTGTGCATCTTTGCTGAGGTATACTCCTGCGTCGGTGAATGTTTCTTTCCAGAGCTTGAGCACTCGTTGTTGTTCTGGGGTGAGGTTGTGCTCTTCAACGTTGGCGATGCGAGTAGCAAGAGGCTCGTTATTTGCCATGGCGGTTGTGTGTTCGGCGAGTTTGGGTTCCCAGTATTCGCTGAGTTCTAGTATTTCTGGTGTTCCCATGGAGGACAGGTACGTGTAGTAGATGCCTGTTGCTCGTGAGAATTCTCGGTAGCTGTCTTCTAACGGTTCAATGGTGTTTGCAAAGGTTGGTGTTTCGCTATTTGCACAGATGTTGTTCCACGCAAGTTTTTGAGCCTGTACGGCTTCTTCTAACGCTTGGTGTATGTCATGGCTGGTGGTGGAGGCTAGTTGTGGGTATCCTCCGATATCTGATGATGCTTGTAATAGTTTATGTGTCATAGTTCTCTATTTTAGCGGTGGTTTTTTCCTCCTGTCTGCTGTGTTAAAGCAAACTGTCGCTATTGTAAAGTTTTTCCTTGTCGGAAGGATTCTTTACAAGAGCGACAGTTTCAACACATGAGATGTCTTGGCTGTATAGGTTTTTCTTCTATTCTGCCGGTGTTTCAGTTGTTGCGCGAGGGTCTTCGTTCACACGGTTCTTGATGTGTTCAACAATGCGTTGGATAGCTTCTGCTACAGGCACACCATTTTCTTGGGAGCCATCACGGTAGCGGAACGATACTGCCCCATTTTCTGCGTCTTCTCCGCCGGCAATGAGAATAAACGGTGTTTTCTCTTTGGAAGCGGTACGAATCTTTTTGGGGAAACGGTCAGTTCCGTAGTCGACTTCTACGCGAACCCCTTCAGCTCGAAGCTTGGTAGCAATATCTGCCATATAGTCGTTGAAGGCTTCTGCTACGGGCACTGCTACAACTTGTACGGGTGATAGCCATGCGGGGAATGCTCCTGCATAGTGTTCGGTGAGAACTCCGAGGAAGCGCTCAAACGAACCAAACTTTGCAGAGTGAATCATGACAGGTTCTTGACGTGTTCCGTCTGAGGCTTGGTATTCTAACCCGAATCGTTGTGGCTGGTTGAAGTCATATTGAACAGTAGACATCTGCCAGGTACGGCCGATGGCGTCTTTCGCTTGTACGGAGATTTTAGGTCCGTAGAATGCTGCTCCACCTGGATCTGGTACAAGTTCTAGACCGGTTTCGGAGGCGACTTGTTCAAGGACTGCTGTTGCTTGTTCCCATTGTTCGTCGGTGCCGATAAACTTGTCTTTTTTATCGCCTTCTGTGTCTCGGGTAGACAATTCGAGGTAGAAGTCTGTCATACCGAAATCTTCTAGCAGGCTGAGCATAAATTTGAGCAGATGACGAATCTCATCGGGTGCTTGTTCTTTGGTGACGTAGCTATGTGAGTCGTCTTGGGTGATCATACGAACTCGGGTGAGTCCTTGTAGTACACCTGATTTTTCGTCACGGTAGACGGTTCCAAATTCGAATAGTCGTAATGGTAGCTCTCGGTAGGAGCGTCCTCGTGATCGGAAAATCTCATTGTGCATGGGGCAGTTCATGGCCTTGAGACGGTAGTTTCCGTTATCGAGCTCCATGGAGGGGAACATACCGTCTGAGTAGTATGGCAGGTGCCCAGAGGTGTAGAACAGGTCTTCTTTGGAAATATGAGGGGTGCTGACGTATTGGAAGCCTTCTTGGATGTGGCGTGTGCGTACGTAGTCTTCCATCTCACGTTTGATAATGCCACCTTTGGGGTGGATGACGGGTAGACCGGGGCCGATGTTTTTAGGGAAGGAGAAGAGGTCTAGTTCTTCTCCGAGTCGTCGGTGGTCGCGTCGTTCAGCTTCTGCGATACGTTCTTTGTAGGCTACAAGCTCTTCTTTGCTAGGCCATGCAGTTCCGTAAATGCGTTGGAGCATGGGGTTCTTTTCAGAACCGCGCCAGTAGGCTCCACCTGCGCGCATGAGGGCGTACCCGTTTCCGATAAGTTTTGTGTTGGGTAGGTGTGGGCCACGGCAGAGGTCACGCCATACGGTTTCCCCAGTTTTGGGGTGAACGTTGTCGTAGATGGTGATATCACCGGCGCCGACTTCTACGGAGGCGCCTTCTGCTGCGTCAGCCCCAGAACCGGGACCTTGGCTGAGGCTCAGCAATTCGAGCTTGTAGGGTTCTTGCGCCATTTCTTGCGCTGCTTGTTCTGGGGTCACAACGCGGCGTACAAATTTTTGTCCTGATTTGATGATTTTGATCATCATTTTCTCAATTTTTTTGAGGTCTTCAGGGGTGAAGGGGTCTTCAACGTCAAAGTCGAAGTAGAAGCCGTCGGTAATATATGGTCCGATGCCGAGCTTTGCGTCTTTTCGGTATTCTTGGACTGCTTGAGCCATGACGTGCGCGGCGGAGTGACGGAGGACTTCTAGACCTTCTTGTTCGTGGATGCTGACGGGGACGATAGAATCCCCCTCGTGTAGGGGTGTTGAGAGGTCTACGAGTTTGTCGTTAATACGGGCAACGACAATATCGCGGTCTTCGGTGAAGAGTTCGGCGGCTGTGGTGCCGTCTTCAATGGTGCGTTTTTCTCCGGCAACGTCTACAGAAATGTGTGCGACAGACATCTGTCTCCTTGTTTGTGTGTTGTGCACGCCCGTACTAAGGGCATGCTCGGTATTGATAGTGCGCGGTACAAGAGCGCACATTGTTCTTTAGTTTACATGTGTTTTGTCATGGGGGTTCTTTATCTGCAGTGTCGTGACGACTGGTTGTGGAGTATCTAACATCCATAAAATTTTTTTGATACATACCTTGACGCACAAAGAAATCTTTATATAAAGTTTCTTTTATGGATAGCGAGAGAACTTGGGAAACAGAGTACAGTGGCTCCGTTGCACTCTTTGCAGCATTAGCGCACCCATTGCGCCTAGCTTTGACTCACCATCTGTCCAAAGGATCACATACCGTCAGTGAGCTTTTTACATGTATGGGAGTCTCACAACCTCTTGTCTCCCACCACCTCAAAATCCTCAAAGAAGCTGGAGTTATTACCAGCACACAGACAGGACGTAGCATCATCTACGAAGTAGCAGACCATCACGTCACGCACATCATTAACGATGTCTACGAACACACCAAGGAGAATAACTCATGAGCACCGCAACTTTGCACCGCGAATCAGAAGCACATGCACACACCCACGGACCAAACTGCGGTCACCTAGCAGTCATCCACCACGACCACGTCGACTACATCCACGGCGACCACGTACACCGTGAACACGATGGACACTACGACGAATGCGTCACCTGCGAATGCGGCGACTGCAACGATAGCTGCGCAACCTGCGAATGCGACAACTGCAACTGCCCCACCTGCAACCACGCAACCTGCGAATGCGGCGACTGCTCAGACGCATGCGTCAACTGCGTCTGCGAAAACTGCCAGTGCGCAACCTGCAACCACGCAGCATAAATACAGCTCAACACACAGGCTAAAATACGGTGGGTGATAAGGACTTAGTCCTTATCACCCACCGTATTTTAAAATCATCAAGACACCACACAATAAGCTATTGCCGGTTAAGAGAAATATCCGCTAGCCTGTTTACATACATGACGTTGCCCACAATACCTAGGACTTGCCATGGAAAAGTACATCACCCTCATCACCAACACCACCACTCCACTGCGCAAATCACCTCAGCGTCTCACTCTACGCCCCACCACACCAGAAGATACAGAAGCCATCGCACGGCTCTTATTCTCTTCCTACGACGAATCAACCTTCGTCACCCAAGAAGATGCACAACGCCAAGTCAAAGAAATACTCGCTGGAACATACGGAGAGTTCTACCCCGAAGCTTCCCCTCTCCTCATTGACGATAACGGTCGAGCAGTTGCTGTTCTCCTCAGCCTCAAAAACCGTCTAGACCACAACGGGCCAGAAGAAACACCCACACTATTAGAGCTCATCACTGCACCTTCACGACGCCGTGAAGGAATTGCCGAAGAACTCATTACCTACGCCCTCGACATTATGCAAAATCATCATTATGACGAGGCAAGTACACATATCAGCGAAAGAAACGCCGC
>NZ_JBLXXZ010000010.1:0-76221 GCF_048513015.1 Rothia sp. P7181 | reverse complement strand
CTGTGATGTAGTTCATGAGGGTTTGAGTTGTAGCAAACACAAAACACCTAGTAGACTACACAGGTAGGTCACAGACCATACGGCCCCATCGTATAGCGGCCTAGTACTCCGCCCTCTCACGGCGGCAACACCGGTTCAAATCCGGTTGGGGTCACACACTAAAACCCTCCAACCCTATGGTTGGAGGGTTTTTCTTATATGTTTTAACAAACAAAAAACCTCCACCCAAGAACCACAGCAGAACACCCAACAGCCGGTAAGATAAAGCTGTGGAAAAAACAAACACAACACCTCGCACCGCACCAAACATCACAGCAGAACTCGACGCCATGCGCCGAGCACGAGACACACTCGAAAACATCACGCTGCCACTAGAAACCACCGAAATCAACGAACACCGTGCACTACTGAAAAAAACACGCACCCAACTCGACGACTACGTACTACCACGCCTCGCCACACTCGACGCACCACTAACCGTCGTCGTAGGCGGCTCCACAGGCGCCGGCAAATCAACACTAGTTAACACCCTCCTCGGGCAGCCCATCACACGCTCCGGCGCAATACGCCCCACCACACGCCAACCCGTCCTCATCCACCGCGAAGAAGACGCCCCAGCACTCACCCCAGAACGCATCCTGCCACACCTCGAACGCATCCAAACCCACGACGGAAAACTCGTCGGCGCAGACCCAACACTCACCGACCAAATCTACACCGTCCAAACACAGAACATACCCGCCGGTATCGCCCTCATCGACGCACCCGACGTAGACTCCGTCAGCGAAGACAACCGCCGACTCGCAAAACAACTGCTCTCCGCCGCAGACCTCTGGCTCTTCGTCACCACCGCAAACCGCTACGCCGACGCCGTACCCTGGGAACTACTCACCGAAGCCGCCGCACGCGACATCACCATCGCCGTCGTGCTCAACCGTGTACCAGAAGGCGCAGAACAAGAAATTGAGGAAGACCTCCGCCACATGCTACAACGTGCCGGAATCACCCCAGCACACCTACTAACCGTCAACGAACAAGAGCGCGACGAACAGGGCATGCTCTCACGCATGAGCATCACCCCACTGATTTACTGGCTCAGCGAACTCGGCGCAAACTCCGAAGAACGCACCCGCATCGCACAACAAACCCTCGAAGGAGCGATACGAACAGCCGCCACCCGTATCGAAGCCCTAGCACACGCCCAAGAACAACAACACGACACCGCTCAACGACTCACCTACGCCGTTGAAGATTCCTATATTCAAGCCGTCAAAAACGTTATCGAATCAACACAAGACGGCGCGCTCCTACGCGGAGAAGTCCTCTCACGCTGGCAAGACTTCGTTGGTACCGGAGAATTCTTCCGCAACATCGAAACCAGTATCGGGCGACTGCGCGATAGAGTCTCAGGGTTCTTCAGAGGAAAACCCAGCCAAGCCATCGTCGTTGAACAAGCACTCGAAGTTGGCTTGCACTCAGTGATCGTAGAACAGAGTGCGCAAGCGGCAGAAAGCGTGCAACGCCGCTGGAACGAAGAACGCGCAGGGCGAGCACTCCTTGCCGGAGAAGACCTCGGAAAACTCCCTGAAGACCTCCCCGCAACTGTTGCCGAAGAAATCCGCCAATGGCAACAAGACATCATGAAAATGATGACAGAAGAAGGCGCAGGCAAACGACAACGCGCCCGATTCCTCTCCCTTGGAATCAACGCCGCAGCCGTTATTCTCATGGTTGCTGTCTTCTCTATGACAGGCGGGCTGACTGGAATTGAAGCCGGTATTGCCGGCGGTTCTGGTGTGGTTGGCACTAAACTCCTTGAAGCAGTCTTCGGAGAAGACGCCGTACGACGTATGGCTCAAGGGGCACGTAAAAACCTCGAACTACGTATCCAAAAAATCTTCTCAGAACACGCCACTACCTTCATTCAAAAAATTGATGAGAACCACCTTGGAGCACCCACCAACGAAGTGCAAGAAGCCGCACGCACTGTTGCGCAGGTTGCTCAACAACTCAAAAGGGGACGCTAAACGATGCCCGCAACACGAGAAAACCACATGACCACACTCTCCGCTAGAGTTGACGCACTCAACCATGCTGTAGAACAAGGCACCGGACGCGTTGCCCCCGAAACACTCACCTACGCCCAAGACGTTCTCGACCGCACTAAACGCCGCCGAGAACTCTCCTCAGAACACACCGTCATTGGGTTCTTTGGGGCAACAGGTTCGGGAAAGTCATCCCTTTTCAACGCCGTCATTGGTGAAGATATTGCCCGTAGTGCGGCACGACGACCCACCACCTCCACCGCGCAAGCAGCTATCTGGGGTGAAGAAGGCAGTGAACAACTACTGAACTGGCTAGAAGTAGAACACCGTGTTGTGATGGATGCCCACCCAGAACACGCTGTGCAAGCACTCAACCAAGCTGATATTCCGCTATCGCACGGGCTGTGGAATAAAGTGCGTTCTGCCATCGGTAAAAGTGCCACCGAAAAACGCTCTGGCGGGCTCATCCTCCTTGACCTACCAGACTTTGACTCCGTGGAAAAAGCGAACCGCCGTATCGTGGAACGTATGGCAGGGTGCGTGGACGTGCTCGTTTGGGTTTTTGATCCACAAAAATATGCTGACGCCGTCATTCACCACGAGTTCATTGCACCCATGGCAGAACACGGCGCGGTCATGATGGCTGTGATGAACCAGTCCGATAAGTTACATGCTGAAGAAATACCTGCTGTTCTCGATTCTCTTGAACGTTTGCTTGCAGAAGATGGGCTGAGCCGTTCACTCTTGAGCAAACCCTTGGCGGTCTCGGCACGAACCGGTTATGGTATCGAATCGTTGCGCGGGGCGCTTGGGCGAGTTGCCGCCGAAAAATCAGCGGCTCTAGAACGTATTGACGCAGACCTCGACGCCGTCCACCAAAAACTTGGTGAATACGACGGTGGAGGATACCCCGACGGTGTGACCGGCACTGGTGTGCGTCTGCTAGATCATGCGCTCTATGAGGCTAGTGGTGCACCTGCTGTTGTGAAAGTTGCTGAAAAATCTTATCGACTGCACGCAAGCGCACATACCGGTTGGATTGCAACCCGTTGGATGCTCAAATTTAAACCAGACCCTCTCAAACGACTTAACTTGCATCGTGCTGGTGAAGAGAAAACGCTCACCCGTTCATCGTTGCCACCGATGAATGAGACGCAAAAGTCAGTGATGAGTTCGGGGATTCGCCGTTTTGCAGATGGTGTCTCGGAAGGGGTTGGGCAGCCGTGGAGTCATAGTATTCGTGAAGCGGCTCGCTCCCGTCAAGAAGAACTTCCTCAAGCGCTTGAACGGTGTATTGCCACTACTGACTATCAGGCTCAGAAAAAACAGTGGTGGTGGCATCTGCTGAACATGGTGCAGTGGCTTGCGCTCTTTAGTGCGGTTGCTGGTCTGCTGTGGCTTACCGTTTTAGCGTGTGCCGGATATTTTCAGCTACGCTTACCAGCCCCACCCTATGTGGAAGGGTTCCCGTTCCCGCTCCCCACATTATTGGTGTTGACCGGTGTTGGTTTGGGTTTGTGTGTTGGGTTATTGGGGCGTTTCTTCTCGTGGATTGGACAGAAGTTCTATGCGCGAAAAGTGTCTCGTCAGATTGCTGGTAACATTGCCCATGTCTCTGAAGAGTACATTGTTGATCCTGTACGTTCGGAGGTCAGCAGACATGCCTTGTTCTGTGAATCTTTAGAGCAGGGGCAACGCTAAAAAATATTGAGGAGCCGTCGTGCCTGAACAAGAGATAACGTTACCGAAGGAGCTTTCTATCCGCTTATATGAAGAGCGTGATGAGCTTTCTTGGGTGCGTTGTCGTCTCCTCTCCTTTTTAGATTGCAGTTATTTTGACGACGTACACCGCTACCGTGAACTCTACGAAAACCCTGCTGTCTGTGTGGTTGCTACTCGTGGTGAACACGTTGTGGGATTTTTAGATATTGAGTATGAAGAAGTTGCTGGGCAAGTGTGTAGCACCGAGGGGGAGCGTGGCGGTGTGATGTGGCATCTTGGTGTTTTGCCAGAATACCGTCAGATGGGTGTTGCCACGAAAATGTTTGAGTTTGCGTGTGAACGTTTACGTGCTGCCGGTATTTTTCGTATTCAAGCGTGGACTCAAGACGATGTTCCCGCGAACTCTTGGTATCGTGCTCAAGGATTTGAACAATTTACCGCGCATTTGAATGTGTTTGCGAGAGGTCTTATGAGCAAGGGACAGATGAGTGACTTGCTACCTGGTATTGAAGATTCGTGGAAGTATCTTCCGCATATTCGTTCGCTGAACTTTGAGGCCCCTTGCGAAGCGCGTGAAGAGTTAGAGCGGCTTAGCTACCGTATCCATGAGGTGCGTGGCTATGAGTTGAATCTACAACCTGAGACCTCCTCGAATATGTAGAGGTGTGCTAAAAATTTTTTGATAACGCTACGGCACCCCTGTTGGTGTGTATTTTCCTGTGTGAAAGTTTCTTGGAAGATACACCCTTGGGGGTGCCGTAGTTTTTTGTCTCGTAGTGTTTTTAGGAGGCGTTGCGTAGCGCGTCGGTTAGTTGTGCTGCGGCTTGGCAGACAACTTCTGCGTGGAGTCGCCCCGGCTGACGGGTGAGACGTTCAATAGGGCCAGAGATAGAGATAGCGGCGATGACTTTACCGGTTGGTCCGTGTACAGGTGCCGAAACTGAGGCTGTGCCGCGTTCTCTTTCTCCTACGGATTGTGCCCAGCCACGTCTGCGAACTGCCGCTAACATGGTGGCTGTAAAGCGTGCGTTGCGTAGGCCTTCAAGAAGTCGAGAGTGCTCTTCCCATGCGGTGAGTATTTGTGCGGCGGAGCCTGCCTTCATGGAAAGTTGTGTTCCTACGGGGATGGTGTCGCGTAGTCCGATGGGGCGTTCTGCTGAGGCGACGCATACACGCCAGTCTCCTTGACGGCGGTACACTTGAGAACTTTCGCCGGTAACGTTTCTGAGGTTGTTGAGGATAGGGCCGGCGGCACTGATGAGGCGGTCTTCGCCGGAGGCGGAGGAGAGCTCGCCAATACGTGGGCCGAGGGCGAATCGTCCTTGGGAGTCTCGTGAGACGAGTCGGTGGTGGACGAGTGCTACTGCTAGGCGGTGTGCGGTAGGGCGGGCGAGCGCGGTTGCTTCAACGAGTTGGGAGAGGGATGCAGGGCCAGATTCGAGTCGGTTGAGGATGGCTGCTGCTTTGTCGAGAACTCCTACCCCTGAGGATGTTTTGAGTTCTGGTTTGTCGTTGGTCATGGATTCCTCCAAGTGTGTAGCGTGGGGGACGCTTGATAGGCGCTTCATAGGTAGAGGTTACATAATCAGCACCATGATAGATATTTATGCATGTGTAGGTAAAATTATTACATTCTCAATATGTGATATGCAAGTTCATTTTATGGAAAGTTCCACTCTTTCTCGACAAAATATAAACAACATCACCACAGCACAAGGAAAAACCATGAAAGAAAGCACCCCAGACGCCCACATACACACACCCCGCACCCTCGCCGAAAAAGTATGGCAAGCCCACACCGTCGTCACCGGAGACAACGGAAAACCAGACCTACTCTACATCGACCTCCACCTCGTCCACGAAGTCACCTCACCCCAAGCATTCGAAGGCCTACGACTCGAACAACGCCCCCTACGGAGACTCGACCTCACCATCGCCACCGAAGACCACAACACACCCACCGAAAACATCTTCACCACCATCGCCGACCTCACCTCACGCACCCAAATCGAAACACTCCGCAAAAACGCCCAAGAATTCGGCGTACGCATCCACTCACTCGGAGACATCGAACAAGGCATCGTCCACGTCGTCGGCCCCCAACTCGGACTCACCATGCCCGGAATGACCATCGTCTGCGGAGACTCCCACACCTCCACCCACGGAGCATTCGGCGCACTCGCCTTCGGCATCGGAACCTCAGAAGTCGAACACGTCATGGCAACACAAACACTGCCACTAGCACCCTTTAAAACCATGGCAATCAACGTCGAAGGCACCCTCAAACCAGGAGTCACCGCCAAAGACATCATCCTCGCCGTCATCGCCGAAATCGGCACCGGCGGAGGACAAGGCTACGTCCTCGAATACCGCGGCTCCGCCATTCGCTCACTCTCGATGGAAGGACGCATGACCATGTGCAACATGTCCATCGAAGCCGGAGCACGCGCCGGAATGGTCGCCCCCGACGAAACCACCTTCGAATACGTCAAAGGGCGCGAACACGCCCCCACCGGAAAAAACTGGGAAGAAGCGCTCGCCTATTGGAAAACCCTACCCACCGACGAAGGCGCCGTTTTTGACCGAGAAATCTTCATCAACGCAGACGAACTAGAACCCTTCGTCACCTGGGGAACCAACCCCGGACAAGGCGTACCACTATCACACAACGTGCCACACCCCGAAGACTTCGCAGAAGAAAACGACAAAGTAGCCGCAGCGAAGGCCCTCGAATATATGGGACTCACCGCAGGCACCCCCATGAAAGACATCCCCGTAGACGTCGTCTTCCTCGGCTCCTGCACCAACTCCCGTATTGAAGACTTACGTGCCGCAGCAGAAATTATCAACGGACAAAAAATTGCCCCCGGTGTACGTATGATGGTCGTCCCCGGTTCCCAAAAAGTACGTGCACAAGCAGAAGCCGAAGGCCTCGACAAAATCTTCCAAAACTTCGGTGCAGACTGGCGTTTTGCCGGATGCTCCATGTGCCTCGGCATGAACCCCGACCAACTCGCACCAGGGGAGCGCTGTGCCTCCACTTCCAACCGAAACTTTGAAGGACGCCAAGGCAAAGGTGGACGCACCCACCTCGTCTCACCACTAGTCGCAGCAGCCACCGCCATCCGCGGTACACTCAGCTGCCCCAGCGACCTCTAACCCCAACACCACACAACAAAAGCGGCCCAACACACAAGGAACACAACACCGATGGAACCCATCATCAAACACACCGGAATCGGAGTACCACTACACGCCTCCAACGTAGACACCGACCAAATCATCCCCGCCGTCTACCTCAAACGCGTCACCAAAACAGGATTCGACGACGCACTTTTTGCTAACTGGCGCAAAGACGAAAACTTCATCCTCAACCAAGAACCCTACAAGAATGGCAGCGTACTAGTTGCAGGCCCCGACTTCGGCACC
This sequence comes from Rothia sp. P7181, assembly GCF_048513015.1. Classification (NCBI taxonomy): domain Bacteria; kingdom Bacillati; phylum Actinomycetota; class Actinomycetes; order Micrococcales; family Micrococcaceae; genus Rothia; species Rothia sp. P7181. The sequence continues at coordinate 69,025 of NZ_JBLXXZ010000010.1, read as the reverse complement.
GGATCCTCCCGCGAACACGCCGTATGGGCACTCAAAGACTATGGGTTCAAAGTCGTCATCTCCGCACGCTTTGCCGACATCTTCCGCGGAAACTCCGGAAAACAAGGACTGGTCGCCGCCCAAGTACGTCAAGACGACGTTGAACTTATCTGGAAAACCCTCGATAACGAACCCGGTGCAGAAATTACCGTAGACCTTGAAACTAAAACCATTACTTGCGGGGCACTGACCGTACCTTTCCATATCGACGACTACGTCCGTTGGCGTCTCATGGAAGGACTCGACGATATCGGGCTCACACTCCAACACGAGGACGCCATCACCGAATACGAAAAAAACCGTCCAGCATGGCTACCTAAAACCCAATAAAATTGGTAACACCATTTTGTGCCAACACAAAAGGGGACAACCTTTACCCTCTTGATAAAGTTCACAGTGTACCGAATAGCACCCAAAACCCCTAAAAACCCGTGAAAAAATGTCATGAGAACCGCTTTTTGATATTGAACACTCAAACTAAACACAAAGACAGGGCTCTCATGACTTATTGTTAAGTAAAGTTCACTGTAGTTTTATGTGGACGACTCTTCACACGAGAGTCCAAAAACATAGGCACAGCACCAAGCTATGCCGGATCGCTCGCACATAAAGAACATCCGGTTCTTACTTATACGATTGGAAGCATATGATCAGCGCACTGCGAATTGAAGGTGGAACCCCACTAGTAGGTGAAGTGAAAGTACGCGGAGCTAAAAACCTCGTACCTAAAGCAATGGTTGCTGCTCTCTTAGGCAGCTCACCTTCTCTATTGCGCAATGTTCCAGAAATCAAAGACGTCAAGGTCGTTACCGACCTCGTAGAACTACACGGCGTCACCGTCGAACACAACCGCGAAACCGGTGAACTAACACTCGACCCAAGCAACGTCTCCCGCGCCGAAAACGCAGACATCCACGCGCACGCAGGAGACTCCCGCATCCCCATCCTGCTCTGCGGACCACTACTACACACCCTCGGCGAAGCCTTCATCCCAGACCTTGGCGGCTGCCGTATCGGCGACCGCCCCGTAGACTTCCACTTCAAAGTACTTCAAGACTTTGGCGCAAAAATCGATAAGCAAGAAAACGGCATTTCGATTAAAGCCCCTAAAGACGGTCTCAAAGGTAACACCATCAAACTCGACTACCCTTCTGTAGGCACCACCGAGCAAGTTCTGCTCACCGCTGTCCTCGCACAAGGTAAAACCGAGCTTAAAAACGCTGCCGTTGAGCCAGAAATCATGGACCTCATCGCCGTCCTACAAAAAATGGGTGCGATCATCACCGTCGAAACAGACCGCCAAATCATCATCGAAGGCACCGACCGTCTCGAAGGCTACACGCACGACGCACTACCAGACCGCAACGAAGCAGCATCATGGGCATCCGCCGCTCTTGCAACCGGTGGCGACATCTTCGTCCGTGGCGCACACCAAAAAGACATGAGCACCTACCTCAACGTCTTCCGCAAAATGGGTGGTGGCCTCGACATCCGCACCGACGGTATCCGCTTCTACCACCCCGGTACTGAGCTGAACCCGCTCTTCCTCGAAACCAACGTTCACCCCGGCTTCATGACAGACTGGCAACAGCCTCTCGTCGTTGCGATGACCCAAGCACAAGGCGTCTCTGTACTTCACGAAACCGTCTACGAAAACCGTTTCGGCTTCACCGACGCACTTATCAAGATGGGCGCAACCGTACAAGTTCACCGCGACTGCCTTGGACCTACCGAATGCCGTTTCGGAAATAAGAACTTCCGCCACTCCGCAATCATCACCGGAAAATCAAAACTTCGTGGCGCAGACATCAACGTCCCAGACCTCCGCGGTGGCTTCTCTCATGTTATTGCTGCACTTGCTGCAGAAGGCACCTCAAACGTCACCGGAGTATCTGTTATCTCCCGCGGTTACGAACACTTTGGTGATAAGCTCACAGCTCTTGGCGCAAAATTTGAGGTTATCGACTAAAATGGTAGGTTCACAGCCGCGGCAAGCATTGACAGGACTTAAACCCACTCCTTCTGGTGACGCACTATATCGCGTACTAGGACACAGTGCACGAGTGCTCTACCACTGCTTAATGGGACTGAAAATTGAGGGAATTGAAAAACTCCCACGAGACCGCGGATACCTCGTCGTCTCTAACCACCTTTCAGAAGTAGACCCCATTACGATTGCCTACCCTGTGTTCCTCACCGGAACTTTACCCAGATTCCTCGCAAAAGAATCACTCTTTAGAGCACCCGTCATCGGCTGGATTCTTCGCAAACTTGCTCACATCCCCGTGGCACGAGGATCCATCGACGCGCGTAAATCATTAGAGACCGCGCAAAATGTGCTCGAATCTGGGGGAGCGGTGGTCATCTACCCTGAAGGAACTCTCTCCGAAGACCCCCAAGGGTGGATGATTGCAGCACGAACCGGCGCCGCACGACTCGCCTTCGCAACAGGAGTTCCGGTTTACCCCATCGCCCATTGGGGAGACCAAGAATTTCTATCCCCAACAGGTAAGTTCCGCCCTTTCCCTCGTAAAAAAGTGCAGGTCAAAATTGGTGACCCTATCGACTTCTCTGACCTTCAAGGAAACAGCCCCGCAGCGGCACCCACTAGGGAAGACCTCACTATCGCTACAGACCGTATGGTCTCAGCCATTACCGCACTATTAGAAGACATACGAGGCGAAAAAGAGCCTGAAGGGCGATGGAACCCCATCACCAGACGGCGCGAACTACCCGGAGAAAAACATTAGGAGAACCATGAGTGTTGCCCCAGCTACCACAGCCCAAAACACCAACAACATCCGCAAAATTGCTGTTCTTGGTGCCGGTAGCTGGGGCACCGCTTTTGCTAAAATCACCGCAGACACCGCACGTGAAAAGAACAGCGGAATACGAACCATCCTCTGGGGCCGAAACCCCGAACGTATGGAACAATGCCGTACTACACGGATGAACACCGCATACTTCCCACAGCTCGTATTGCCGGAGAACTTAGAGTACACCTCCAACATCTTGGAAGCCTTAGCCGGCGCCGACATCATTGTGCTAGCAATACCAGCACAATCATTGCGTGAACAGCTCAAAAACTTCATCACACACATTCCCTCACATGCGATTCTGATATCACTTGCTAAAGGGTTAGAACAAAACACTGGGCTAAGAATGTCCGAAGTGATTGTTCAAGTTCTTGAAGAAGCTGGATACCCTCACGCCATCGAACGCGTAGCTGTGCTCTCAGGCCCCAACCTCGCCCGAGAAATTGTTGCAGAACAACCAACAGCTTCTGTTATCGCCGCACACCACGAAACTACCGCGGCGCTACTGGCTGAACTATGTAACTGCTCATATTTTCGTCCCTACACAGGAACCGATATTATTGGTGTAGAAATAGGCGGAATTGTCAAAAACATTATCGCCTTATGCGTGGGAATCTGCGAAGGAAAAGACTACGGAGATAACTCCAAAGCATCAGTGATGACCCGTGGCCTTGCCGAGACTACCCGCTTAGCAGTAGCACTCGGCGCAGACCCCCAAACATTGAGTGGACTAGCCGGCATGGGCGACCTCATCGCAACCTGTTCCTCTTCTCTCTCACGAAACCACACCGCCGGGCGACTACTGGCTGAGGGAGTACGACCAGAACAACTCAATGAAGTGATGACGCAAACTGCAGAATCCATCAAATCGGCTGCAGCCGTCGTCGAACTTGCCCATCAACACCACGTTGAAATGCCTATCTGTGAAGCTGTCGTGGCAGTATTGAACGGCACCCTGACCGTTGAAACTCTTGCCCCACGACTCCTTGGCAGAACCCTCAAGCACGAAAACCATACACAACGCTAGAATAAGTGTTGTTATTTTTCCCCGACACACCTAAAAGAGACTTTGAGAGAGTTACATGTCTAATAGCACCATCACCAAACCCACCGTTGCAGTACTTGCCGGTGGAACATCTTCAGAACATTCCGTGTCTCTTGTGAGCGCATCGGGTGTACTCAACGCCATTGATACTCAAACCTACGATGTTGTCGTTATCGGCATCACCGAAGAAGGCCGCTGGTATTTAAGCTCCCCTGAAGAAATCAACAAACTCGTGAACGAAGCGGCACAAGAAACAGCTCGAACAGGTGAAGAAGTCAAAGCGTACTTCCGCGGTTCACAAGAACAAGTTTTCCTACCCCTTGGTGAAGGCGACTCAAAGCTTCGTCTATGCTCAGAAGGCGCCACAGAATTTCGTCTAGGCCCTAGCATCGACGTCGTATTCCCCGTCCTGCACGGACCCTTTGGCGAAGACGGAACGGTGCAAGGTCTCCTCGAAAGTGCAGGCCTCAAATACGTTGGATGTGGTGTTGCATCTTCTGCTATCGGTATGGATAAGCACTTCATGAAAGTTGCGTTCGAATCTGCTGGACTGGATGTTGGACCCTACGTTGTAGTAACACACCGCCAATGGGCAATGAACCCCAAACAGGCTCGACAAGAGATTAACAAACTCGGATACCCCGTGTTCGTCAAACCAGCGCGTGCTGGTTCCTCCTACGGAATTAGTAAAGTTGACAGTGAAGCAGACCTAGACGCCGCTATTGCCGAAGCACAAAAACACGACCCCAAAATTATTATTGAAGCAGGTATTGACGGTCGAGAACTCGAATGTGCCGTACTTGAAGTATCTTCTGCAGAACAGCCCATCAGTTCATGCGTCGGAGAAATCGTCAAAGAAGGTCAAACCTTCTACGACAGCACAGAAAAATACGATCCTAAAAGTAAAACCAAAACAGTGTGCCCTGCCGAACTAGATGAAGACGCTCAAACACGTCTTCGTGCTCTAGCAGTTCAAGCCTTCCTCTCTTTAGATTGTGAAGGTCTTGCTCGTGCAGACTTCTTCTACACTCAAGAAGGAAAACTCATCATCAACGAAGTGAACACAATGCCCGGTTTTACCCCTATTAGCATGTACAAAATCATGTGGGAAAAAACTGGACTCAAATACACAGAACTCGTAGATCGTCTCATCAAATTAGCACTTGAACGCGAACTCGGTCTACGCTAAAAATAAAGCGTGCCACGATAACAGCTAATACGCTACTTATCAGGAGTTTGGCGAACACAAAAAGTTCGCCAAACTCCTGATAACGTTTAAGATTCTAAACGAAGCTCATCGCTAAGATTCGTACACGCCTTAGTTTGGGGGAGTTGCTTGACCGCAGAACTAAGGTGAACTAATAACGTTGAAGAAGAAATTTTGTCGGCGTCAAAAGTGATACGTATAGCAGGTGAACGCCCGAAAGTTGTAGCATCCCACGTTCCAGTTGCCTGCTGAACCGACTGCTGAGCCTGTTCTTGCTCTTCTGCAGGTTTAAGAATCCAATCCACACCATTGACAGATACACAAGGATCTGACACCGGCTCTTGTACGATCACACCACATTTGAGGACAACAACACTGGGATCACCCCACGCTGTTGTTGCTTGAGCAGTCGTCTCACGTTGAGAAAAACCACCAATTTCTTGAGGCATCGCCACCATCGCATAGGCACAACGTGGGTTGGCTGCATCTTCTGCAGGAGTAAGGTACACCGCACCAGCACCGCACCCACTGAGCGGCATCGTCGCTAAACAGAGTGCAGAGGTGATACGAACAGAGGTTTTCTTCAAGATACTCACGTTCTCATTCTATCGTTGTGCTCAAGAAAATACCTCTTCACACTACTCGCGTACCCTCCCCGACACCTGATAGTGTGGGTAAAAGCTTGAGAACTTATCAAGAGAGTGAAGGAGGTTCACATGTCTAAACAACACAATATTGTGATGGTCAGCGTCGGTACTTTATGCGCATTAGCTATGTCTTTTATGACGTTCCCAGCAGACGCCCAAGACGCTTTACCTCCTACTGTTGAACCCTCTGCATCCCCCACAGAGCTACCACTGATTCCACTCAACCCGCCTATAATACATAATCCCACCGAAGAACCCACCACACCTGTCAGCGAACAACCTGCACCACCGGTAATCACCGAACCGACAACAACACCATCTGCACCTTCTGATGGCGACGACTTTCCTTTCCCCGAAACTTCATCACCAGCACCTGAAACCACTCAACCGAGTGAACCAACAGAACCTAACCAGCCTCAAGAACCACCAACACCTGAAACAACTCAACCGAGTGAACCAACAGAACCCAGCCAGCCTCAAGAACCACCAACACCACAAAATCCTGATGATGGAATCGGCTCAGGCGCAAACATTACCCCTGCACCGCCCCAAACCTCAGAACCAACAGCCACACCCTCACCAGCTGAAACAACAACACCCGAGCACAACGATCTGCCAACTCGTGGACAAGAAGAGAACACCACCCCAGACCTCTCACAAGAACAGGTCATACCTCATACCGAGGAAGCCACCCAACAGCTTCACCAATACGAGACTATTACACCCGAACTTCCTAACAACACACCTCACAACGAGCTACTTGAAGAAGCTACTCAAGGCAGAACCTTCTCTATGCAAGAACAGCTCAATAGCTTAGGAACACCACTAGAACCGTCGTTTTCGGCAGAAACAAACTCCACCGGAAAAAACGTGCCGAACTCTTCCCCTAACGACCGAAAAAACGCTCAACCTAGCACCGCAGAATGGGTGAAAGACTACCTCAATAACAACCATAAAACTGCTTATACCGAAAAGAACGCTCAACGTTTAGGCGTATTCGGCACTGAATCTGCAGAACATAGCTCAAATACGGTGACTGCTTCAAGTGCACGCACCCGCGGTAAAGCCATCATCGAAGGGTACACACCCACCGTCCTATTCTCTCTTTTTGGACTTGGCGGAATCTTCTACGTGATCCGTCAATTTATGCGCGAATCAACATCTAAAGACTTATGAACCTTACCTCGCACGTCAAAGACTTTAACGAAGAACAACTCTTAGACATGTTCTTACCCATCTTTGAAGAACACAACCAACGTGTTGCACAAAGACTCGAAAAGGTTCACAAACCGAACCCCTGTATTCTTGGTGCAGGAGATGACAGCGCCATCTTCTCTTTTAACCAGGGGCTAACCGTGATGAGTGTTGATACTCAAACAGAGAATCAAGACTTTCGCACCCAATGGGTGAGTGGCCACCAAAGTAGCGGATACGATGTCGGCTGGAAACTCGTCGCCCAAAACATTGCAGATATTGTGGCCATGCGTGCAGTACCTCAAACGCTATTGATAAGTCTTAGCCTTCCACCGCAGACGCCTTGCCAATGGTTACAAGACTGCGCACATGGAATTGTCGATGCTTTATCTCATCACGAAGCTGAAGAATGCACAATCTCTGGGGGAGACCTTGGCGCATCAACAGAAATATCTATTACCGTCACCGCGGTAGGACGGTGCCTAGGCGAACCGGTACGACGCAATAACGCACGTCCTGCCGACATTATCGCCGTTGCTGGTGAACTTGGCACTGCCGCTGCGGGGCTTGCTCTCCTTGATAGTCCCGAATTTTTAGGGGTTAATAACCCTGCATTATTAGACCTTGTATATACCCAAAAACGTCCCAGCACGCCTCTAACACTTGGGTTATCTGCAGAAACTGCTCATTCCATGATGGACATTTCAGATGGGCTTATCCGTGACGGGCAACGTATCGCCAAAGCGTCAAAAGTCTCGATGGATTTCTCTCTTGACCTTCTAGAAAAAGACCTGAAGAAGCTTCTCCCTGCCGCCCAGTGGCTCTGCCAACATACTCAAAAATACGCAACGTACACCCCCGAGCATCTGGCGAAGCAATGGGTTCTATACGGGGGAGAAAATCACTCTATGTTGGCAACTTTTTCATCGTTAGAAAAGCTCCCTCAAGGTTTTAGAGCCGTTGGCATATGCACTATTGCCACCTCCACGCCACAAATTTTTATTAATCACGAACCTGCAACAGAATACGGGTGGGATCACTTCTCATAACCTTGCACCTTATGGAAAATAAAGATTATGGTTCTGCCTGATACGTTTCTATAATGTCTCTTAGATAACGCACCATCCACACTTGAGGAAGAGTCAATGAGCGCGATGAAGAACACTCTCAACGTCATGTCTGTGTGGCCTCAATGGTGTCAAGAATCTACACAAATATTGAGTAGATACTGCCAACAACTCAACGACATTAATTTCTTCCCCGTCCCTGATAGCGATACTGGTTCTAACCTACTAGCTACCTGCCGTACTCTTTGCGAACATCTACACAACGGATGCGACCCCACGCACGCCACACAAGAAACCTTACGGACAAGCCGCGGCAACTCCGGAACATTACTCTCAGCATGGTTTAACGCTCTGACCCGCTCGCTAGGAAACGACGGAGAACTCACACCCGAAGCGTTGCATCTTGGATTATTTATCGCTCAAGAACACGCCCACGCCACCATGATAGAACCTGCCGAAGCAACTATGCTCACGGTCATGTCGGATATTGCGCGGGCACCTATTGCAACCTCGCATATTGAAGAACACGTGTTCTTCCTCGCCGAATGCGCCTATCAGAGCGCCGCCTCAACCCGCCACGTGCACGGTAGTGCAGATGCTGGGGCAGTCGGACTGTTCTTGGTTATCAACGCGCTCAGTAGCGTGTTAAACGGAAAAAGCATCGACGAGACAACGACGAACGACCTGTTTCAAATACCTGCCGAACTACTCGGTGAGCCGGATACACCGTCTGATGAACTGCGCGAACTCCTTTGCGAAATAGCGTTACCCCTAGAAAAAATGATGTTTTTGCGTTCACAATTAGAAGTATCTGGTCAGAGTCTGGCTATCGCTATGATTGATCAAACAGAGCACATCCCTCATTGGCGTATCCACATTCACGTGAAAGACCCACAACAGGTGAAAGAACTTCTCGAACAATACGGCACCGTTGAGAACCTCGAAATCCTAGCACTATGACTAAAACACCCAACGAACAGCAAGAACTCACCCAAAAAATTCACCAAAAATACCACCAAGAAGCACGCCTAGAGAACACAAAACTTAGCGTCTACCTCGGAAAAACTCTTGCCGCGCAATTATCAAAACACCTCGGCCTGCACACCGTTGAAGAACTGCTCAACTACCACCCCAAAAAATACCTCCCACGAGGCAAACTCACGCCCTTCTCAGAACTAGAATACGAACAAGACGTCACCCTCATGGCACAAGTGGTTGACGTCCGTACTCGATCCATGCGCTCTCGTCGAGGTTCTATCACCGAAATTATTATTAGTGACCAACTCTCTGACGAAGAAGACCATAACGACGAAGCGCCCCTTGGCACCGTCTACAGTTACCGAACCCAAAAACCCAGCCATCCGCTACTCACAGGTTCTGCCAGTGGATACTCTGATAGCTACGGTACGTTACCCTCACCAGCACACCAACTACACGGATACGCTCACCCCAGTAACGCCCACCGTATGACCCTCACCTTCTTCAACGCGTGGTCTGCAGCACGCGATATGAAAACAGGAGACCACGTCCTCTTCTCTGGAAAAGTAGGTGCCTACAAAGGAGAACTGACCCTCACCAACCCCCACTATGCTGTGATCAGCGAATATCATCGTGCTACCGGAGACAACGTCTCATCACACGCCTACACTCAAGCACACGCACCCATTCCCGTCTACCGCGCAAACGCTAAATTTCCAACCGATAGAATCAGCGCCGCTATCGCAGAACTCCTTGACCACGCGCCATTATCTGAGCTAGAAGACCCACTCCCACCAGAAACACGACACAAACGAAAAATACCCACACTGGCATGGACATACCGTGCTCTACATACCCCCGATAGTGACGACACCTGGAAACAAGCCCAACATTCCTTACGCTATCGAGAAGCTTTCATCCTCCAAAGCGCACTAGCTCGTATCCGCGCTCAACGCGCAGAACACACCACCGACTCGTGGCCATACCTCAAAAACGGGTACGCACAACGTCTTCTCGAACTCTTGCCCTACCAACTAACAGACGGGCAAAAAAATGTAGGAGAAGAAATACGTCAAGACCTCAGCCAACGCACCCCCATGAATCGCCTGCTACAAGGCGACGTCGGCTCCGGAAAAACCGTTGTTGCACTACGGGCCATGCTCCAAGTCATAGACTCCGGCGGACAAGCCGCAATGCTTGCCCCCACAGAAGTCCTTGCCGAACAACACTACCAATCTGTGTGCGAAATCCTACGCCCGCTCACCAGCCACAACAACGATAAACCACCTGTTCACGTGCGTCTGCTCAAAGCGTCCATGCCTGCCGCCGAGAAAAAACAGGTTCTTCTTGACATCGCATCTGGTGCAGCGGACATCGTCATTGGAACGCACGCCCTGCTGAGCACTGACGTACATTTTGCACGATTAGGTTTAGCCGTTGTCGACGAACAACACCGTTTCGGCGTTGAACAACGTGATAGCTTACGCAACGCAGACGGAGAACTACCACACCGTTTAGTCATGACAGCAACACCCATTCCGAGAACCGTTGCCATGACAGTTTTTGGCGACCTCGATATTTCTGTACTCGACCAACTACCAGCAGGACGCCAAAAAATTAAAAGTGTTGTTGTTCCTCTTACAGAACATCCACGCTGGGAAAAACGCCTCTGGGAGCGCGCTCGCGAAGAAATTGATGCTGGACATCAGGTGTATGTCGTTGTTCCTAAAGTTGGTGAGGACACCTCTGATGATGAGACATCTTCTGGTGCTGAACATCTTTTCTCGACAGATCAGGGTAGTTCTCAGAAGAAACTTCATTCTGCGATAGAGGTTCTCGAGAAACTTTCTCATATGCCGGTACTTTCTGGTGTGCGTATCGATATGCTGCATGGGCGCTTGGATACTCAGACAAAAGCTCATGTGATGCAGAGCTTTAGTGACGGCGATATTCAGCTTTTAGTGTGTACTACTGTTGTTGAAGTTGGTGTTAACGTCCCGAATGCGACGCTGATGATTATTTTGGATGCGGATCGTTTTGGTATTTCCGGTTTACATCAGCTTCGTGGACGTATTGGGCGTGGACAGCTTCCGGGAACCTGCCTTTTAGTGACAGAACAAGAGCAGGGGAGCCCGTCACGAGATCGTTTAGATGCGGTAGCTTCTACAACAGACGGTTTTGAGCTTTCAAAGATTGACTTACGTCAGCGTCGTGAAGGCGATATTCTTGGTGCCGCCCAATCGGGCAAAAAGAGTACCCTCAAATTGTTAAGAGCTATTGATGACGCCGACATTATTGAAAAAGCTCGTGAAGACGCTCGTTCACTCATTGAAGAAGACCCTACGCTAGGTAAACATCCTGATGTTGCTCGATGGATTGAACGTTTTGTGGGTGCGGAACATGAACAATTCCTCTCACGAGGATAACTCAAGAGGGTTTTATATGATGGTTGATGTACGTTTACGGTTTAAGTTATGGAGGGCAGAAGATCATGAGCAGAATTATTGCTGGTCAATGCGGTAGTTTGACGTTGGCACACGTACCAGGGAATAAGACGCGTCCGACAACAGACCGTGTGAAAGAGTCTTTATTTTCTCGTTTAGAGGGGTACGAAGTTTTATCGCAGGGGCGTGTACTTGATTTATTTGGTGGCTCTGGTGCTTTAGGGTGTGAATCCCTAAGTCGTGGTGCTCGCCATGTAGATTTTGTAGATTCGTCTTCAACGGCTATTGCGACGATTCGTGAAAATGTGGCGCGTGTTTCTCAAGGGTTGAATTCTGCTGCGTCCACCATGATTTATACATCGGATGCCCAACGTTTTTTGGAGCGTTATCAGGGGGAGCCGTGGGATGTTGTTTTTGTGGATCCGCCTTATGATATGCCTAATGAGCAGGTGCACACACTTTTATCTCTCATCAAAGAGCATCTAAGTGATGATGCGGTTGTTGTGGTTGAGCGTTCTTCACGTATGGAGCCGGTAGAGGTTCCTGCTGGGTTAGAGGAGTTCCGCCAGAAAAAATATGGTGAGACTATTCTGTACTACGTGCAGTTAGTATCGTAGAGAGTTTTCTCGATACTGTTCATGGGTGCTCTCACTGTTAGGCTATAGGGTATGCAACTAGTTATTTGTCCCGGCTCTTACGACCCTATTCATAACGGGCATGTTGATGTGATTACTCGTGCCGCTAAAATCTATGGCAACGTGATTGTTGCTGTTGCCCGTAACTCTGCGAAGTCGTATCTTTTTAGCGATGAGGAGCGTGTGGCGCTGGTTCAAGAGACTTTTGGTTTTTTGGACGGCGTGAGTGTGGAGTTGATGCCTTCTATGCTCCTTGCTGATTATGCGAAGTCTCGTGGCGCGCATTTAATCGTTAAAGGTGTCCGTAATTCTTTAGATTGGCAGTATGAGTCTCAGATGGCTGTGATGAATCGTCATCTAAGTGGTGTGGAGACAAGTTTTTTGGTCTCGGATTCGCGGTATTCTCAGCTGTCGTCGACGCTTGTTCGTGATGTTGCCCGTTATGGGGGACAGCTCGATTCTTTTGTGCCTGTGCCGGTGCAGCGTGCTTTAACACAGAAAATATCACAAGAAAAGTGAGCTTAACAGCACATTAATGGTGCTTGAATAGAATCTGTGAAGCTGGAATAGTTGCTATGTAGCCGAACTGCAACTAGAGTTTGTAGTTGGTCAAAACTTATCATAAGGGAGTTCGTCATTTCACGAAAAGATTCATCGCCCCTAAAGGTTTCTGTTCGGAACCTGAGTCATCAACCTGGGACCATGGAAACCCTCGATAAAGTGATACCAGCGCCAAAGGATTTTGGCAATGCTCTGATCGGAGCGGAAGAAGGTTCGGACATTGAGCTCAATCTCCGACTAGAATCCGTTGTAGATGGTATTCTGGTTAGTGGCACTGCAACCGCCGACATGAGCGGTGACTGCAGTTTATGCCTTGATCCGGTTTCTGAAACCGTGTCAGCAGATATTCAAGAGCTCTTCGTCTTTGAGAAGGCACCCGCTGGTGGCCCAGAAGATGAAGAAGATGAGCAGTACACGGTAGAGGGCGATTATATCGACCTTGAACCGGCTCTACGGGACGCAGTCATTTTACAACTGCCGTTCCAGCCCCTTTGTAAGGACTCTTGTCAGGGATTGTGTTCCGAATGCGGAATCCGCCTGGAAGAAGAGCCGGGGCATCACCATGAGGTGCTTGATCCGCGCTGGAGTGCTTTAACAGGCATGTTCAACGAGGATAAATAAACTTAATAACCGTATTTTCTAGAGAAGAGAGATAGCTGTGGCTGTTCCCAAGCGGAAAATGTCCCGTGCTAACACCCGCGCACGCCGTTCCCAGTGGAAGGCGTCCGTACCTCAGCTGGTTAAGACCGTTGAAAACGGTCGCGTAACCTATTCTTTGCCTCACCAGGCAAAGCTAGTTACTGACTCTGCAGGTAACGCCTTGTTCTACGAGTACAAGGGTCGCAAGGTAGCTGACGCGTAAAGTTAGTATGAATAACTCTGATTCATCAGAATTGTTGAAACGTCTCGGTCTCAATATTGATACCGAGACGTTTCAGCAAGCACTCGTACACCGTTCCTACTCTTTTGAGAACCCTGGAACACCCCACAACGAAAGACTAGAGTTCCTTGGCGACTCCGTCCTTTCACTGGCTATTGCCGAAGATGTTTATCGTCGTTTCCCTAACGAACCCGAAGGGGAACTTGTACGCCGACACCATGTTGTTGTCTCATCGTGGGCACTAGCAAAAGTTGCACGAACCCTGAACCTCGGGTCTTACCTCTGGTTAGGAAAAGGCGAAGAAAAAACTGGCGGAGCAGATAAAGACTCCATTCTCGCCGATACCCTCGAAGCCATCTTTGGAATGTGCTATATCACCCTCGGTCGTGACCGTGCCCGCGACCTCGTCCTTGAACTCATCGCACCCATGCTCGATGACCAAGAAATTCTTGACGCCGGACGAGACTGGAAAACCGAACTTCAAGAAATTGTACAATCCCAAAAACTCGGGGACATCCGCTACGAAGTGTCTGTATCCGGTCCAGAACACGCACCCGAATATACTGCTACCGTTCACATTGGTGGCACCACCTACGATCAAGGTGTCGCAAGCTCCAAAAAAGAATCAGAACGTCTAGCTGCACAAAAAACCTGTAAAGAACTACGACCAAACTAGCAGGATGCCTGAACTACCCGAAGTTGAAGTCGTACGCTGTGGAATGCTCACACACGCCCTCGGCAAACGTATTACAGACGTCCGTATTCATGACACCCGCTCTATTCGCCGTAGTGAGCATACCGCTGAAGAATTTACGGGCACGCTCAAAGACACCATCATTACTGACGTCGTGCGACGCGGAAAATACCTCTGGATTATCCTCGAAAACGCTGATGGTATCCGTCTTCAAACAGCTCTTGTCATACATCTAGGGATGAGCGGTCAAGTCCTTTTTAAAACCTCAGAATTCCCGCCAGAAAAACACCTCAAAATCACGGTAACTCTAGGGAATCAAGACCATCACTCCATAGCAGAACCTGCTACTGAACAGCTACGTTTTGTGGATCAAAGAATTTTTGGCGGAATGTATCTTGATACGCTCGTACCCGTATCGGATACACAACAACACCCTGTATCCGCATCCAGCGCAAGCACATTATCGTTACCGTATATTCCGCGAAGTCTGAACCATATTGCACGAGATCCTTTAGACACGAATTTTGATATTGACGAGCTGCGACAGAAAATGCTCAAAACATCTACCGCCATCAAACGTCTACTACTGGACCAATCAACTATTTCAGGAGTTGGCAATATTTACGCTGACGAAGCGCTATGGCGAGCGCGTCTTCACTACGCGAAACCAGCGAAAACTATGAGCATGGCAAAGACCCGAGAACTCGTTCACTCAATACAAGAGGTCTTCTCACAGGCTTTAGAAGCTGGAGGAACCAGTTTTGACGCCCTCTATGTCAACGTTAATGGGGAATCTGGGTATTTTGATCGTTCTTTAAACGCTTATGGACGTGAAGGTCAGCTGTGCTACCGGTGCCAAGAAAATGGGGTAGAGAGCACCATCATTCGTGAGGTGATGATGAAACGGAGCTGTTATCGTTGCCCGAGATGCCAACGTGCCCCGCGTCAAAAGAAAACTTCATCGTAGAGAAGTGCCCTGAAGCAGATACGCTTCAGGGCACTTTTTAGTGTCGGTATCGGTCTTGATAGAACTGCGCTAACCGTTCGTATCCTTCTTCTAACGATACTTTGGGTGCCCAATCGAGGAGTTTTTGGGTTCGCCGTTGGTCAAACCAATGAGCAGTTGATAACTGTTCTGCTAAGAAACGTGTCATGGGTGGTTCGTCTTCTCCAGGGTATTTTTCCCATACTTTCTCGATGATGCTACCGAGGGCGCGGGCTAATGTTGCTGGTACAGAGCGTTTGGGTGGTTCAATACCCACGGCCGTGCACATGTGGTGGATGATTTCTGCTACCGGTCGCGGCTGTCCGTTAGTAATCACGAGTGCTTGTCCCTGAATATTCTCTAAGCGTTCATATCCGGTGACGATAGCGTCTACCGCATTGTCAATATAGGTGGTGTCAATGAGTGCTGTACCGTCGTTCAGCAGGGGGAGCCTTCCTGCTGCAGCTCGTTCTAAGACACGTTCAACAAGTTGCGTATCGGATGGGCCCCACACAATATGTGGTCGTAGCGCTGCCGTGTGGAAGCGTTCACTATTTTCTGCGAGTACGAGGTGTTCGGCAATAGCTTTTGACCGCGCATAATATCCTCTGGTGTGTTCTGGGGCGGCGGCAGTATTATCTGCTCCCATAAAAGATACTCCCGTGTGAGCTACGGAGGGCGAAGAAATATACAAAAAACGGGTGATTGGGTGATGTGCCGCGGCTTGAAGAAGGTTCTGTGTGCCTTGAACGTTCGTCTGATAAAACTCTTCCCACGTTCCTGTAAAGGATACTTTAGCAGCTAGATGAACGACTCCATCACAACTGTTGATAGCTTCTTCTAAACGGTTCTTATCACTTAAATCGGTGCGTACTTGTGAAAGGTTTTGAGCTAAAGCCGGTGGTAATATCTTCTGAAGCTGCGCATCGCGGCGTTGAAGCAGGCGTACCTGATATCCGCGTCGTAAAAAGTCGAGGGCAACTTCTCGACCTAACAACCCTGAAGCGCCGGTCACAAGGACACGCTCTTGACGTTCTCTCACCGGCGCAATGTGTGGTAAGCGACGTAAAGAAACCGGTGTTTTTACCACAATATTTTCGCTTTCTCTCCAGAGAGAACTTTCTTTGCCCACTGTGCCAGTAATGTACGGTCAATTTTTGAGTTATGACGGATATCGGTTGGGTGCTCTTTCACGGCAAGTACCGCGCAGAGGTTAATTCCGGTTTCCTCAAACACTCGGTTACGAATTTTTTGTGTCAGCTTTACACTGGCAAGACCATTTTTACGGGTCTGTGGGTCTGTCTCCACCACCGCAACAGCTTGAGCGCAACCGGCAGGGCCAACAGGCACGACCGCTGCACGTCGTACGCCCATAATTTTTTCGGCGGCATGCTCAGCAGCTACAGGGGTGAGTATCCCTTGAGCACTCAACATAATATGTGAGAGTCTTCCTTCAACCCATAGTCTACCGTGCTCATCTAAATGCCCCACATCTCCGGTATGGTGCCAGCCCGGTGTTGCTATTGACTGGTTTTCTGCGATCCACAGTCTGTCGTAGCGGTCTTTGACGTGTGGTGCACGCACAAGAATCTCACCGGTCACACCGGGGTCTTGATGATGTTCTACTCCCGCTATACCGTTTTTGTCTAGCGGAGCTATACTCACCTGTGCACCCGCTATCGGCGTACCAACACAGACACCATTTCCTGCACCGACAACATTCTTGGAGAGGGCGTCGGCATTTGCCTGCTGTATCTGTTCGTAGGATATATCTGTGATGGGTAGAGCCTCTGTCATACCGTAGGGGGTGTGAATACTTGCATGTGGAAGAATCGCATGAACAGCTTCTAAGAGCGAGGTGTTCAATGGGGCACCAGCAGAAAGTACGGTACGTACCTGAGCTAAGGCATGCTTTTCTTGTTCACCTAATGAGGTGGAGGTTCTGACCACATTCATTAATGCGGCAGGGGAGAGGAACACCGTTTGCGCTGAAATTGCCTCTACCGCGTGGGCTAATGCTGAGGCGGTAAGAGTTTTAGGTTGGGTGACGTCCATCGTAGGAGTCACGCTCGTAATGCCAAGGGCTGGTCCTAATAAGGCAAAGGGTGCGAATCCTGCAACAAGTCCCGTATTTTGGTGCAAATGATAAGTGCTCATAATAGCATTTCGCATCGCGCTCAACTGTTGTTGAGTGTAGAGCACTCCCTTAGCTGGCCCTGTTGAACCCGAAGTGTATAGCACTGCTGCATGCTCTTGAGCATCTCGAACGGGTCGAGGTCGAACACTAGTATCGGTAAAATCTGCCAGAGTCGCTCTAACACCAAGAACTTTTTTCATCACACCGGTGAGTGGCTCCGCCGAGATTCTGAACCCTGGCCAACCGAAAGTCTTTGCCGCTACTAACGCTTGAGGAATACCAATCAGATAATCTGGTCTTGCCCCCTTCAGCGCCCGAGTCAGGCCTTTGGTCCCAAGACCAGTATCAGCAACAACAACGATAGCCCCAATTTTCAAACACGCATAAATGCAGGTTGTCAGTAGTGCGCCGGGAGGAATCATCAAATTCACTCGTGACTGAGGTCGAACACCTAAATCTTCAAGCCCATTAGCAACACGTTCTACATTCTGAGCAAGTTCTGCCCACGTATAGTGGCGTGCTATGCGCGTAGAATCTTTAGGGTGCATATCGACAACAGCTAGCGTCTTTTCTTCACGCCGTTGTTCCAGTTGTGCGCCCATGGGAACAAAACTTTCAGCATGAACGTGCTCCGCACGGCGTTGAACATGCTGCTGACGTAACGTGTATTCCTGCACGAAATGTTCATGAAGCCATTCAAAAAATGGGGTAGCAACATCTTGGTCTTCCATCACCAAATGTGAAGAATTCTCATAACAATGAACATCTGCATGCGGCATTCTGTGCATCAAATCTGCCAAATAATGACGTGTAAAGACAGGATCCTGAACACCCCATTGAAAAAATGCGGGTACGTGAAGATGCCGGATACCCTCTGCAATACGTTGCATCATCAGATAGGAGGGGCTTTGAGGTGTTGCCGGTATATCGGCAACAAAATTGCGGATACCCTCACGAAGACTCGACGACGTATAAGGCGAACGGTACGTTGCACGAACCTGCTGAGATAATCGGTTTTGCCCCGCCAACGATAACGTCACATCTAAGAACGCGGTACTTTTTTGTGTTCCCCAACGGTGTACACCTGGAGTAAGGGCAACCTGTAATGGTGCTGGAATAGCTGAACCTTCTGCATGAAAGACCGCAGTATTTGTTAATAAGATTCCACTCAAAATATTTTGGTGTTCTAAAGCCCACCCCAAAGAGACTAAACCACCCCAGTCATGGGCAAGAGTCACTACCGGTTGCGTCGTATCATCTAATCCGATTGTTTTCGTAAAATCTGAGAGGTCTTGCACCCTGTCTTCAAGACGGCGCACCGTGCCGGTACGCTCTGAATAGCCCATATCTAGCTGATCAACAGCAATAACACGCCACCTATTCTCAGGCAGAGCACCGGTTTGAAGGATATCCCTCCAAAGATATGACCATGTGGGGTTTCCATGAACGGCAAGAATTGTGCCCACCGGCTCTAAAGAATTCTTCTCCAACGTTGGAAGATTATCCAGATAACTCCAAGAACGTACCTGACCACTATCTACAGGGGCAGTAGAGCACACCTCAAGACGATGCAACCATTGAGGATCAACACCGGGCCATTGTTCGACAGAAGGAAAAAGAGAATGAGTCACGGTAGCAGAACCTTTCATGGAGTTTCTTCACCCCAGCTATGTAGGGAAAGAGGAGCCTCCTCACGGGGGAGAAGGATAGAAAACTATTATTCTTTTTGAGATACAAGAACAGGGCAGAACTACCAGTTAATTTCCATTAACGACGTATTCAACCCAGAACCAACACCCATACATAAAATACGATCCCCAGCACGATAAGTGGGTGCTTCTTGCGCTAACGTCATAGGCAAAGCAGCCGCCGCAACATTGCCCCAATACGGGAACGTCATCGGAATCTTTGCCGAATCAATACCGACAGCTTCAATAATGGCGTTTGTGTGAGCATTAGAAATCTGATGTGTCACATAAGAATCCATATCAGTCCAATCCCACCCACGATGATGAGCTTCTTCCCACGTTTGAGCAACCAATTCTAAGCCGTGCTTTAACAGTCCAGCTGCGTCAGTGTTCATCCCCTCAGCAGCATTCCCACCGATACAAAGATGACGGTGCTGGGTACCAGCACGAGAAACAGAACCTACCAGTCGATGCCCCTGAGGGTGCAAACTATGGCGACCTAAAACAGCTGCTGCCGCCCCCGAACCAAGAGTTAACGTCGCAAATTGTGCGAGTACGTCCTCACGCGTTGTCTCAGGCTTATCTAAAATTCGTAATGCTGTCTCATGCCACGGTGAAGGATCTTCCCCCGCAACTACCAACGCATAATCAATAGCATGAGCATCAATCATGGTAGCGGCAACCGTCATCGCGTTAACAAACCCTAAACACGCATTAGTCATATCGAACTCTAAGGCGTGTGCCGGAAGCCCTAAACGATCATGAATGCCCACAGCAACGGCCGGTTCAAAATGGTCTCGGGTGACAGAAGCATTAATCATCAAACCAATACGCTCGCTAGAAATACCAGCAGCATCTAACGCCTTCTGCGCCGCAGAAACAGCACCATCTTCAAAGGTCATCTGCGCACCCCATGAACGACGCTCAGAAATACCCGCTAAACGCTCTAACAGCCCCTTCGGCAACTTCAAACGTTGATACGTTTTAGAGAGCTTCTCATCAAAATAGGTTGAGGTAACAACCTCAGAAGGAATCTCATGTTCAATGGATAATAACGCCACATCAGAATGACGGATATCAGAGTTAGCGGTCAATGCGATACTTGCTTTCGTCCACGTTCGGGGTGTATGTCTTAGACTTATCTATGAAAAGAACATCTCATAAACCCACAACAAACACCAGGGGAGAGGAAACCCTTGATGGCAACCTATGAGAACATTCTAGGTGTCAAAAACACCTCTAGTACATATTTAGCTCAAAGGATAATCTCACACTATATGTACTAGTAAAGAATGAAATTTTCTGAACACTACCAACCTCTAGCACCTTGGAGAAAGGAATCCTGTGCGCCTGATCTCTATGACCTTACGCGGATTCAAATCCTTCGCCTCAACAACGGTCTTTAACTTCAACGACGGCATCAACGCCATCATCGGACCTAACGGCTCAGGTAAATCCAACGTCGTAGACGCGCTCCTCTGGGTACTAGGAGAACAAGGCAGCAAAAACCTCCGTGGCTCCGCCATGCAAGACGTCATCTTCGCCGGAACAACACACAAAAGTCCACTCGGACGAGCCAAAGTTACCCTCGTCCTCGACAACTCAGAACACGAACTACCCCTACCACACAGCACTGTCGAAATATCACGAACCCTCTTCCGAGGAGGCGGCTCAGAATACGAAATTAACGGTGCCACCGTACGACTGAGCGACATCCAAGAACTCTTCAACACCGCCTCCATCGCCAAAGGAGAACACTCCATCATCGGTCAAGGACATATCGACAAAGTCCTACAATCCTCAGCTACCGAACGACGAGCCCTCATCGAACAAGCAGCCGGAATTCTCACCTATCGTCGCCGAGCAGAAAAAACAGAACGCAAACTCCACGCGATGAAAGCCGACCTCAACCGTCTCGAAGACCTCAACAAAGAACTCACCAACCAGCTCAAACCGCTCGGAGAACAAGCCACTAACGCCCGCACCGCCTACGAAATCCAAGCACAGATACGAGAACTACGCGAAAAACTTCTCGCACACCAAGCCTTCACACAACACCAAGAACACACCCAACACGAAGAGCTCTACCAAAAAAAACACACACAACACCGAAAACTAACCGAAACCCTCAACACCTGCCACAACAAGAAAACACAACACCACACCCTGCGCACAGAACTAGACCAACACCGCCAAGAACACTACGAGAACCTCCAAGAACTCGAAAAAATCATGGCAGCAGCACAATCCCTCAAAGCGCTCGCACAGGAGAGAAGTCGCGCCACCGAGAAAAATAACTCCCTTGAAAGCTACCAGCAACATCTTCAACGCACCGAAGAATCCATCGCCCACGAAAAAGCAGAAGAACAGCAATTACGCCAACACTGTGAAGAACTGGAACACACCCTACAAGAGCTCACACAACGATACGAACGACAACACCAAAAACTAGAACAGTGCCAAGAACAGATACAACAACAGCAACAACGTCAAAAAGAGCATCAAGAACAGCTCACCCGAAACATTACTGAACGAGCCAGCTTACGCGCTAAATATGAAAGAATCCGCGCCGAACATCAACGCTACCGAGAAGAACTCGACAATGCTCAAACACAGCGCCAAGACTATGCCCAAAAACTTGAACAGCTCACACACACCTTGCAAGAGCACACAAAAACTCTTCAAGATGAGGAAAAACAACAGCAACAGCTCCGTGTAGAACGCGAAGAATACGCTCACAAAAGCAAACAGAGTAGAAACCTTTGCACACAACGCTCCATCACCGTACATACCCTGCAAGCTAGTATTGCCAGCCTTGAACAGCTCCTACAAACACACCACGAGAGCAAACCTGAACATACTGGCAAACCTTTGCACACCCTCATACACATTAAAAGCGGGCAAGAACGAGCAATAGCTCACGCCTTAGGAGCCTACGCACAAAGCTACCTCTACGAAAAACCCACCTACAACACTGCCCATAACACCATCTTTACCCCCAGTTCTCCAACGCCTCCCACAAAAAACCTCAAGGGACTAACACCTGCCATACAATACGTGACCACAGAAAATACCACCGCACAACACGTACTCCAACAAGCACTAGCTAATATCTACCTCACCGAAGAGTTCACCACAGAAAATCAAGAACTGCTAGAAGAACACCCGCACATCACCATCTACGATATTCGTGGGCGACGCTACAGTAACTACAGCTACAACACCGCTGAGCTAGAAGATAATCACCTCGAAATAGCAGCACGGGTTACAACACTCACACAAGAACTCAAAGAAGCAGAAATACTAGAAGAAGAAGCCCAAAAACAACACCGCGCCCACACCCAAAAACTTACTCAACTCAAAGAGCAAGAACACGAGCTTGCACGACGTCTCGGAAACACCCAAAAAACTATTTACCGTTTAGAAACAGAACAGGCTCAGCTCACCACACAACACCAGCACGAACAAGAACAACACCAATACCAGCAGAAAAAACTTGCACGATACCGTGTTGAAGAACAAGAACACGCACAATTACTAGAACAACTCAACCACAACATTGCTGTACTACAAAAACAACAACCTACTGACAACCCGCAACAACTCGAAGAGCAGAACACTCTCAAAGAAGAGCTCGAACATCTCACCCAAGAACGGACCATTGCTCAAAACTCACTCAGCCACACTCAACGGTATCTGCTGCTGAACCGCGAGAAACGCCAAGAGCTAGAAACACACCTCAACACACTTCAAGAACACACCGCACAAGAACAACACCACGAACAACAACGCCTACTCCAACAACAACGAGCGCGTACCGTGGCACGATGTGCCCAAAAACTCTTAGAAAAACTCACCCAAGAACGCAACAATCAAGAGCAAAAATACCGTGCTATCACCGAAGAGCTCAAAGCTCTCACCCACACCTGCCAAAACGTTGAAGACCAGTTAGCAGATATTACACACCAACATCAAACGCTGAGCAATACCTTACAAAAACTCACCCTCACACAAGCTCAAAGTAGTATTCGCTATGAAAATCTCAATCAACGTATCGGAGAAGAACTCGGCTGCACCCTTGAAGAACTCATCGAAACCCACCACGACTATCTTGCCCATCATGCACCCGAAACCTCAGAACTTGAGAAGAACCTGCACCAAGAACAACAACGTCTCAAAGCACTAGGAACCGTCAACCCTCTGGCTTTGGAAGAATACCAAGCCTTAGACGAACGTCAACAATACCTGCACACACAAATTACTGATATGAAAAAGTCGAGAGCAGCAATGCGCTCTCTCATTGCAGAGCTAAACCGTCACATGAAAACCGCCTTTGTCGAAGCCTTCGAACAAACAAAAGACGCCTTTGAAAGGATTTTTGCAGAATTATTCCCCGGTGGTGAAGGCACCTTAGCTCTCACCGACGACGAAGACTTACTTAACTGTGGAATAGAGATTCATGCACGCCCTGCCGATAAAAAAGTGCAAAGACTCTCCCTGCTCTCTGGAGGGGAACGGGCGCTGGCCTCTTTGGCATTAGTCACCGCAATTTTTGAGGCTAGACCTGCACCGTTTTACGTTCTTGACGAAGTAGAAGCTGCTTTAGATGACCGTAACCTCTCACGCGTACTACCCGTTTTTGAACGTCTAGGTCAGAAAAGCCAACTGCTCATTATTACGCATAAACCTCGTACCATGGAAATTGCCCAAACCCTCTACGGTATCACCATGTTCCAAGGCATCAGTAATGTGATAAGCCAAGATGCTCAAGCGATTCGCAATGCTTTAGAATCCTAGAGAGTGAAGAGCTGCCGCCTCATACACTTCACATCGTCCTAAACATTTTTAAGGAGAGTAAGATAAAGAACCATGTCTGATTCCTACCAACGTAATAATCATCTTGATACTGGTGCAATTCCTATCACGGCGGCGCACCCGACAGCAGCTCGCCAATATCAAAATCTTTCTGAAACTAGCACTTCTCAGAAACGTTCAAAAACTCCCATCCCGGGGCCTTTGAAAGTTCTTATTCTCGCTGCGTTTGTGATTGCGTTAGGTTTTGGACTCATCGCCCCAGTACTTCCTCGATACGCGGCAAGCTTTGATGTGGGTGTACAAGCAGCTTCTGCTGTGGTGAGCATGTTCGCTGCAACTCGTCTATTATTCGCTCCAGCATCTGGAAAACTTGTTTCTCGTTGGGGGGAGCGGCCCATCTATATGGCGGGTCTTATCATCGTTGCCTTAGGCTCACTGGGCGTTGCCATCTCATGGAGTTACCCTGTTCTGATGGCATTTCGTGCATTGGGCGGTATCGGCTCTGTCATGTTTACCGTCTCTGCCATGGGACTGCTTGTACGTTATTCTCCTGCTCATCTGCGCGGAAAAATTTCTGGTTACTACGCAACCGCCTTCCTCATCGGTAACATCTTAGGGCCAGTAGTAGGTTCTCTTATGGTCGGACTAGGAATGCGTCTGCCCTTCGTTATCTATGCGGTCGTGCTATTCATCGCCTGTATTCTGGTGTTTTTCTACCTTAAAGAAGCCCAATATGCTGGTTCCATTCCGCCTAAAACACAACCCGAGCTATCTCTCAAAGATGCGTGGAAGTTCACGAACTTTCGTGCTGGTCTAGGCACAAACTTTGCCATCGGGTGGGCGGCGTTAGGTTTGCGGGTGGCGTTAATGCCTCTTGCTGCTGTAGCCCTTTTAACGAGTTACCATCAGGGAGAACATTACGACCCTGATCATGGCGGAATTGTTCTTGCCGGTTTGGCTATGGCATTTTATGCTGGCGGTAACGCCATCACCCAAAATATTTCGGGGCGTTTTTCTGATAAACACGGCCGCCGAAACCTCATTTTCTATGGTCTACTTCTTGCCGGAGTTTCTACGATTTTAGTGGGACTTTCTGGTTCCCCCGTACTCTTTATCATCTTCTCTATCACCACGGGTATCGGCACGGGAGTGCTCGGACCATCGTTACAGGCCGCTGTCGCCGATATCGTCGGTAATGAACGCTCTGGCGGTACAGTCCTTGCAACCTATCAGATGTTCGCCGACCTTGGACAAATTGTCGGGCCACTACTTGCAGGATGGATTGCCGACCATTGGGGATATAACTGGGCATTTGGTATCTCGGGTGCACTATTGCTGGTGATGATGCTTGGATGGTTACCTTGGCGTTCTCCACGTTTCCCGAAAGAACTCGCTGAAACTGGGTACACCGGCCGATAAAAACTGTGAAATACCGTGACAGGGCTATGCCCCTCCCAATATTTTTTATGAAAACTTATGGTGAAGTTTTCCGATGGATGGGGCACATGTGAGAAGCTAGAAGGGTGAACGATACCCTGACTCTTATCTTGTACATAGTCCTCGGTGTTCTTGTCCTCGCCGGTGTTTTAGCGGTATTACTGCGTGGGCCAAAGGCCCCACCAGAAGGCTATGATTCCACACGAGACGTGAACGACCTTGAACCTGCAGACACTAGCGGACAACCTACTATTGACCGTCCGGCACCAGTTGCTGGACGTCTCGTACGGTTACGTGCCCGTCTGGCTCGCTCTAATAACCTCCTTGGAAAAGGTCTTCTTTCTCTTCTTTCACGTGACAAAATTGATCAAGACGTGTGGGATGAAGTAGAAGAAACTTTACTTCTTGCAGATCTAGGAGCTGACGCCGCCGGACGACTCGTTGAAAACCTGCAGCAGCGAGTACGCATTGAAGGTACCGAAAACCCTGCACAGGTCAAGCAGATGCTCAACGAAGAACTGCTAAAGATTGTTGGTGTTGATACCGACCGCTCTCTACAGACCACAGGAGAAAACGGTAAACCCGGTGTAGTTCTTGTGGTGGGAGTCAACGGTGTTGGCAAAACGACCACTGTCGGAAAGCTCTCTCGTGTGATGGTCGCTGAAGAGAAAAAACTCTTATTGGGTGCTGCTGATACTTTCCGTGCAGCGGCTGCCGACCAGCTGCAAACGTGGGGAGATAGAGTTGGTGTCGAGACGATACGTTCTGAAAAAGATGGTGCCGACCCTGCTTCAGTAGCTTATGAAGCAATCCGTGAGGGCGTTTCTCGTGGCGTAGATACCGTGATGATTGATACGGCTGGACGTCTACAAAATAAAGCTGGACTGATGGATCAACTCGGTAAAATTAAACGAGTTGTCGAAAAAGAAGCACCCGTAACGGAGGTGCTACTCGTTATTGATGCAACAACCGGACAAAACGGTATGATGCAAGCAAAAGTCTTCTCCGACGTTGTTGATATCACCGGTATTGTGCTGACTAAATTAGATGGCTCCGCTAAAGGTGGCATCGTGGTCGCTATTCAAGAAGAGCTTGGCGTTCCTGTCAAACTTGTTGGATTGGGCGAAGGACCCGACGATCTTGCCCCCTTCGACGCACAAGAATTTGTCAACGCACTCTTAGATTAAAACTCGGTTTATCTGAGACAAAGAATCTTCACTACCGTATGAGGTAGTGAAGATTCTTTGCTATCTGGTATAAGTTCTTCACCAGAATATGAATGATGAGAGGGCACATCTTCTCTAAGTGCGTTATCCTTAGAAGTTGATTCAGAAAAATTACGAGGTCCTCCTCGATCTACCCAAATAGCGAAAGTGGTTCACGACTCGTGTTCAATTCACTCTCTGACCGGTTGACAGCAACCTTCAAAAACCTCCGCGGCAAAGGTCGCCTCTCCGAAGCCGATATTGACGCTACCGTACGGGAAATCCGTCGTGCGCTCTTGGACGCTGACGTTGCAGTGCCGGTGGTACGAGAGTTCACCGCTCACGTTAAAGAACGTGCACTGGGTCAAGAAGTCTCTGAAGCGCTTAACCCCAGCCAGCAAATCGTCAAAATTGTTAACGAAGAACTCGTCAACATTTTGGGCGGTCAGACTCGTCGAATCAACATGGCAAAGTCTGGGCCTACCATCATTATGCTTGCCGGTCTTCAAGGTGCTGGTAAAACCACTCTCTCGGGGAAGCTATCTCACTGGCTCAAAAGCCAAGGACACACACCCATGTTGGTGGCTTCTGACCTTCAGCGCCCTAACGCCGTTAACCAGCTAAAAGTTGTTGGTGAACGCGCTGGAGTTCCTGTTTATGCTCCACATCCCGGTGTCACTTCTGAATTTGATGTACCCACTGGCGACCCTGTACAAGTTGCTCGCGATGGTGTGGCAGAGGCCCGCGCAAAATTGCATGACGTGGTCATTGTCGATACCGCAGGTCGCCTCGGCGTCGATGCTGAATTGATGCAACAGGCACGAGACATCCGCAACGCGATTGAACCGGATGAGGTTCTTTTTGTCATTGATGCGATGATTGGTCAAGATGCTGTAAACACCGCACTTGCCTTTAACGAGGGTGTCGACTTTACGGGTGTTGTCCTTTCAAAACTTGATGGTGACGCACGTGGTGGTGCGGCACTTTCTGTTGCATCGGTAACGGGCAAACCCATTATGTTTGCTTCAACTGGTGAGAACCTTGACGAGTTTGAACAGTTCCATCCTGACCGTATGGCGTCTCGTATCTTGGATATGGGCGATGTGCTCACTCTCATTGAGCAAGCAGAAGCCAGCTGGGATAAGGCTGAAGCTGACCGCATGGCCCAAAAATTTGCTGACCAAGAGGACTTCACCTTTGAAGACTTCCTCGCTCAGATGCAGCAGATTCGCAAAATGGGTTCTATGAAAAAGCTGTTGATGATGATGCCTGGTGCTGCTCAGATTCGTCAGCAACTCGACGCATTTGACGAACGTGAAATTGACCGAGTCGAGGCAATCGTCCGTTCGATGACCCCTCATGAACGTGTTGCCCCCAAAATTATTAACGGTTCACGACGGGCTCGTATTGCTCGCGGTGCAGGCGTCACTGTTTCTGAAGTCAATCAGCTCATGGAGCGTTTTGCTCAAGCTCAAAAGATGATGAAGAAACTTGCCTCCGGCAATATGGCAGGTCTGCCCGGTGGAATGCAAATGCCTGGAATGGCAGCTGCCGCCGGCGCTGCACGTAAAGCGAATAAGAAGAAGGGCAAGAATGCGAAGAAGGCTCGTTCTGGTAATCCCGCAAAGCGCGAACAGCAATTAGCGGCAGCTCAGAAGAAACAGAGTGCACCTGCTGGTTCTGCCTTTGGAAACACCGGACAAGATTTTGACGCCTCAGAGCTGAACCTTCCTAAAGGTTTTGAGAAGTTCTTAGGTTCAGATAAATAAAGTTTCTTGACCATATGTGAGCTACGGTTACGTAGCTCGTACAGAAGTCTTTAGTGCTCAAAAATCATTGTGTGTGGTTATCAAGCACTAAAGACTTCTGTGCTTTTTCCTGTTGCCTCAACACTGTGTATGGCGTGACATCGTACTCTTTGGTTTCTTGGGGTACACCAGAAAAATAAGAATCGTTATTCTTGTGATAAAACAAGAGAGCTTAGGGAGAATCCCTGTAGTGTTATGCCTAAGACATAGATACCGATAAAAACTCATGTGAGGGTTTTTATGGCTAAGGGTCAGGAGAAGATGATGGCTGATACTTATCTTTCTGAAGAAGAACTCATCCAATTTATTGCGACTTTACCGACACGGCGTATGGCTGCTGGCGCGTTAATTCGTAATGAGAAGAATGAGTTTCTTGCTGTACAACCCAATTACCGTGACGGGTGGGCTCTTCCTGGCGGCACTATTGAAACGGGAGAAGCCCCTCAACGAGGTTGTTTCCGTGAAGTTCTTGAAGAAGTCGGTTTAGAACTTGAGCCAGGGCGTTTACTGGTCATTTTTCATGGACTGCAAATGGGTGTGTGGGGTGATTCTTCATATTATTTCTATGATGGTGGTGTCATTGACTCTGATACTCCTATCAACGTGCAGTCGGAAGAACTTTTAGGGTACCGTTGGGTGGCATTAGAAGATGCTTCACAATATTTTAAACATTCTTTAGCAGACCGCCTTCGTACCTGTTATGAGGCTTTAGAATCTGGAGAGATGATTGAACTGAGTTCTGAAGATTCGTAGAAGCTACGTTCTCACGGTATCCTTATCAGAAGGTGCTTTAGCCATCACAGGTGTGCGTAGAAAGGACGTGATGATGTCGAACAATTTCCCTGAAAATTCAGAAGAAAACGTGCCTTGGGGACGAGAGAACGCTATATGGGCAGAAATTCATCTCAGCTACTGTGTAGCCCTTGATGGCGAGAGAGAATATGGTATCGACCAAAACGGTCCTATCGACGCCGGAATAACCTATGAAGAACTCACCGAACTCTTCTCTTTAAAATGTGATGAGGTCAAAATTCCTGACGCTGAACAGCTTTCATCACAAGAAATAGAACAACAACGTGAGCAAGATGGCGCCGAGAACACAACAGAAGACGAAGACCTCTTCTATGCTGATGAAGAAATTCTTCAACAACTCACCAATATTCTGGGGGACCTGCCAGAAATCATTGTCTATGAAAAAACTGTTACGGCAGTAGTTGCCCACGTACTGTGTACACCCGATGATTCTGAAAATACTGACGTTCTTCGTGTACTAGTACCTCAACAAGATGGGGTATTCTTACGGGGAGAAACCCTTGAGAACTACGCTCAAAAAATCCAAGAACGTATCGAGGCGGATATGATGAGCATCGTTTTACCTCGAGACCGTGACTATTCCATAGAGCTAACTTCTTTAGGAGAGACCCTAGATATTAACACTTTTGCGGTAGGTACGGCTGCTACTTTTCCAATATCTTCTGAGATTCTTCAAGAACAGATACGTCTGCTCTCAGCAACAGAACAGCTTGAAGTTAAAGATTGCGAATCTGGTTGGTCTATCGTATGGGGAAATTCTTTTCTGATTGCTCAACTGATACGTCAGTTACAGTATCCGGCAATCATGGTAACCTCATCTGCCCATGGGGTACATATGGCGTGTTTTATTCCTGAACAAAAGGAAAACCATGATTGGCATAATCAGCTATGGGATACGTGGATTGAGAAACTGCGTGACGGTTTTAAAATGCCTCTTCCACTCATTGATACGACAGAAGGGCACTTAGTTGACTTCTTCTGGGGGCCGTCGAAAACTATTAACCCTCATCTTCCAGAATCTTTGTATGCGAGGGGTACTTTCTTAGCGGAGATGGTACAACGACTGTCTGGTGTTCTTCCTGATTCTTTTCAAGAACAACGTATCCTAGAACATCTTGAACAATTCATGTGGGCATACCATGTCGATGAGAATTTTATGCACCGTCTTCACCTATATTTACAAGATTATGGGTCTTTGCTGAGTGCTGAATCAGTGATACAACTTTTATGCGCTCCAGCAGAATTGCAAGAGTTCTTTCGCGAGATATCTGATGCAACATTTTTTAGTGCTCATGAACATCAACATGAGAGAACACCAACGGTAGAGGACTCTCAACAAGCAATTCTGGTGATGGCTGAACCGATGAATGAGTTAGAGACTCAAAAAATAGTTGAGTCTCTTTCTCTTTTGATTCAGGATTCGCCAGCTGAACCTGAATCTTCTTCGGAGCCGGAAGAAGACATCGAAGAAAAAGATGTGTTTGAGATACTTCAACAGAACCCTTGGATACTACGGGCAGATGCTGCTCTGACATTGAGCATTTCAGCGATTCTCGGAATTTTAGCTTATCGTGACAAGAAACATGGGGGCTCTGCACCTCTGAAAATGTTAGCTTCCTTAGCCGGTGCTGGGGTGGGCACAGCGGAACTTCTTTGGGGGCAGAAGTACCTACAGCAGAAAGAATTAGACCGGCAGAAGTTAAAGCAGGATGATGAGGTGTCTCAACCTCAAAAATCTGTTCTCGAAGAACTACGAGAATACGCTCTTGAGGTCGAAAAACAGCGTCAGGAGAAAAAACAGAACCAACTGTCAGGGGCGAAACAATATATTAAAAAAATATTCCGTTCCGTACGTTCACGATCGTCGGAGAACTGATGGAACACAGCATTTCTCAGTATGTTCGAAAGAGCATCGATATTGATCCTGATTGGCAACGTCCCACTCCGTCCCAACGGTCGTTACGTTACGACATCTGGCTGTGCCTTGCTACCTCATTATTGGCTTTTGTGTCGTCTATTAGCTATCAGAGTTTAGGTCTTTTTGGTGATGACCATCAAGAAATTTTGTGGTCTTATATCTTGGCTCAGCTGATGGTGCTACCCTTGACCGTTCGACGACGCTACCCTTTGACGGCCTTTGCTGTTGCAACGTTGATATTCTTTGTTCCACCGTCGTTAACGGTTTCACCACCGATATATTTCACGTTAATTTTTCAAGGAACCTACTTATTCCTGCTATATACGGTGATTGCATGGGGAAAAGACCGAAAACTTGTGTGGATGTCTGTCTACATCGTGATTTTCTTGACGATTGTGTGGATTACTATTGCGTGGACTCTTCAGGGCGTTGCACTTTTTAACGTCAACGAGATGGCGCAGAACGGGCCTATCGATACTTCACTTGCCACGTTGCTGACCTTATGCATAAATAATGGGCTGTACTTTGGTTCAGGTATTGCTTTGGGGCGTATCTCATGGATTCGAGCTTACCAAAGTGAAATATTAGAAAATCAGCGTCATGAGCTAGAACAACAAAGCGAACAACTCGCACAAGATAGAGTTGTTCGTGAACGTTTACGTGTAGCACGCGAACTTCATGATTCGGTAGGTCACCATATATCTGTTATTTCACTTCAATCTGGTGCTGCTCGGTGCCTGCTCCATAAATATCCTGATAAAGCCACTGAAGCATTACAGAACGTTGAACAAAGCGCCAGTACAGCCATCACAGAGATGCGCTCTATCGTGCGTCTCCTACGTCATGATGGGGAACATTCACAGGCTGAAGGAAACCTGACCTATAATGAACCGACGCTAGAACAATTGCAACAACTTTTTATCGAAGTTGAAGCCTCGGGGATTCACGTAGAGTATTTAACGTCCGAACATCAGGAAAAGTCTTTAACAAAAATTCCGCAGGGCACACAGAGCTCCATCTACCGGATGATTCAAGAATCTCTAAACAACGTACGTCGTCACTCTCTTGCTCGTACAGTCCACGTCATTGTTCGTTCTGTCGAGGTCAATTATCGAGTGTGGATCGAAATAGAAATCATTGACGATGGATGTTTGAAGAAGGAACATACCGATATACCTTCTTCACATTATGGGCTACGTGGTATTAAAGAACGCGCTGAAGCCTTAGGTGGCTCAGCAACTTACGGACACCGCACTAATGCTCAGGGTTGGTTCGTGTACATTCGTATACCAGAAAGACATAGTGAGAACACATGAGTGTAGATACTATTCGAGTGCTTTTAGCAGATGATCAAGACCTTGTCCGTAATGGTTTTTCGATGATTCTTTCTGTCGAAGAGAATATTCAGGTGGTGGGGGAGGCTCACAACGGTCAAGAAGCTTTAGACTTGTGCCTTCAGCTCAAACCTGATGTCGTGTTAATGGATGTGCAGATGCCTGTCCTTGACGGTATCAGCGCAACCTCACAGATTGTTCAGCGGACTGATTCAAAAGTCCTTGTTTTGACGACTTTCGATCGTGATGACTATCTTTTTGGGGCGCTTAATGCTGGGGCGAGTGGCTTTTTGCTGAAAACCTGCACTGCAGAAAAACTGATAGAAGCTATTGAACAAGTTCACGGAGGTTTAGCTTTGCTCAGCCCAGAGGTGACTTTACCGGTAATTCAAAAGATTATTGCCGCTGCTGAACCTTCAACATCAAGTACGCGTTCAGGGGCTGTAGCTGGTTCTATTGTGTCGTCACCAGAATGTTCTGCAGAAGACCAATTATGCATTGAGTCTTTGACAACTCGTGAACGGGAAACCCTGAACTATTTAGCAAAAGGTATGACAAATGCAGAGATTGCAGAACAAATGTTTTTAGGGGCCTCCACCGTTAAAACCCATGTGTCTAATATTCTGGCAAAAACTCATTCTCGAGATAGAGTTAACGCGGTTATTTTTGCGTATCGTACCGGTCTCGTGGAGTAATACAACAGTAAATCCCCTCAATAAATCAGTCTGATGGGGGAGTTCTTCCGTGACGGAAGTTTTTAGACTAATAGTGATTAGTCACATCAGATGTGGCTTCTTGTGAAAGCTACTGATGGCACAACGAAAGGTTCACTATGGTCGAATATTTAGGCACTCATATACCGCCTAATGGATCTCTTGAAATTTCTCATGTGAGTAAAAGTTTTGGAGAGAAAAAAGTACTAGAAGACATTAATTTCACGATTAATGCTGGCGTTCTTACCGGTTTCTTGGGAGCGAACGGCTCTGGTAAAACAACAACGATGCGTATCATCATGGGGCTTCTAGAGCCTTCTCAAGGTGAAATTTTTTATCGTGGCGAGAAGATGACCAGCCAGCACCGTAAAACGTTTGGTTATATGCCAGAAGAACGTGGTCTATACCCTAAACAGCCTCTTCTGTCTCAGCTGGTGTACTTGGGACAATTGCACGGAATGGATGTTAGCACGGCAAAGAGCGAAGCTACCGATTACCTTGAATTTATGGGATTAGGAGAGCACCTCAATAGCAAACTTGAATCTCTTTCATTGGGCAATCAACAGCGTGTACAAATTATTGCCTCCATCCTGCATCATCCGCAGGCTTTAATTCTCGATGAGCCATTCTCTGGCCTTGACCCGCAGGGCGTAGAAAATATGGTTCAGCTATTGTATAAAATCGCTCGCTCTGGTGTTCCAGTAATGTTCTCTTCACATCAGCTAGATTTGATCGACAGATTATGTGAAGAAGTTGTGATTTTGCATCAGGGGACTATTCGTGCTGCGGGCGATGCTCAGCAACTGCGTGAAGACACCCCGAAACGTTTTAAAATGCAGGCAACAACAGAGTTGGGCTGGCTTCGAGATTATGAAGGCGTCCATGTGCTTGATTTCCAAGGAACTCAGGCCCTTTTAGAGTTTATACATCCTATTGAACAGGTGCGTCCTGAGCTGCTTCGTCATGCTATAGAACGAGGGATGACGGAGTTTTCGCGTGTATTGCCAACATTAGGGGATATCTATCGAGGAGTAACTGAACAATGAATAAGTCCGTTGCGCCGTGGCGCATTGTTATGGTTCGTGAAATAAGCACAAAGCTTCGAGATAAAACTTTTATCATTAGTACGCTTTTTTCTGTCGTGATTATTGTCCTCAGCATGGGTCTTAACATATGGTTAGGGCAGAAAAATAGTCACTACACTGTTGCTGTTACTAGCCAAAAAGCTCAACAACTAGTGGAAAGTTCTACGAAAGTTATTCAGGATCAAGACCCTGACGGTTCTTTAACTGCTCAGCTTTTTGACTCTGAACAGTTAGCTCAGCATGCGGTAGAAGATGATGATGCTGATGCGTACCTCAAAGAGCTTTCCTCTGAACAGGGATGGGAATTGGTCTATAAGGATTCTGCGCAGAATACGTTGACACGTGTTCTTGAAGATACTGTTTTTACGCAACAGATAGAACAGAATGCTGCTCAAGCCGGTATCTCTTGGCAAGAGTTACAGCAGGGGACCTCGCTGAAAGTTTCCATGCTTAAGGAATCCGATAATCACGGTATTGCTTTGCTGGTTGGCGTTATCTTTGCCATGGTTTTCTATATGTCGTCACTGATTTTTGGTCAGCTGATTGCCATGAGCGTGGTTGAGGAGAAACAGAATCGTATAGTTGAGATTATTGCTACGGCAATTCCTATTTCTCAACTTTTGGCGGGAAAAGTTCTTGGTAACGTTATTCTTGCAGTTGGGCAAATGCTGCTCTACGGAGTTGTTGCTCTAACGGGTCTGAACATCTTTGGTATTGCTCAGGAATATGCGTGGATTCTTCCCTCTGCCGGTTGGTTTGCGGTGTTCTATGTGGTCGGTTTTGCGGCAGTTGCGACGATATGGGCTGCTGTTGGTGCAATGTCTTCGCGCGTGGAAGATATCGGTTCGTTAGCTTCTCCTTTGACGATTATTCTGATGGCTGCATTTTTTGCTGGTATTTACTCTTCGGGGGTTATCCTAACTGTTGTCTCCTATCTTCCTATTGCTTCTTCTATTGCAATGCCCATGAGGATGCTGCGAGAAGACGTCTTTTTCTGGGAGCCAATATTGTCTTTGGTATTTGCGCTGGTAGCGACGTGGGGTATGACGTTGTGGGGTGCCAAGATTTATCGTCATCAAGTGATGCGTTCGGGCAGTGCCGCTACGTGGAAGCAAGTTCTTTTGAAAAAAGAACAGAAATAGTTTGTGACTTTATCAATAACATCGTGAAAATACCTGCGAAGTTCTGGATTAACGTTCACAGCTCTGGCATACTTGCACAGGTACCCGATAGGTGCGGGCCTCTCACCGCATCGTATTGTGTTCATTTTAGAGATTGTATGGACGGCCGGCCCCACCGGAGCAGAAATACAATTTCGCCTGAAACAAAGAAACAGGAGAGTCCACTACAGTGGCTGTTAAAATTCGTCTGAAGCGTATGGGTAAGATCCGCGATCCTCGTTACCGTGTTGTCGTTATGGACTCACGTACTAAGCGTGACGGTCGTGCGATTGAAGAAATCGGTCTATACCATCCGACCGAGAACCCTTCCTTTATCCAGATTGATTCTGAGCGTGCTCAGTACTGGCTATCTGTTGGCGCACAGCCAACCGAACAGGTACGCGCATTGCTCAAGCTCACCGGTGACCTGGCAGCATTCAAGGGTGAAAAAGCAGAATCTGCTGTAAAGCCTGTAGACGCTAAGCCTGAGTTCGTTGTCCCTGAAAAGGGCTCCGTCATTCTTCCTGAAGCTATCACCCCCAAGGCTGAAGCTAAGGAAGAAGAAGCTCAGGTAGCTGAAGAAGCTACTGAGGAAGCAGCTGAGTAATTATGTTGGCCGATGCCCTTGAGCACCTCGTTCGAGGAATAGTCAGCAACCCCGACGACGTTAAAGTTCGTTCTCGTAGCGGTCGTCGTGGTGACTTCCTAGAGGTTCGGGTTAACCCTGATGATCTAGGTCGTGTGATTGGGCGTCAAGGACGCACCGCGAATAATATTCGCACCGTTATTGACGCAATCAACGATGGCGACCACATTCGTGTGGACGTCGTCGATACTGATCGCCAACGCTAAAAATTTTATAAACAAAGCATGTTTATCGGGGAGTCCCAAGCCTGAACTAGGCTTGGGACTCCTTTGCGTAGAGCTGTTATAGCTCAAACACGATAGACTAGAACCCAAGAACTGACACTTTAACGCTCACCGCTATTGAGCAGACCATTCGAGGAGAACCTCATGCAAATTTTAGTTGCGCGTATCGGTAAGCCACACGGCATCCGCGGAGAAGTAACCGTAGAACTTTTTACTGATTCTCCTCAAGAACGTTTTGCTCGCGGAGAGCAATTGAGTATTGAAAATTATCAGCCTGAAACTCCCGTAGGAGCTATCGCACCTGAAGGGGTTTTGACGGTGGCTCAAAGCCGGTGGAATAAGAAAATTCTGGTTGTTCGTTTTGAAGAGGTTACTTCACGCAACCAAGCTGAAACCCTACGAAATACACGGTTAACTTTTGATGCTTCTGAGGTAGATTCTTCAGAAGGATACTACGAACATGATGTAGTAGATTTACCCGTCTACTTATATCATGACATTCCTGAGGGGGAACTTCCCGAAGGCGAAGGCATTGGCACTGTTACCGGATTACAAACAATGCCAGCTCAAGATTTACTCTTAGTACGATTACACAATGGCGAAGAAACAATGATTCCTTTCGTTGAACAGATTGTTCCTGAAGTGGATATCGAAGAAGGATTTGTTTTGATTGATCCGCCAGAAGGTCTTTTAACCCTAGGCAGTGAAGAATCAGAGGATCAATAGAATGCGTTATGATGTTGTCACCATTTTCCCTGAATACCTTGAGCCTCTACGCTTATCACTTCTGGGCAAGGCTCAAGAACAGGGAATTGTAGATATACGTATTCACCATCTTCGTGACTACGCCTTTGATCGCCACAAAACTGTAGATGATACCCCTTACGGTGGTGGTGCCGGGATGGTCATGAAAGCAGAACCTTGGGCATTAGCTTTAGAAGATGTTTTAACAACAAAAACGTCACAAGAGCGTCCTCTGCTGTTAGTGCCATCTCCTGCTGGAGTAGTTTTTAACCAGCGTTTAGCTGAAGAACTTTCAGAGCGTGAGCACCTAGTGTTTGCCCCTGCCCGTTATGAGGGGATTGATGAGAGAGTCTTTGACTGGGCAAAAACCTCCTTCGACGTAATGCCAGTATCCCTTGGAGACTATGTGCTGTATGGGGGAGAAGTTGCTGTTCTTACGATGATTGAAGCGATTACTCGTCTGCTCCCTGGGGCAATGGGCAATCCCCAATCGTTAGAAGAAGAATCACATACAGGCGGATTGCTAGAGTACCCCGTGTACACAAAACCTGCTCAATGGCGTGGGCATGATATTCCAGATGTTTTATTATCTGGTAATCATGCGATGATCGCTCGGTGGCGCAGAGATGAACAACTAAGACGGACATTTACCCGCCGATATGACATGATTGAGTCGTTGTCCGAAGAACAATTAGATACACAGGATTTATCCCTACTCCAAAAATTACGAGAGCAAAACTAAAAAATCTTTTATGAGCTCTTGATATGTTAATCCTCTAAAGTTCTGGTCGTAGAGCCGTATTTATGTCATAATTATTTTTCGTGTTCATTTTGGGTACGCCCCTGCCGTAGGGGGATGAGCGACCATAACAAAATGAACCGTAGACTCCACCTAACGGTGTCTACGTATTTTGGAACTCTGTCACTTCAGATATGTAGATAGTAGACAGAAGTATCACGAGACTATTAGACCTACGGCTGGTAGCTCATGGAGAACTCAATGCAGACTCTTGACTTCATTGACAACAAGTCACTTCGTAACGACATCCCCGAATTCGGCCCCGGCGACACCCTCAACGTTCACGTGAACATCGTTGAAGGTAACCGTTCTCGTGTTCAGATCTTCAAGGGATTCGTTGTAGGCCGTCAGGGTGCTGGCGTTCGCGAAACCTTCACCGTCCGCAAGGTATCCTTCGGTGTTGGTGTTGAGCGTACCTTCCCAGTACACTCCCCGGTTATCGACAAAATTGAGGTTGTTACCCGCGGTGACGTTCGCCGTGCAAAGCTCTACTACATGCGTGATCGCCACGGTAAAGCTGCACGTATCCGCGAAAAGCGCGAAAAGACCGCGTAATCTTTCACGGATGGACCATACTTTAAGGTCACAACCAACGAACAGGCGCCCCATCCGTTATGGGTGGCGGCGCCTGTTCGCTGTTATTTTTTCGATAGCGATTCTCTGCGTCATTCTTATCAGAGCCTTCCTCTTCGATGTTTTTTATATACCTTCCTCATCGATGGAACCGACTCTAGAACCTGGTGATCGTATTCTCGTCAGCAGACTCGATACATCAGTCCAACGAGGAGACCTCGTTGTTTTCGATGGAACAGGCTCTTTCGACCCCTATCGTGGAACAAATCCTTGGCTACATGACCCTCTAGGAACTTTAGGGCAATGGGTTGGTTTGAAAGGCTCCCAAACTATTTACGTTAAACGTGTAGTGGGTGTTGCCGGAGATAGAATAACTTGTTGTTCAGATACTGGTACTTTGTTGCTTAACGGTCAAGAACTTGAAGAACCCTATCTTTTTCCCGGAGATGACCCTTCCACCGTCAACTTTGATGTTATTGTGCCATCGGGGCGTATCTGGGTGATGGGGGACCACCGTTCAGTATCAGAAGATTCTCGTGCTTTGTTAGCGGCACCGGGCGGAGGTATGATTCGGGAAGAAAAAATTATCGGTAAACCCATTTACCGTATTCTTCCCCTCCAACATTTTGGAGCTCTTGAACACATAGCAACTCATTAACCCAATATATACAGCGGATTTTCAGTAAATATCCTTCTAAATATGGGCCTATTGCCCAAGAGTTTTCCCGTATCCTTAATTTTAATAATCTTATAGAAGGCAGAAAGAACGGTATGTCTCAGTCTCCAGACCATGAAGAATCTCAACCGCAGAACAATGCAGAGGGTAATGTCGATGCATCACTCTTACATAAGAATGTTCCCCCTGCAGGGCACACCGGATTCATCGGACAAGTCAAAGAATTCGCTACAGTTATACTCTATGCTTTGGTGATTGCTTTCATTCTCAAAACATTCGTTACTCGAGGGTTCTACATTCCTTCTGGATCAATGGAAAATACCCTCGAAATCAACGACCGTGTCTTTGTAAATGTTGCTGGTTCAATGTTTAGCCAAGCTGAACGAGGCGATATTATCGTGTTCAAAGACACTCAAGGGTGGATTGAATCCTCTCCTCATCGTTCTAACCCCATTGCCGATGCACTATCCTTCGTCGGTCTCCTTCCTGATAGCTCCGATAAATATCTTGTCAAACGTGTCATTGGTGTTGGAGGTGACCATGTTGTCTGTTGCTCTGCAAATGGCAGAATCATGGTCAATGGTGTAGCTATCGACGAAACATACCTTTATCCAGGTGCAAAGCCTTCTGACATTCCATTTGACGTCATCGTCCCTGAAAACTCATATTTTGTTCTTGGCGATCACCGCAATAATTCAGCAGACTCTCGATACCACATCGAAGATGGTCATGAATTTATTAGCGATAGCGACGTTGAAGGCAAAGTCTTTGTGCGTGCATGGCCGCTTAACCGCTTCGAATTTATTGGCGGAGCACATGATGTCTTTGCAGACGTCCCCGGAAATAAAGCTTCAGAAAAGTGAGTGTTATCCAGCAAACTGCCTCACTCGATATTGAACAAGAATATTTCTCTGAAGGTGTTCAAC
This sequence comes from Rothia sp. P7181, assembly GCF_048513015.1. Taxonomy (NCBI): domain Bacteria; kingdom Bacillati; phylum Actinomycetota; class Actinomycetes; order Micrococcales; family Micrococcaceae; genus Rothia; species Rothia sp. P7181. The sequence goes on along the minus strand of NZ_JBLXXZ010000010.1, from coordinate 29,132 downwards.
TCATCGTGGGTATGGACGAAGTCGGTAGAGGTTCTCTAGCTGGGCCGGTTGGTGTTGGTGTTGCACTTCTTTCAGCTCAACAACACCATATCGTAGAAGGGCTAACTGACTCTAAAGCCCTCAGCGCCAAAAAAAGAGAAGCTCTCGTACCTATCATCAAAAACTGGTGTGCTACCGGTCTTGGATATTCTTCTGCTCAAGAGATTGATGCGATGGGTATGACGCTGGCCTTACGCCTAGCGGGACAACGAGCTTTATCTCAGGCTCTTCTTGACCCACGAGTTAGCTCTTTCCCCTCGCAAATTCTTTTAGATGGTTCTCATAACTGGTTTACTCCTCACCCGCCTGACTTACTGAGTGCATTAGATGAAGCACATCAGCTCTACCAAGAACTTGCTGACGAGAACTGGAACGAACACGTCGCCTCAAAATATCCAAACCAACAGCCTTGGAACATACCGGTCACAACAATTGTTAAAGGTGACTACCGTTGCGCATGTATTGCAGCTGCATCAGTAATAGCGAAAGTTCATCGTGACCATCTCATGGAAAAACTAGCACAAGAAAACACCTCGTATGGTTGGGACAAGAACAAAGGTTATGGTTCAAAAGCACATCGTGAAGCATTAGCTGCATACGGGGCAAGTGCTCATCATCGGCTTAGCTGGAACTTAGGCCTTGAACCGCAACAACTCAAAGAGGCATATATACAACGAATGGTAGAAACATTATGAGTGCAGAAGATCTCGAAAAATACGAAACTCAGGCACAACTAGCCTTATATGAGGAATACCAGAAAGTTTTTGAACTCTTCCGCTATGTTGTCGAGACCGACCGTCGTTTCTATCTAGCTAATAGCGTAGAAGTTACCCCACATATACAACAGGGAAGCGTCTACTTTGAGGTGATGATGAACGACGTATGGGTATGGGATTTTTTCCGATCATCACGTTTCGTCAAAAATGTACACGTTTATTCTTTCAAAGACGTAAATGTTGAAGAGCGTCTTGCGGATGCTGAGCTTGTTGTTCCACACATCCCTGGTTTTGGTGAAGAATAGTACCCCGTATCGCGGTCTAAAACTACGATAAAACCACACACCATAAGGCTGTGGAGAAACTCCTCAACCCCTATCGAAGGCTCTCTTATCCCCAAAATCTTGTTGTTAACGCTGTAAGAGTATCTACTATTGCATGCTGGTATCCAAGAAAACATACCTGCAATGAACGGATACCAGATACTTCATGACACAGCACCTACTCACCGGAGCATGGGGCGAACGTCTTGCCCTTGAAATACTCACCTGCCAAGGCTACACCCTTCTCGAGAAAAACTGGCGGCCACAGCCCCTTCCCGGAGAACCACCACTACGTGGAGAAATAGACGCCGTTCTACTCGACCCCGAAACAAACCTCATCTTCCTCGAAGTAAAAACCCGTACCACACAACACTACGGGCACCCCTTTGAAGCGATTCACCACGGCAAAACAAAAAAGCTCAAACAGCTTGCCTACCACTGGTGCGCCACCCACGAAATGCACGATATCGCACATATTCAGTTAGACGCCGTAGCCATCACTGGCACCCCAGAAAAGTTCACCTTCGAACACCTCAAAAAGGTCAGCTGATGGCATACGCAAAAACCTATTCTGTTGCATTAGTAGGAATCAACGGACACCTCATCGAAGTTGAGGCTGACATTTCCCAAGCCTTGCCTGCCTTCGTCCTTTTAGGCTTACCCGATAGCTCTTTAAACGAAGCGAAAGACAGAATACGCTCTGCTGTCAAAAACTCGGGAATGTCACTAGCACAACGAAAGATAACGGTAAACCTCAGCCCCGCAACTTTACCTAAACGTGGATCAGCATTTGACCTAGCCATGGCCATAGCAGCACTAACCGCAGACCAAAAAATACGTCATATCTCCGATACTGTATTCCTTGGCGAACTCGGACTAGACGGTAGGCTCCGAAGGATACCTGGAGTTCTCCCATCTGTTAAAGCCGCAATAGAAGCAGGCTTCTCCCACGTCGTCGTTCCCGAAGAAAATGCCCAAGAAGCCCAACTTATCCCAGGCGCTCACATCACCGCATGCCGTTCCCTTGCACAAGTTCTCGCACTCCTAGGAGCAGACCCTACAACACTTAAAGAAACACCACCAACACCGCCCAAAGAACGCCCCAACACCACAGAAAAACCCCAGCTCACAGCAGATATGGCAGATATCGCAGGACAAGCAGAAGGCCGTCTTGCCTTAGAAATTGCAGCTGCAGGTGGACACCATCTACTCCTCAAAGGACCGCCAGGCTCTGGCAAAACAATGCTCGCTGAACGGCTAACAACCATCCTGCCTCCACTAGATGACATCAGCGCTATGGAAGTTACCGCTATACATTCTTTAGATATGGGAGAACAACCCTGCCAAGAACTCATCCGAACACCACCTTTCCAAGCACCACACCATACGGCATCAGCAGCATCAATACTAGGCGGAGGCAGCGGAATACCACGCCCCGGAAGTATCTCTAAAGCACATAGGGGAGTGCTCTTCCTCGACGAAACCCCCGAATTTAAAAGAACAGTCCTCGATGCCCTCCGACAACCACTAGAATCTGGCGAAATCACCCTACACCGTGCAACAGCAACAGCAACCTACCCCGCACGTTTCCAACTCATTCTCGCTGCAAACCCCTGCCCCTGCGGCCACAACGTTGGACAAGGACTAGAGTGCAGATGTACCTCTAAAGAACGAAGAAACTACTTCGGAAAACTCTCGGGACCACTACTTGACCGAATAGACATACACATCACCATACCTAAAGTCCTCTCCCACGAATTAGACCACCACCAAAAACCTGAAGACAGTGCAACTATCTGCGCACGAGTACAACAAGCACGCAACCTTCAAAAAGAACGCTTAGCACCTTATGGGCTACTCACCAACGCTGACATGAACGGCCAACTACTCCGCGGCACCTTCAAACTTAATACCCGACTCACCAGCGGACTTAACCGTGCTATGGACCAAGGCAATCTGAGCGCTCGCGGATACGACCGAATCCTCAGAACAGCATGGACTCTAGCAGACCTTGACGGCACCAGCAGCCCCACAACACACCATATTGACACCGCACTATACTTCCGACACCTCAGCCAAGAACACCTCAATGCATAGAATACCGACCAAGGAAATTACTGATGGAATACCACTACGCTTACGCCCAAATCCTGCGCATTGCAGAACCACAAGACCCCCATATCCACCACGCTCTTGAAGTCTTAGGAGCTCCTCAAACAGCACACATCCTCAGCGGTAAAAAATCGCTAGATTTTAAAGAATGGAAACAAGCCCTCCGAACAAATCCCTCATCTATTAGTGAAACACTCAACAAAAGCGCCGAAGAAACATACCTAGCATTACAAGAAAGAATTCAGCGCTGGTCTCAGCGAGCCGAAACCCTTAGCCCCGAACAAGAACACCGCTCTGCACAAAGTCTCAACAGCTGGATATGCATACCTGAAGACGAAGACTGGCCCGAAACCCTCAACGACCTAGACACTTCACGTCCCTACGCACTATGGGGACGAGGCGACCGCGAACGACTACAAGAACTACAACACACACCTGCTATCTCCATCGTTGGTTCCAGAGAACCAACTCAATACGGGCATAGTGTAACTAGCCACCTCGTTCAAGACCTCGCACCCACACAAACACCTATTATCTCTGGGGGAGCACTAGGAATAGACGGCATCGCGCACCGCACAGCCCTAGAAACCTCACCGAGCAACTTACCCACTGTCGCATTGATGGCTTGCGGAGTAGACCGTCCATACCCCAAACAACATCAACAACTTCTTGAACACATCATCAACCGAGGACTACTCCTGAGCGAAGTATCCCTAGGAACACCACCCACACGATGGCGGTTTCTTCAGCGGAATCGCATGATTGCTGCACTTAGCGAACTCACCGTCATCGTCGAAGCACGCTGGCGTTCAGGTGCGCTAAACACCGCCCACCATGCCCTAGAACTAGGTCGGGAGCTACGAGCCGTACCAGGATCAATCTTTAGCCCCACCTCACAAGGCTGTCACAGACTACTACGCGAAGGACTAGCACAACCTATCAGCTGCGCCCAAGACATCATTGATGACTTACACCTAGAAAACCTCAACACCGACTGCAACACCGACGAAACACCACCGGTAGAAAACCTGCTACTGACCGAACTCCACCAACGAATCTGGGATGTACTACCACTACACCAAGGAATAGACATCGAAAAAATTAGCACACTCATCGGGACAAACCCACGAAATATTATGAGCGCACTCGGCTACCTCAGCCACCACCACCTCGCCGAAAACACCAATCAACTCTGGCATAAAAAGAAACGGTAGAATCAACAGAAGACACCCAACAGGAAAGGAACCCCGCACATGGAGAAGACTAAACCCATTGAAACAGCGGAAACCCTACCTCTGGAACACTCTGCACATTTAGAAGAACAAATCTTCTCACAACTGATTGAGAACTTCACCCGATACCTACGCTACGAAAAATTTCGTTCCGAAAACACCATCAACTCTTACCGAAGCGACCTCAAAGCCTTCTTCACATATGCCCAAGAACAACGCCTACACAACATCAACGACATAGACCTCACATTCCTCCGCTCATGGCTCTCTCACCAACACGAACGTAGCCAATCCCGTAACTCTACTGCCCGAAGATTATCTACCCTGAGAGTATTTTTCTCATGGGCACAAGAAGAAAAATACATTCAACAGAACCCCACACTCGCTATAGCCACTGCTAAAAAAGAACACCGACTTCCCACCGTCCTCACCAAAGAACACCTTCAAACACTCTTCAACGAAATAGAAGAACGACTGGCACAAAACCCCCATGACCCGCATACGCTAAGAACCCACGCCGTTGTTGAACTCCTTTACGCTAGCGGCCTACGAATTTTCGAACTATGCAGTATCAACCTCTCAAGCATTGACAGAGCACAACGAACATTAAGAGTTATCGGTAAAGGCAACAAAGAACGAACTGTCCCTTTTGGAAAACCCGCTTTAGAAGCCATCGAACAATGGATACATAAAGGACGCCCACAATGGCTCAAAAACTCAAAAGGACCAATAGAAGAAGCTCTCTTCATCGGACCACAAGGCGCTCGTGCAAACCCTCGACAACTACGCGAATGCATTAACCAGCTTTTAGATCTTTTAGAAAACACCAATGCTCGTGGTGCACACGTTTTTCGCCATAGTGCAGCAACACATATGGTTGATGCTGGAGCTGATATTCGCACAGTGCAAGAACTTTTAGGGCATAGCTCTTTAGCTACCACACAGATTTATACGCATGTCTCCATGGAAAGACTTACAGCAATCTACGAAAAAGCGCACCCTCGCTCATAAACTGAGGTACTCTACTACTGTTACTAAACGAAATACCGTCTATGGGAAGTGTCCGATGACAAGCGGGGGAATACTCTATATCCATGCTGTACCTGCTGTGGCTATGCCACACCTAAAATGGTCTTTAGAAAACCTTATCGAAGGTATCTCATCCGTCACGTGGGACGAACAAACTCAAAAACCCGAGCACTACTGTGCCACCCTAGAATGGAAAGGCTCAGAAGAACGAGCTGCACAAATCATCTCAGCTCTTATCCCTCTCAAAAAAATCTGGTTTGAACTGAGCTTCTACGGTGATGAGCAAGAATTACCAAGCTGGTGGATGCACACTCCCGAACACGGAACTTTCTATGCACCTACTGATACTTCCGGAAACTTTCTCATTAGCGAAGACCGTGTACGTTCTATCTATGAACAAAGTGGTGGAGAACCAGACGAACTCTTACAACTCTTCTCCCAAGCACTCGGTGAACCATGGAATAACGAACTTGAACCGCTTCGGGAAAGCACTGCAGACCTTCAACAACCTATCATCCTAGAACGACGTATCAATATGTAGATTCTTCTGTCGAAGAAAAGAGTACAAAAATACGCCGGTTCTTTAGCGTCTATTCATCATAGAACAGCTACTAAAGAACCGGCGTACTTTTATGAGGAGAAGACTTTATGCCTCAACAGATCGGAACGCAACTACCGCGTTATGACCACCAAACCCAAACGAATTAGAAAGAGCTGTAATCTCACCAGCTGGCAAATCACGTGCATCAGTCACAATATCTAAGTTAATCTGAGGGTCTTGACGCTCAAGATTAATAGTGCATGGTGCCTTACGGTGGAAAACTGCTAATACCGTCAAAACAGCTTCTAATGCGCCAGCAGCTCCAAGTAGATGCCCTGTCATAGACTTTGTTGCAGAGACTGCGATACGTTGCGTATGCTCACCAAAAACTTGGTGTAAAGCAGAAGACTCCGGAACGTCTCCTACAGGGGTAGACGTTGCATGAGCGTTGACATGAACGACTTGTTCAGGAGCAATATTGCCGTCTGTTAACGCTTGATTCAACGCTCGGACTGCGCCCAGAGCCTCCGGATCAGGAGACGTAATATGATACGAATCAGCAGAAACACCGGTTCCCGCTAGCTCAGCATAAATACGTGCTCCGCGGGCACGGGCATGTTCTTCTGATTCAAGAATCAGAGCTGCCCCACCTTCACCCATCACAAAACCATCACGATCCACATCATAAGGACGTGAAGCAGCAGCAGGATCATCATTGCGGGTGGAAAGAGCCTGCATCTTAGCGAAAGCTGCCAAAGGAAGCGGATGAATAGCTGCTTCTGCACCGCCGGCAATGACAACATCAGCTTTTCCACTGCGAATCATTTCGATAGCAAGGCTCATCGCTTCGGTCGAAGAAGCACACGCAGAAACTACTGTTTGTGCTGCTGCTCTAGCGTTTAACGCCATAGAAACTGCTGCCGCGCAACTATTAGGCATAAGCATAGGAACGGTTAACGGCAATACTCGACGAGGGCCTTTTTCACGGAGAGTGTCCCAAGAATCAAGAAGAGTCCAGACTCCGCCGATTCCGGTACCAAAGGCAACTCCAACACGTTCGGGGTCAAGTTCGGGGGCGTCTGCTGTGTTCTCTGCACTAAAGCCTGCGTCCTCCCAGGCTTCTCGAGCCGCAACAAGAGCAAATTGTGCAGATGGGTCTTGACGTTTTGCTTCAACTTTCGTCAAACGTCCTGAATCGAGGGGAGCTGTTGCAGCTTGTCCAGCAATATAGACAGGCAGTTCATAGCGTTCTACCCAATCTTTATCAAGCTGTTTAATACCCGAAACCCCATTGAGGGCGTTGTTCCAAGTGGTGCTAACATCTCCGCCGATGGGAGTGGTCGCACCTAAACCGGTGACCACGATTTTTCGAGACATGTGCATACTTTCTTCTAGAATTGGATAGTTCATAGAAAAAGACGGACGCGGAACATCACCTGAGGACGAACCGCGTCCATCTTTTGATATGAGCTAATTAGCTTGCGTTCGCGATGAAATCAACAGCATCGCCTACGGTAACGAGGTTCTGTACTTCTTCATCGGGGATAGTAACACCGAATTTTTCTTCAGCGTTGACAACGATGGTCATCATAGAGATGGAGTCGATATCGAGATCTTCGGTGAAGGACTTTTCACGTTGTACATCAGCGACCTCAACACCGGTTTCTTCGTTAACAATTTCTGCAAGACCTGCGAGAATCTCTTCTGTGTTAGCCATGGTGGCTCCTTTTACTATTGGTAGGCAATCATGGTGATCATGAATGCGGTTTTCTCCCTGATGTAGGGAATAACATCGTCTGCACCGTAGCGCATACGAAAACTATGGGGGCTAGGGGAGGATAACAACCTGAGCTGCAAAGGCTAAACCTGCACCAAAGCCGATCTGTAACGCAAACTTTCCAGAGAGCTCTGGTTGTTCGGAGAGAAGCCGATGAGCTGCTAACGGAACTGAAGCCGCAGAAGTATTTCCTGCTTCGACAATGTCTTTAGCAACGATGACGTGTTCGGGAAGTTTAAGAGTCTTTGCGAGCTGGTCGAGAATGCGTTCATTTGCTTGGTGAGCGATAAGAGCGCCTAAATCTTCTGGGGTAATCCCTGCAGCTTTGACTGCTTCTTGCGCAACTTTTGCCATTTCCCAGACTGCCCATCTGAAGACTGATGGACCGTCCTGTCGGAGGGTTGGCCAAATTTTTTCGCCCTCTTGTATAGGGTTTTTCACAAAATCTCGGTTACGCAATTCGAGTAGGGAATGTGTCATTCCGACGGTTCCCCATCGGGAACCATCTGAACCCCAAATAGTGGGCGCAATCCCTGCAATGTCGCTACGGCCGATAACGGCTGCTCCTGCACCATCTCCTAAGAGAAAAGAAATAGATCTGTCCGTGTTATCGATAAAGTCAGTCAATTTTTCGACACCAACGACGAGGACGTTTCGTGTCATCCCTGAACGGACGAGAGCATCTGCCTGTGCAACACCATAACAAAACCCTGCACAAGCAGCTGAAATATCATAGGCGGGGGCTTTTGAACCTACGCTATCGGCTACAAGAGTTGCTAATGAGGGAGTTGCATAAGGATGCGAAATAGTTGAAACAATAACAGTATCAATGTCTTCTCCCGCGACTTGTGCATTTTTAAGAGCGTCAGCTGCTGCGCCACAAGCCATGTCTTGTACTGAGATTGCTTCGCTGGCTCGTTGACGTGTGCAGATGCCGGTGCGCTGTTTAATCCATTCATCTGAAGAGTCGATGGCTTCAACAAGTTCACTATTGGGTACCGATAGGTCAGGGCGAAAAGCTCCGTAACCAAGAATGCGCGAAAATTGTTGTGGTTGGTACTGGTTAAGAGTTGTCATAAAAGTTTTTGCACCTATGCTGCTTTAGGACTGTGAAGCCTCTACGAATAGTTTTAATTCTTCTGGGGTGTTCAACGTTACGCGAGAAACCTGAGGAATAGTTCTACGTACTAGACCAAGAAGTGTTCCTGCCGGAGACAGCTCAACAGCTGTTTGAACACCACACTTTTTAAGGGTTTCCATGCACAAATCCCACCGAACAGGAGCTGTTACTTGTCTGATAAGACGCTCGATACATTCTGTTCCGGTGTCTAAGGTTGACCCATCGTAATTTGAGATAAGGATTCCTTGTGGGGCTGACGGGCTAATAGTCTGTGCGTATTCGTTGAGCGGTGTTTGTGTTGGCTCCATATAGGGGGTGTGGAATGCTCCGGCGACCTTGAGCGTAATAACACGGGTCTTTGCTGGTGGATTCTGCGCTAAATTTTGCAGATGCTCTTCTGCACCAGCGGCAACGATTTGTCCGGCACCGTTCATATTAGCAACATACAATGATGCTTCCTTAATGGCTTCAGTGATGCTTTTCTCGTCTGAGCCGAGAACCGCTGCCATGCCTGTTTTTTCTTCGGCGGCAGCCTGAGCCATACCTTGCGCGCGTACTCGAGTAAAAGCCATTGCTTCTTCTTCTGTCAGAACGCCGCTGAGGGTTGCAGCTGTAATCTCTCCAACGGAGTGACCTGCAAAAACGATATTTTTTTGAAGGTTAGATGTGGCTTCTAGGTAACGTGTGCCAGCAATAATGCCAGCAGCAACAATAAGAGGCTGGGCGATAGCAGTATCTTTAATGGTTTGTTCGTCAGCGACCGTTCCGTAATGGATGAGGTCGAGTTCTGCAGCGTCAGAAAGTTTCTCAAGATGGTTTTGCACACCAGGAAGTTCTAGCCATGGTTGAAGAAAGCCTGGTTTTTGTGAGCCCTGTCCGGGGCAGAGAACTGCAATCATGGAGTCCCTTCCTCTAAAAATCTGTGTTGATACAAGAAAATGTTCAACACGCTCTCATCAAAATCCTACCCATGTTATATGAACAAAAGAGTGCCTATTACCTGTATAAAAGCAAGATATTTCGTATTCTGATGGATATTTTTTAAGCTCTTTAGACTCACCGTTCAACTAAAGCCTTTGAAAGGTCATGGCGAAGGAAGCTCATAAAGAACGATGTCAGAGATAAAAATGATAAAAGGCGGGCTGTTCTCTACCTGAACACGATAGAGAACAGCCCGCCTTGACTAATGAACTAAGGTCTCAAAGAAATGAACCTTTAACACCTGTTCACTGTTACTCAGCGTTTTGTGCCAGCGTTGCTGGGGCATTAACGTCGAGCTGATACTTAGCAAAGGCCTGAGCTGGAGCTTCTGCAGGAACTTCTCCACGCTTTGCAAGCATTTGTAGTGTGCGTACAACAATGGACTCTGCGTCAACGTTGAAGAAACGACGTGCGCCAGCACGGGTATCAGAGAAACCGAAGCCGTCTGTTCCTAGAGTTGCAAAGTCGTTAGGAACATACTGGCGAATGCCATCCATCAAATCAGAGTTGTAGTCAGACACTGCAACAATAGGGCCAGTCGCACCATCAAGCTGCTGTGCAACGAATGGTACGCGAGGTTCTTTTCCGCTGAGGAAAGCTTCACGCTCTGCTTCGATACCATCACGGCGGAGGTTAGTCCAAGAAGTGACAGACCAAACGTCCGCAGAAACTCCCCAGTCTTCAGCCAAAAGCTCAGATGCTTTCATCGCCCAAGGAACGCCAACACCAGAAGCTAGTAGTTGCGCTCGAGGTCCTTCAAGCTGGCTTTCTTTGACTCGGTAGATACCACCGATGATGCCTTCAACGTCAACATTCTCAGGCTCTGCAGGCTGAATAATGGGTTCGTTGTAGACGGTGAGGTAGTACATGACGTCATGGTCTTCATCTTTTTGACCGTACATATGCTCGATACCGCGCTCAACGATGTGTGCAATTTCGTAGCCATATGCTGGGTCATAATGAATCACAGATGGGTTCTGTGACGCCAAGATAGGTGACTGTCCGTCCATGTGCTGTAGGCCCTCACCGGTAAGGGTCGTACGACCTGCCGTACCGCCGACGATAAAGCCACGAACAAGCTGGTCAGCTGCTGCCCAGAATGCGTCACCAGTGCGCTGGAAACCGAACATCGAGTAGTAGATGTAAATCGGAACCATAGGAACACCATGGGTGTCATATGAGGAGCCCGCCGCTGTCAATGCAGCAACGCCGCCGGCTTCGTTAATGCCAACGTGCTGAATCTGACCGGCAGGAGATTCCTTGTATGCAAGCATAAGCTCACGGTCTACTGCAAGATAGTTCTGACCCAAGGGGTTGTAAATCTTTGCAGAGGGGAAGAAAGAATCCATACCAAAGGTACGTGCCTCATCAGGAACAATCGGCACGATGCGCTTACCAAAGTCTTTTTCGCGCATGAGGTCTTTCATCAAGCGAACAAAAGCCATGGTGGAAGCAGCCATCTGCTTACCGGAGCCCTTCTTGGCGCCCTTGTATGCCTTTTCACCAGGGAGTTCAATCTCTGGCTGAATCTGGCGACGTGCTGGCAAGAAACCGCCTAGCTCTTGGCGACGCTTGAGCATGTACTGAATTTCGGGGGCGTCCATACCAGGGTGGTAGTAAGGAGGGTTGTAAAGATCTTTTTCAAGTTCTTCATCAGAGATGGGGATGCGAAGGTGGTCACGGAAAGCTTTGAGATCTTCCATCGTGAGCTTCTTCATCTGGTGGGTTGCGTTACGGCCTTCAAAGTGAGTACCGAGACCGTATCCCTTAATGCCCTGAGCCAAAATAACGGTGGGCTTACCCTTGGTCTCCAAAGCGGCCTTGTATGCGGAGTAGACCTTCTGATAATCGTGTGCGCCTCGCTTGAGTGCCCAGATCTCATCGTCGGTCATATCAGCAACGAGTTCTTTGGTTTCGGGTGTCTTGCCGAAGAAGTGCTCACGAACGAAGCCACCGTCTTCTGCCTTATAGGTCTGGTAGTCACCGTCGAGGGTTTCGTTCATAATGCGAACGAGTTCACCACTCTTATCTTTTTGGAGGAGTGAATCCCACTCACGACCCCAAATAACTTTGATGACATGCCAGCCTGCGCCACGGAAGAAGGACTCAAGCTCTTGGATAATCTTTCCGTTACCGCGCACAGGGCCGTCAAGACGCTGGAGGTTACAGTTGACAACGAAGGTGAGGTTGTCCAACTTGTTGTTTGCCGCAACCTGTAGTGCGCCACGTGATTCAACTTCGTCGAGTTCGCCGTCACCGAGGAATGCCCAGACATGCTGTTCTGAGGTGTCTTTGATGCCGCGGTCGTGGAGGTAGTGGTTAAACTGTGCCTGCCAGATAGCGTTGATAGGGCCTAGACCGAGTGAAACGGTTGGGAACTGCCAGAATTCTGGCATGCAACGGGGGTGTGGGTATGAAGGGATACCTTTATCGCCCTTGGTTTTTTCTTGGCGGAATCCGTCGAGGTGCTCTTCGGTGATGCGTCCTTCGAGGAATGCTCGCGCGTAGTTACCAGGGGATGAGTGTCCCTGCCAGAAGATTTGGTCGCCTCCGCCGGGGTGTTCTGGTCCGCGGAAGAAGTTGTTAAGACCAACTTCGTATAGGGTTGCGATGCCAGCATAGGATGAAATGTGTCCGCCAACGCCGATAGTTGATTTTTGTGCGCGCTGAACCATGATTGCTGCGTTCCAGCGTAGGTATGCGCGGTATCGGCGTTCCATCTGTTCGTCGCCAGGGTATTCAGGCTCTTGGTCAACGGGGATGGTGTTGATGTAGTCAGTAGTAGTGACCATTGGCACCTCGACACTGCGGCTGCCTGCTCGCTGCAATAGAGAGCGAACGATGAACTGTGCACGTTCAGTGCCTTGGGTTTCTACCAGTTCGTCGAAAGATTCTAGCCACTCGGCTGTCTCTTCGGCGTCGGTGTCTTTGAAGCTATTGGTGAGTGCGCTTAAGACATGGTCGTTTGTATTGGAGGGTCCCACTAGTCAACCTCTCTTTGTTGATGTTTATAGGGTGTGGCGTGTGAACTGTTAGCACAGTTCCTGCCTTCCTCGGCACAGACTCTCGAGTTCTCGAAGGTCTGATACTTTCTTCTTCTATGTTGTCACACCTGCACCGTTTTTTAGCCATTGTGGGGGGATACTTCCACTAAAACGCTGGGTAGTTTAAGTCACATCGTTGCTTGATTCTAAGAAATGTGGCGAAAATTAGCGTGTTTAGTTGCTTATTTGTTCGTTGCCGTGTTCAGTTGTGTTTAGGAATTGGTGGTATATGTTTCGACTATATTGAGCTGATTCTAATAAGTGCATGACGGATATGTGTCCGGTTTATTTTCAGGAGGATGTCAGTGAACGAGACCAAGACCGCTGCGGAACAAGCAGTTGTCCAACTTGGTTTCAAGGATGGGGATCTCATCCAAGAATTTGGGTATGACGATGACGTGGACTTTGATCTACGAGATGCGTTGATGGATCATATTGGCTCGGATCTTCTTGATGAGGATGATCAAGATGTTGTTGATGGGATTCTCGTTTGGTGGCGCGAAGAACGCTTCGGTGACTTGTCTTTAAGTGACGCCCTCGTTGATACGTTAGTGAACCTAGATGAAGGGGGAGTCGTTTGGCTTCTCACTCTTAAACCTGGCAGAGAGGGGCATCTCAATCCGGCGGAGATTCGGCCTTTGAGCGGAATTGCTGGTTTGCGCCCGACGTCTAGTGTTACGGTTGGGCCTGATTGGATTGCTACGCGCTTGGTTGCGAGGCGGCATTAGATTTTATTGGTGAGCGAGGTAGTTGCGCTGAGGAAGCGCCTGCCTCGCTCTTGTTTAAAGAATCGATTGTTTTGGCTTGTGGAACAGTGTTTTAAGGACACTTTGGTAAATGTGAGCTAGAACATGCTGTTTTGAGTTGCACCCTAAGGATCTTTCTGTGTATAGTTTTATATGTCGCCGCGAGAGATAAGAAATCGTAGTGATAAGGGTCTTTAGCTCAGCTGGTAGAGCGCCACGTTTACACCGTGGATGTCATCGGTTCGATCCCGGTAGGACCCACAAAATCAAGACTCTGCTTATAGCAGGGTCTTTTTTGTATCTTAAGGAACATGCTGTGAACTCCTATAAACCACGTCATCTCAGTGCCGTTATCATGAGCCTCGTGTGGCTTCTTATCTCCCTATACTTTCTTACTCAAGATACCTACACGGCCATGTGGTCAATGTTTGCAGTATTCTCCGCCCTCTGGTGCGTCTTATCTTTCTGGGTGCTACTGACCGACCGGATAGAGTGATAACACTCTCAAAAATTTGTGCATGTAGAGTGCTGACATAGGGGTAACAGTGTTCGCTTGCAAAAAAGTGAAGTCAATAAGTACCCATCTGCACCGTCGAGAGCTTAGAGTTAAGCTATGACTGAAAAAAATGCTGCACAGAAGGCACAAATCGGCGTCACAGGTCTTGCTGTGATGGGCGCAAATCTTGCTCGAAACCTTGCTCGCCACGGATATACTGTGGCTTTGCACAACCGCTCTGTTGAAAAAACTGACGCACTTCTTCAAGAACATGGTGACGAGGGTTCATTCATCAGAACAGAAACCTTGCAAGAACTCGTTGACTCCTTGGAATCTCCGCGTCGCATCCTCATCATGGTTAAAGCAGGTGCTCCTGTTGATGCGGTTATCGCCCAACTTGTTCCACTCCTAGATCAAGACGACATTATTATTGATGGCGGTAACTCCCATTTCCCCGATACTATGCGTCGTGAACGAGAACTTGCTGAAAAAGGTCTACACTTTGTTGGTGTTGGTGTCTCTGGCGGTGAAGAAGGGGCACTTCTCGGGCCTTCTATCATGCCTGGTGGTTCTGCTAAATCCTATGAATCTGTCGGCCCGCTACTTGAAAGTATCGCAGCAAAAGCTCCTGACGGGACCCCTTGCTGTTCTTGGATTTCTACCGATGGTGCCGGCCACTTTGTGAAAATGGTTCATAACGGTATCGAATATGCCGATATGCAGGTTATCGGAGAGGCCTATGACCTTCTCCGCTCAGTAGCGGGAGTAGAACCTGCAGAACAAGCAGAAATTTTCAAATCATGGAATAACACTGAATTAAACTCCTACCTCATTGAAATTACTTCTGAAGTTCTAGCTCAGGTTGATGCTAAGACAGGTAAACCTCTAGTTGACGTTATTGTTGATGAAGCTGGTCAGAAAGGAACAGGACGTTGGACTGTTCAAGCCGCTCTAGACCTCGGCTCACCCGTTACTGGCATCGCAGAATCTGTTTTTGCACGTGCACTTTCTTCTTCTAACACTCAAGCACGTCAAGAAGCACAGAGAGAACTTCCTGCAGGGCTTATCAGCACAACAGGAATCGCTGCTGGAGACCCTGAATTTATTGAAGACGTTCGTAAAGCGCTCTTTGCATCAAAACTGGTATCTTACGCTCAAGGTCTAGACCAAATTGTTGCCGCCGGAAAAGAATACGGCTGGGATCTTCAACTCGATAAAATCGCTAGCTTATGGCGTGCTGGTTGCATTATTCGTGCAGAACTACTTGGTGAGATTATGCAAGCATACTCTCAAGAACAACAGCCCGTTAACATGCTCTTGGCACCAGGGTTCAAATCTCTCATGGAGTCCTTGCTTCCATCGTGGCGTCGGGTCGTCTCTAAGGCAACGGCGTTAGGCATCCCCGTCCCAGTCTTTGCCTCATCACTTTCATACTATGATGGACTACGACGAGACCGCCTACCTGCAGCTCTCATTCAAGGGCAGCGAGACTTCTTTGGGGCACATACTTACGCCCGAGTAGACAGTGAAGGCATGTGGCACACTCTATGGAGCGGCGACCGTTCTGAGATTAACGCAGCTGACTCCCATACCCACTAGGTATTATCAAACCTTCACGAAGTTCAGGCATATAACCTGAAAAACGTCTGAGGTTCCGCACCATCAAATGGTGCGGAACCTCAGACATTTAAACTTAACTTTTCTATAACAGGTATCTAGATCCACATAGCAGGATCAATGTACTCTACAGGGTCAACTAAAGGTTTCTTCTTCTCTGGAGTACGAGGCTTAGAACGTGCGGGAATACCCGTAATGATGGAATCTGCTGGGTGGTCGTGAACAACTACCGCATTACCACCAATAGCAGAATCATCACCAATATAAATAGGGCCAAGAACTTTTGCTCCAGCTCCAATAGTGACTCTGTGACCAATCGTTGGGTGACGCTTAGTCTTCTCTAACGAACGTCCCCCTAAAGTTACTTGGTGATAAAGCATCACGTCGTCACCAATTTCAGTTGTTTCTCCAATAACAATGCCCATGCCGTGATCAATGAAGAAACGACGCCCAATAGTAGCACCAGGGTGTATCTCAACACCGGTAAGAAACCGTGCAAACTGGGAAAGTGTACGAGCTACTAACTTAGTATGTTCTTTTTGCCAGAGACGATGAGCAATACGATAAAACCACACTGCGTGCATCCCTGAATAGTTAAGGATAATGTCTAAGGTATTGCGTGCTGCAGGGTCATGTGTGCGCACTGTTTGTATATCTTCTTGTAGCCGTTTGATAAAGCTCAATGAACGTCTTCCTGGAAATGATGAAATATGTACGTTCAGTACAACTGTTGTACTATAACAGGTTATTCCCCAAGACTAATATTTTTAGGATATTCCACAAAAATAGCCTACCTGAGGGAACCGCCAAACATATGATTCCCTGCAGATAGGCTATTTTAGAGGAGCTTTATATTAGCTACGGATGTCCTCATATAAGATGGTGGAGATATAGCGTTCACCAAAGTCTGGAACTACAGCAACAATAAGCTTATCTTGGTTTTCAGATTTTTTCGCCTCTTCTAACGCCGCCCAGACAGCTGCACCAGCAGAGATACCACCAAGAATGCCTTCTTGTGTTCCAAGCGCTCGTGATGTAGAAACTGCATTGTGAGTGCTTACCGGAACAACTCGGTCATAAATATCGCGGTTTAGAGTATCAGGAACAAAGTTCGCTCCAAGACCTTGAATCTTATGAGGTCCAGCAGTACCACCGGATAAGAGTGCAGAATCTTCTGGTTCAACAGCTACAACCTGAATATTGGGGTTCTTCTCTTTCAGAAACTTTCCTGTACCAGAGACAGTTCCTCCTGTTCCAACTCCAGCAACAAAGATATCGACTTTTCCTGCGGTGTCTTCCCAAATTTCAGGGCCGGTTGTATTGTAATGAATTTCAGGATTAGCGCTATTTGAGAACTGCGAAGCAAGAATTGCGTTCTCTGTTTGTTCAACAATTTCTTGAGCTTTTTCCACCGCTCCACGCATACCGTCAGCACCAGGTGTCAAAATAATTTCTGCACCATAGGCACGAAGCATAACGCGGCGTTCATTAGACATGGTCTCTGGCATGGTGAGGATAACCTTGTACCCGCGAGCTGCACCAACCATTGCCAGAGCAATACCTGTATTACCAGAAGTACCTTCAACAATGGTACCGCCAGGTTGCAGTTGCCCAGATTTTTCTGCAGCATCAATAATTGCTTTGCCGATACGGTCTTTTACAGAATTTGCAGGGTTATAGAATTCGAGTTTGACAGCAACATTGCCTGGTAAATCTGCATCAAGACGGTTAAGTTTGATGAGGGGAGTGCCACCAATAATTTCTGTAACGTTCTGGTATATCTTCGACATAGGTCCTCTTCTGATTTTCTTGAGAAGTTCTATCACGTATGTATCACTTTACGGGGTGACTCATAGATTTATATCAACTATGAAACATATCGTAACGTTATTATTGGTCTTTGAGATATAAGGAAAATGCTTGTCGAGCTTTAGATACTTTTGGATTAATAACGGCTGAGCAATACCCTTGTTCTGGGTTCTTCGCATAATAATTTTGATGGTAGTCTTCTGCCTCCCAAAAGACTCCTAAGGGTTCAACAACTGTGACGATAGGTAAATCCCAGAAGCCTTGTGCCCGTTGGATAGCCTGACTTATTAGCTGATATTCTTCATCTGTCGAATAAAATAGCGCAGAACGGTATTGTGAACCAACATCTGCTCCTTGCTGATCCCAACTGGTTGGGTTATGAGAAGCCATGAAAATATCAAGGATAATATCTGCTGGAATTATCTGAGGGTCAAAATGTACTTTGACTACTTCAATATGCCCAGTATTCCCGTCACATACTTGAGGATATGTGGGAGAAGGCAATTCTCCGCCTGTGTATCCAACAACGCAATCGGTAATTCCTCGGAAATTTCTTAAAACTGCTTCTAAACACCAGAAACAACCGCCACCAAGAACGAGAGTTTGCAAAGTTACCACCTTAAATCGAATGCTTACACTCTAGTGTAGCGCCGGAGACAGAAATATGATTCTGAGGTTTCTTAGGGACGTTATTTCGGCATCAGAGGAACTCATGAGACGATGAAGATATGACAGAGCAAAAAATACCTTCGCTAGAACATGTGGTTCGTACTTTTCATGAGATTTTTCCTCCTCAACTATCTGAAAGTTGGGATGCTAGCGGCCTCATTACGGGAAGGTTGAAACAACCGGTTCGTTCTATTGGGCTTGCTGTAGATGCTACTGTTGCTGTGGCTCAAGAAGCTGTACAGCGTAAAGCAGATGTGTTGATCACTCATCATCCTTTGCTGTTACGACCTGTGCATTTTATAGCGGATGATACGTATAAAGGAGAAGTCTTACAGACTCTTATCGAGGGTCAATGTGCTTTATTGGGAGCACATACAAATGTTGATTCTTCTCCGCTGGGAACGAATGACGTTTTTATGAAATTGCTAGGAATCAACGAGGCAAAAGTACTGAGCGACTCTCAAAATATCAATATTGATGGACACGAACATTCAGTGGGGATTGGCCGTGTGGGAGAGTTATCAGAACCTGTTACTTTAGAGGAACTGTCCTGTCGTATTGCTCATTTTCTTCCTGCAACGGCAGGTGGTTTACGTGTAGCTGGGCCGAAGACGGCACAAGTACAAAAAATTGCGTTGTGTACTGGTGCTGGGGATTCTCTGTTAGGTGAGGTTCTCAAACATGAGGCTGATGTGTACATTACTGCTGATTTGAGGCATCATCCAGCATCAGAATTCCGTGAGGGTGCATCTTTATCAGGGGGCACACCGTACCTTATTGATTGTTCTCACTACGCTAGTGAGAGTCTTTGGTTGAAAGGCGCTGGAGAACTCCTTCAGCAGAGATTAGCTAATCAGGGGTATAGTATCTCTTTCTATGTTTCTGAGCTAAATACTGATCCGTGGGATTTTGTGGTTTCAACCGGTGACGTTGCTGGTTCTGCAAGTACATTTTAGAAGAACTGTATAACGGATACTTAAGAGCCCTTGTTGTGATGAACATTTATGTTCATCACAACAAGGGCTCTTTACTTTTATGCCTTAACGCTTAGATTTTATGAGCGAGTTTGACGACGTGAGCGAGCAATGAGCACTCCGCCTGCTGCAGTCATAAAGAGGGCTGATAGAGCAAGACCTGTTACATGTGAACCAGTGTAAGCAAGTTTCTTGTGAGACTGCTGGACTGTTTCATGAGTTTGTACAGGTTGAGCTGGCTCAGCTGGTTCAGCTGGTTCAGCTGGTTCAGCTGGTTCAGCTGGTTCAGCTGGTTCAGCTGGTTCAGCTGGTTCTGAAGGCTCTGCAGGTTCAGATGGCTCAGCAGGTTCTGAAGGCTCTGCAGGTTCAGATGGCTCTGCAGGTTCAGATGGCTCAGCTGGTTCTGAAGGCTCAGCTGGTTCTGAAGGCTCAGCAGGTTCTGAAGGCTCAGCAGGTTCTGAAGGCTCAGCTGGTTCAGATGGCTCAGCAGGTTCTGAAGGCTCAGCTGGTTCAGATGGCTCAGCTGGTTCAGATGGCTCAGCTGGTTCTGAAGGCTCTGCAGGTTCAGATGGCTCAGCTGGTTCTGATGGCTCAGCTGGTTCTGATGGCTCAGCTGGTTCTGAAGGCTCAGCTGGTTCTGAAGGCTCAGCTGGTTCTGAAGGCTCAGCTGGTTCTGAAGGCTCTGCAGGTTCTGAAGGCTCTGCAGGTTCTGAAGGCTCTGCAGGTTCTGAAGGCTCTGCAGGTTCTGAAGGCTCAGCAGGTTCAGCTGGCTCTGCAGATTCAGATGGCTCAGCAGGTTCAGATGGCTCAGCTGGTTCTGAAGGCTCAGCTGGTTCTGAAGGCTCTGCAGGTTCTGAAGGCTCTGCAGGTTCAGATGGCTCTGCAGGTTCAGATGGCTCTGCAGGTTCAGATGGCTCTGCTGGTTCTGAAGGCTCAGCTGGTTCTGAAGGCTCAGCTGGTTCAGATGGCTCAGCTGGTTCTGAAGGCTCAGCAGGTTCAGCTGGCTCAGCAGGTTCAGATGGCTCAGCAGGTTCTGAAGGCTCAGCAGGTTCTGAAGGCTCAGCAGGTTCAGATGGCTCAGCAGGTTCAGATGGCTCAGCAGGAGTTACTGCTTCCTGGTTCTTAACAAGACGAGTCAAGAATTGCTCATCATCATAGTTGCTATTGCGAACAACTGTTGGCATGATGATGTCGCCATTTTCCATGACTACAGTCAATGGATTATCTTGGGCTGTTCGCTCCATATGGGGAACGCTTAGCTCTTCAACTGGCTCAAAGTTATCGTCAAACCAAATAACTTTGCTATGAGTACCATCAAGAACGACAACGCGTTCACCATCGGAGAAGACTGAAGCGATAGAAGAAATCTCTGCAGGAGGTGCTTCTAGAGGCTTAATGACAGAGAACTGACCGTTTTCGTAACCAAGTACCTGCCAGCGAGAAGAACTTCCCCAGAAACCATTCCAACGGAAAATAGTTTTTCCATCATCAGAGGTGCGGATATTACGCATGCTTGTTCCCAAACCTTCTGCAGGTTGAGCTTCAGCTACTTCTCGAACAGGAACTGTCTCGTTAGAGAACTGCAAGACATGCCCGCGAAGAATGTATTCGTTACCTGTCTCTTCATAGATATTTGTTGAAGGTGAAAAGACAAAAGAACCGTCGGCTAGAGGCTCGAGGATACGTGAATTATTGGTCCACTTATCACCGTAATAGTCTTTGACAGAGTATGCCTTCACGCCTTTAAGCGCAGGAGAAACCTCGTAAGGGTCAGGTAGCTTATGTGAGGAAACAGCGCCAGAAGCATCTACAAACTGGACAGTTCCACTACCTGCATCATCAACAGTAAGTAGCGCAAGAGAATCATTGAATGGGTTATACCCTAGGGCAGCAACACGTTCATCTTCGGGAGCGACTAAACCATCGACAACACCTTCATTGACGAGGGTGCCGGCATCGTTAACAACGTACTTATCTACCGCATGAGTTTCAGCGTTAACAACGTAGAAAATGCCACGTTCAGCGTCTGTTGCAAAAGGAAGAGACTTTGTTGTTGGAACTTCTAGTGTAGAGACAGGTTCCATTGTTTCTGGATTAAGCACCGTGAACTTAGGAGTAGAGCTACCCCAATACTCTGCATATCCGTGAACCACGTACTTGCCAATACGTGAGGCGCGGTGAACATCGCTATAGTCTAGTCCGGTGTTCCAGCTCTTGCCAATAGAATAATCTGACGCAGCAACTTCAACACTCTTCCCTTTGTAAGAGAAATTGAGGGGAGCCAAAGCAGTGCCAGCATTGTAGAAGTTTGAGAATGCGTGAGCACCTTCTGCTGTTAGTTCTGTTGCAATGTTATCCCATGTGACAACTCCGTCAACCTCAGACTGAGATGCCCCGTCAAGTTTGAGGTTTGCCATCACAATGCGAGTGGGACCCTCAATCTGCTTTGATTGATAGTTGCGGGTTCGAACGACGAAGCTGAGAGTAGAAGTTCCTTCGGGGTTGAGAACAATCTGGGGTTCAGCTAGGGAAAGGTCTAGTTCGCAGGTATCTACGTCGTTAGCGTCAGAACAGTGTGAAGCAAAACGTACTTGGCCGCTTCCTGTAATAGTTGTTACGCCATCTTTTTCTTCAACAGTGTTGAAAGGGAAATTATAGATACCGTTTTCTTCTGTAACATCGTCGCTGATGCTGTGATGACCACCCACATAAGAAATGAACGAGGGTCGGATACCCCAATGCATTGCACCAGCTTGCTGTGCTTGCGTATCACTAGCAACGATGGCCGTTGCAGGGGCGTTTTCTTGTGCGAAAGCTGTTGCAGCTGCGGGGATAAGAAGAGCACCTGCGAGGCTCAGCGCACAAGCTCGACGCTGAAAGTTTTTGAATGAGAATGAGTGAGGCAAAATGGGCCTACCTTTAGAAATGTGTCGGATAAGGACAGCCTTATCTTACACTTAACTAAAGGGGAGATTCTATAGTTTCGAACTAAAATTGTCTGGTAAAAACAGATATGTTCTTTCGATGTGTTGTACCCCCCCATGAAAACTAGCGAATCACAAGAGTCAGAATACCTGCAGATTTTGTTGTGGCAGGGCAAAACTCAACTTCCCAGTCCCTAGACAATTCATTCATCAGCTCGTCTGGGACATTGATATCAGTCAAACCTTTTTGAACAAGATAACGCCCCAACTCTCCTCGATAATGTTTCGCCATATGAGACACTACCTTGCGTTCGTCATTCTCGAGGACCTTCTCAACACGGACGCTGAGGGTTCGCTCTAACGGTGCTGGGTAAGCCTTCGCATATGCAGCAGAACGACAATCAATAACTAACTCGCCTGAATAATGGCGGTCTAAAACTGGCGAGAGCTCACCTCTCCAATACTTTGCAAGGTCTCCAACCTCACCAAGTTTCACCCCCATAGATAACCGGTATGCAGGAATAACGTCAGAAAGTCGAACAGCGCCCCAAAGCGCCGAAATAATGACAACAGAATTAATTGCACGCTCTTGCGCCTGCTGATCTAGAGAAGCAAAATCAAAGGCCTCGAATAACACACCACTATAAACATCAGAGGCTTGTGCTGCAGGTTCTTGGAATAATCTGGTATTACGCTCGACCTCTTTGGCTAAAGAAGCTCCCACCTTTAACTGAGTCAAAGCATCTTCAGCAGCGCTGACAATCTGGAGCTGATGCATCAACTCCTCCCGTGACTGAGTAAGCTCAGGAAAACTCAAATCTGCTAAGTCGACAGTTTGATGTGTGCTTTGAGCTGTTTTGCCTTCAGAGGGTGGAAATAAAATAAGCATGCTCTAAGTGTAGTAGAATCGAAACACGAACGGGATGCTCAGGCAATTGCGTGGTGAATCATCACGAGGAAAGTCCGGGCTCCACAGCACAGAATGGTCGATAACGTCGACTCAAGGTAACTTGCAGGAAAGTGCCACAGAAAATAGACCGCCTAGATTCTAGGTCAGGGTGAAAAGGTGGTGTAAGAGACCACCAGTGTTATAGGTGACTATAACAGCTTGGTAAACCCCATTCGGAGCAAGGCTAAATAGAGTACGTAGTAAGTAGTGCGCTGAAGTGCTCGGGTAAGCTGCTTGAGCCTAGGAGCAATTCTAGGTCTAGATGGATAATTGCCACTGAACATGCAATATGTCAAGTACAAAACCCGGCTTATCGAGTGTCCCGTTCGCCCCTTTGTGCAAGTTGTTCACTGAGGCAAAGGGTTTGCGCTTTTAATGCCCAAAGGGGTCTGGGTCTACTCCTGGTAGCCATGAGTTCCCCTCGACAGTCCATCCCTCACGTTTAATAACTTTTTTAGCTCTGGCTGTCCATTTTTTATTGAGGCGATTAACGTATAGCTTTCCATCTAAATGGTCTGTTTCGTGTTGCATCACTCGAGCAAACCATCCAGTTGCTTCAAACTCAAGAGGTTGACCTTGCGCGTCTAATCCTCGAACACCTACCCAATCTGCTCTTTTAAGTGGGAAACCGTACCCTGGAAAAGATAGACAACCTTCTTCTTCCTCGTCAGGGTCGGGGTCTGCAGAAGAAATTTTTCCAAGAGTGAGTACGGGGTTGATGACAACGCCTAGGGGAGGGACTCCATCATTATTATCAAATTTATAGGTAAAGAGTCTTAATCCTACTCCAACCTGGGGGGCAGCGAGCCCTACACCATGAGATAGCTCCTGCGTCTCATACATGTTCTCAATGAGTTCGGCGAGAGTGTCATCAAAAGCCGTGACAGGTTCTGCTCTCCGGTGCAGGACAGGGTTTCCGTGAATAACGATGGGAAGGACTGTCATAGAAGCTCCTTAAAATGGAATCCTCGAGAAATAATTAGCGATATATACTAAAAGGGTCGTTATGGCTAATGCCATAACGACCCTTCCTTTGGGTGATCGACGGGGATCGAACCCGCGACCTCCTGGACCACAACCAGGCGCTCTGCCAACTGAGCTACGACCACCATATATTACTGATACAAAGTACTCCATAAAGTGCTTTGTTTTAGCAACAGGTAATAGCTTACCGACTAATGCGATAAAACCAAAACTGAAACCATGTGATGCTTGACACTGTTACGGTTTTTCTGAGGAAAACTCTTGAGCAATCTTGGCAACTGCCATCGCATCGGGGCCAGGGGCTGGAACAAAAACCGCCTGACGATAATACTTCAACTCATTAATAGAATCCCTGATATCACCTAAGGCGCGATGATTACCCGTCTTCTGCGGGGCACCATAAGCAGCAGCAGGGAACCACCTACGAGCAAGCTCCTTAATCGTAGACACATCAATCACTCGATAATGAAGATGCTCGATTACCTCTGGCATATCTCGAACCAAAAAAGCCTTATCTGTTCCCACAGAGTTGCCACCTAGCTGCGCTTTTCCCGCAACCGGAACAAATCTTTTAATATATTCAAGCACCTGACTCTGAGCTTCGCTCAAAGAAATTCCAGAATCTAACTCCTCAAGAAGACCAGAATTTTCGTGCATATTCCGCACAAAATCATTCATTTGCTCAAGTGCTTCTGGCTCAGGCTTAATGAGAACGTCTAATCCATCGTCAAGAACATTTAGCTCAGCATCAGTAACAATAACAGCTACCTCAATGAGAGCATCCTGCTGCAACGACAGTCCTGTCATCTCACAATCAATCCATACAATTCGTTCATTAGAAATAGACACAAACTCTAATTTACTCTCAAGGACACAGAAAAAGAAAACCTTAGCTAAAAACTTCTCAAGAATTAGCTGACGCCACTCCTAGCCCATACTGCCCACCGCAAATAACAGGTAAAATTAACGTCAATAATCGGCACCTTGCATCAGGAACCTTATGAATCAAACAGCAGAAAAACCTTCTCTTACTCCTACTCAACATCGGAACAACCTCCAAAAACTCTATGTTTATGGAAACCCATTGCGTACTATCATCATGGGAACCATCGGTTCCATACTCATGACAATAGGCTCGTTTGGTGTTGGGTGGATTAGTGATGCCTCACCTCTGAACCGAGAACCACTGATTATTGCCTTGCGATATAACGTTGCAGGCATCGTTGCCTGCATCTTGCTGTTAGCAATTGGTGGAATGATGATGTGCAGAGAATGGCTCAGACTTTCTCAAAAGCTTAGAGGCTGGGGTAGTAACACCAATCGATGGACATGGAGCGCCATTATCTGCTGGACAACACCACAACTATTCGCCTTCCCACTTTTTAGTCGAGACGTTTTTTCGTACTTTGCACAAGGGCGAGTCATGCTTGCTGGACTGAACCCCTATGAGAACGGTGTCTCAACTATCAATAACTTCTTCCAATATGGGGCAGACCCTCTCTGGGCGCAATCACCACCACCTTATGGAACGCTCTTCTTATGGATTGAAGAACTTGTTGTCAGAATTGCTGGCTCAAATATTGATTTAGGTATCATTCTTTTCAGACTCATCGCGGTTTTTGGGGTCGGATTAATCGCCTACTATGTGCCTAAAACTGCGTTTTTACAGGGATTCAACTCCACTCGAGCGTTATGGCTCGTGGTTGCAAACCCATTATTTATTGCCCAGTTTGTGACTGCTGCGCATAATGATGCCCTGATGACAGGTATCGCTTTAGCAGGGTTCTACTACGCCACAAAAGATCGCAACTATTGTGGCGGTATTATTGGGGCAACACTAGTGACCTTAGCTATTGCCATTAAACCTATTGCTCTCGTGCTCCTACCATTTATCGGGTTGCTGTGGGCTGGTAAAGATGCCTCGTGGATAAGAATCTTCACCACATGGTTCTACGTTGGTGCTATCTCCCTTGCAGAACTTACCGTCATGGGGCTACTGAGCGGCTTTGGCTTTGGTTGGATTGGCGCACTCTCAACTACTGGAGGTCAATACATTTGGTATTCACCGATGGGATTCCTCATGGTAGTTGTTTCATCTATTGTTGCCTTTTTCTCCTCTTCAGAAGCTGCAGATTTTGTCAAAGATCTTATCGGCAGTATCAGCAAATACATCGGTATGGGAAGCGCCGTTATCGTGATGTTTCGAGGAGCGAGCAATAACGTTGTGCGACGAGCAGGAATATCGTTGGGGCTCGTTGTAGTCTTCTCGCCTATGATTCAATCATGGTACTTGCTGTGGGTCATACCCTTTTTCGCCATTACTGGCATCAAAACTAATTGGCAATTGGACTTCTACTTCATTACCACGCTATTTTTTATGATTTATGCCGTCAGCGACCAATTAGATGTATCACCCTACCTCAAAGATTTTGACACAAATATGGGAAGGCTCCTTGCCGTTATCGTTTCCTTCGGATACGCCTGTTACTTAGTCTTCGTTGATCCTGCAACACGTCGAGTTCTGAGAAAGAGATGTCAACCTGTCTCTTATCAACTGGTGACCTAAAACAGTGTGATAATACAAAGAGGCCTTGCAATACTAAGTATTGCAAGGCCTCTTATATGTGCCCCAGGAGGGAGTCGAACCCCCGACCAAGAGATTAGAAGGCTCCTGCTCTATCCACTGAGCTACTGAGGCGATAAGGTCAAAAACGACCTTTCTGTATGATACATCCAGATTCATAAGGGAGCAAAAAGAAAGTGCCTTTAAGTCAAAAAACCTGTAGGTAATATCTGTCACCAAGCATATACTGGAAGTAGCTCAACAACGAAGAAAGAGAGCTCTTATGACCATCCTAAAAATTAACAAACTCGCTGTTAAAGACGGAAACTTTGCTGAACTCGAAAAACGGTTTGCGCAACGTAAACACTCAGTAGACCAAGAGCCCGGTTTTGAAGGTTTTGAGTTGTTGCGCCCGACCGGTGAAGGTCAAGAACATTACTTCGTCATTACTCGCTGGGCCGATGAAGAAAGCTTCCAAGCGTGGGCAGCAAAACGTTCTCCACGAGATCCGAATACCACGGTCTCACGAGCTGAAGGAACACTGAGCTTTGAAGTAGTTGACCTGCCCGAAATTGAAGAATCGGGCTACTAAAATAACATCACTAAAACTGCCCCAGATAGAACGCACTCTATCTGGGGCAGTCCCGTATAATAACTCATCACCTGACGCCCAATCATAAGGTTGTGGAATAAAACAATCCAACAACATTCCACACACTGACACTAAAGAACAGCAAGAAAAACCCGAATACGGTAGCCTAGAGACCATGGCAGAATTTATTTATACGATGAGCAAAGCCCGCAAAACAGTGGGCGACAAAGTCATCCTCAATGACGTCTCTATGTCATTTTTCCCCGGCGCTAAAATCGGTATGGTTGGACCTAACGGCGCTGGAAAATCAACCATCCTCAAAATCATGGCAGGGCTGGACACACCATCTAATGGTGAAGCCCGCCTATCTCCCGAATACACTGTAGGAATCCTTCTACAGGAGCCACCTCTGAACGAAGAAAAAACCGTTCTTGGTAACGTTGAAGAGGGCGTCGGCGAGATTAAAGAAAAACTTGACCGATACAACGCCATTTCAGAAGAAATGGCAAACCCCGATGCAGATTTCGATGCGCTCATGGAAGAAATGGGCAAACTGCAAGAAGCAATCGACGCGGCAAATGCATGGGATCTCGACTCCCAACTTGAACAAGCGATGGACGCTCTCCGATGCCCACCAGCAGACTCACCCGTAACAAAACTCTCCGGTGGTGAACGTCGTCGTGTCGCATTGTGCAAATTGCTACTAGAAAAACCCGATCTTCTCCTCCTCGATGAGCCCACGAACCACCTCGACGCAGAATCTGTGCTTTGGCTCGAACAACACCTACAATCCTACGAAGGTGCCGTTATCGCTGTAACACACGACCGCTACTTCCTCGACCATGTTGCAGAATGGATTGCTGAAGTTGACCGTGGAAACCTCTACCCGTATGAGGGAAACTACTCCACCTACCTCGAGAAGAAACGCGCCCGCCTAGAAGTTCAGGGTAAAAAAGACGCAAAATTAGCGAAGCGCCTCAACGATGAACTCGACTGGGTTCGTTCTAACACCAAAGGACGTCAAGCAAAGTCTAAAGCTCGTCTTGCACGATACGAGGAGATGGCAGCTGAAGCTGAAAAGACCCGTAAACTTGATTTCGAAGAGATTCAGATTCCTCCAGGACCACGTCTTGGTAACGTCGTCATTGAAGCTGAAAACCTTCAAAAAGGGTTTGATGGACGTTCTTTGATTAATGGACTGTCCTTCAGCTTGCCACGTAACGGCATCGTTGGTGTTATCGGACCTAACGGTGTGGGTAAATCAACACTCTTCAAAACTATCGTTGGACTTGAAGAACTAGACGGTGGAGAACTTAAAATTGGTGAAACCGTCAAAATCTCATACGTCGACCAGAACCGTGCAAATATCGACCCTGAAAAAACACTCTGGGAAGTTGTCTCTGACGGACTCGACTACATTCAAGTAGGTCAAGTAGAGATGCCTTCTCGCGCCTACGTCTCCGCTTTCGGTTTTAAAGGCCCAGACCAACAAAAGAAAGCCGGAGTGCTATCTGGCGGTGAGCGTAACCGACTCAACTTGGCACTAACCCTTAAACAAGGCGGAAACCTTCTGCTCTTGGACGAACCAACAAACGACCTCGACGTAGAAACTCTTGCATCCCTTGAAAATGCGTTGCTTGAATTCCCCGGCTGTGCCGTTGTCGTATCCCACGACCGTTGGTTCCTCGACCGAGTAGCAACCCATATCCTTGCTTGGGAAGGCACCGACGAAAACCCAGATAACTGGTATTGGTACGAAGGTAACTTCGAGTCGTATGAAGCTAATAAAGTTGAACGTCTCGGCCCTGAAGCGGCAAAACCGCACCGTGTCATTCACCGTAAACTGACTCGATAAGTTCATCATCTGCTCGGAGATGAGCGATAGAACCTGAGCG